>JAFAEL010000093.1 GCA_023423995.1 Pseudomonadota bacterium | reverse complement strand
CAGGGCATCCTTGCCGCCTCATCGCCGCCGCTCTGGCGGACCACGGCCGGGTATCCCGGCCCGACCGGGATCGGCAAGCTCCCCCGCGCGTTCTGCGTGGGTTGCCCCACCCGGCCCATCCTCCCGGCGCGCCTCTTGCAGGTCGAGTACTGGCCTGCGGGTCGGGCCGGTGCAACATTCGTCCATCAGGGGCCGCCTCCGGCCTCGACAGCCTGGATCTGCCGTGTCGATCCTCGTCGCGCTCCATCACGTCACGACCTATCGCTACGACCGGGCGATCCAGCTCGGGCCGCAGACGATCCGGCTTCGGCCCTCGCCGTCCGGTCACACGCCGATCCCGAGCTACTCGCTCAAGGTCACGCCCTCGAAGCACTTCCTCAACTGGCATCTCGACCCGGGCGGGAACTGGAACGCGCGCGTGGTCTTTCCGGAGCGGACGGCCGAACTCCGGATCGAGGTGGACCTGACGGCGGAACTCGCCGCCCGCAATCCCTTCGACTTCTTCATCGAGGATTATGCGGCCGCCTGGCCCTTCGCCTACCCGGACGATCTCAGGGCCGAGCTTTCGCCCTATCTCGTCCAGGAAGGCGCGGGGGAGCATTTCGAGGCGTTTCTCGCGCGCGCTCCCCAAGGGCTGGGAACGGTCCAGCTTCTCACCACGCTGAACGGCATGCTGGCGCAGGAGATCGGCTACGAAACGCGCCTCCAGCCCGGGGTACAGAACCCGGACGAGACGCTCCGCCTCAAGACGGGCTCCTGCCGCGACTCCGCCTGGCTGCTCGTGCACCTCCTCCGGCGGCTCGGTTTCGCGGCCCGGTTCGTCTCCGGCTACCTGATCCAGCTCACGCCGGACGGCGGCGCGGTCGAGGGTCCGCCCGGCCCCGAGCGCGACTTCACCGATCTTCACGCCTGGGCGGAGGCCTATCTCCCCGGTGCCGGCTGGCTCGGGCTCGACGCCACCTCCGGCCTGCTCTGCGGCGAGGGGCACATCCCGCTCGCCGCCGCGCCGCATTACCGCTCGGCCGCGCCCATCTCCGGCTCCAACGAGCCGGCAGGAGTGGAGTTCGGGTTCGAGATGAAAGTCGCGCGGGTCGCCGAAGCGCCGCGGACCACGAAGCCATTCTCGGACGAAGCCTGGACGGCCCTGAACACGCTCGGCGGGGCGGTCGATGAGGACCTTGCCGCGCAGGACGTGCGGCTGACGATCGGCGGCGAGCCGACCTTCCTGAACCTCGCCGATCTCGGGGCTCCGGAATGGAACGCCGCCGCGACCGGGCCGACGAAGCGCGGCTTCGCGGACAAGCTGATCAGGCGATACCGGGACCGGTTCGCGCCCGGCGGGCTCCTGCATTACGGCCAGGGGAAATGGTACCCGGGCGAGAGCCTCCCGCGCTGGGCCTTCGGCCTCTACTGGCGCCGGGACGGGCGCCCGATCTGGCGGGATCCGGAGCTGATCGCCCGCGAGGATGCGCCGTCCGGCGCCGGCATCGCGGAGGCGAAGCGACTGGTCGATGCGCTCGCGACACGCCTCGATATGGCGGAGTACGTCCTGCCCGCCTACGAGGATCCCGTCCATTGGATGGGGGAGGAAGCCAAGCTGCCGGCCAATGTTTCCCCGGCTGATCCGAGGCTCGGCGATCCCGAGGCCCGCGCCCGCATGGTGAGGGTCTTCACCGGCGGGCTGGGCGATCCCGTCGGCTATGTGCTGCCCCTCATGAGCCTGGAAGAGGGGCCTGGCCGGAGCTGGGTTTCCGAACCCTGGGAGTTCCGGCGGGGTGAGATGTTCGTCCTGCCCGGGGACTCCCCGCTCGGCTCCCGGCTGCCGCTCGCCTCGCTCCCCCACGTCCCGCCGGAGCACTACCCCTACTACTCCCCCCAGGACCCCCTGGAGGAGAGGGACGCCCTTCCCGACGAGCTTGCCGGCCAGCGCCGAAGCAGGGGCCGGCGCCGCGTCGCGGTGCGCACGGCCCTCGCCGTCGAGGCACGCGACGGCACGCTGCGCGTGTTCATGCCGCCCCTGGAGCGGATCGAGGACTACCTCGAGCTGCTCGCGAAGGTGGAGGATTCGGCCGCCGAGATCGGCCATGCGCTCCACATCGAAGGCTACCCGCCGCCCTTCGATCCCCGGCTCGACAACATCAAGGTCACGCCCGACCCCGGCGTGATCGAGGTCAATGTCCACCCCGCGAAGGGCTGGCAGGAAGCGGTCGACATCACGACGGGCGTGTACGAGGACGCCCGCGCGCTCGGACTTGCCGCGGAAAAGTTCATGATCGACGGCCGCCATACCGGGACGGGCGGCGGCAACCATGTCGTGCTGGGCGGCACCACCCCTGCCGATTCACCCTTTCTCCGCCGGCCGGACCTGCTGAAGAGCCTCGTCCTGTACTGGCAGCGGCACCCTGCCCTCTCTTACCTTTTCGCCGGCCTCTATATTGGCCCGACGAGCCAGGCGCCGCGCTCGGACGAGGCGCGGCACGAGGGGCTGTACGAGCTCGAGATCGCGCTCGCGCAGATCCCCGGCCCGGAGGCGGAGAAGCCGCCGCTCTGGCTCGTGGACCGGGTGTTCCGGAACGTGCTCGTGGACGTGACGGGCAACACGCACCGGGCCGAGATCTGCATCGACAAGCTCTATTCCCCGGACAGCCCGACCGGCCGCCTCGGCCTGCTGGAATTCCGCTCCTTCGAGATGCCGCCGGATGCCCGGATGAGCCTCGCGCAGCAATTGCTGCTGCGGGCGATCATCGCCTGGCTGTGGCGTCAGCCGCAGGACGGCGCCTTCGTCCGCTGGGGGACGGCGCTGCACGACCGCTTCATGCTCCCGCATTTCCTCTGGGCGGATTTCCTCGACGTCCTGCGGGACCTGAACGGGGCCGGCTATGCCTTCGACCCGGCGTGGTACGAGGCGCAGCGCGAGTTTCGCTTCCCACTGTTCGGGACAGCCGAGCATGGCGGCGTGCGTCTCGAACTCCGCCAGGCGCTCGAGCCCTGGCACGTGCTCGGGGAGGAGAACGGCGGCGGCGGCACGGTCCGTTATGTCGACAGCTCCGTCGAGCGCCTCCAGGTCAAGGCGTTCGGCTTCGTCTCCGGTCGGCACATCATCACCTGCAACGGCCGGCGGCTGCCGATGACGCCGACGGGCGTCTCGGGCGAGGCGGTCGCGGGGCTCCGCTTCAAGGTCTGGCAGCCGAGCTCCGGCCTCCACCCCACCATTCCGGTGCATGCGCCCCTGACCTTCGACGTCCTGGACGGCTGGAGCGAGCGCTCGCTCGGCGGCTGCATGTATCATGTCGTCCATCCGGGCGGACGCGTCTACGACACCTTCCCGGTCAACGGCCTTGAGGCGGAGGGCCGCCGGCTCGCCCGCTTCCACGACCACGGGCACACGCCCGGCCGCGTGCCGATCCCGCCCGAGGAGATGAACCTGGAATATCCCCTGACGCTCGATCTCCGCCGCCCGGCGCCGCGCTGAGCGGCCCGAATGGTGCGCAACGCCGGATTGTGAAGCTTGCGAGGGCCGGCTACTACCGATTCGCGACCGGGCCTGGGTGCCCTCGACAGGACGACCAGATGCTGAAGCCCCTTGCTGCGGCGATGCTCGTTGCGACCCTCGTTGCGGGGTGCGGCTATTTTCCGGTGCCGCCCGCCCCGCTGCGGCTCGTCGACTCGCCGGCGGACGTGGCCACCTGCCGCTCGCTCGGCAAAGTGGGCGGCCCGATCAGGACCGATGGGCGCGGCCCCTATGTCTATGGCGCGCTGACGACCCCCGTGCCGGCATCGAGCCCGGACGCCGTGCCGCCGCCCGGCGGGTGGGGCGTCCTGCCGAAAGCCGACAATTTCGCCGTCCGCCTGGAGCCGCTCCGCGACGAGGCGCTCCGCCGCGGCGCGACGGACCTTCTCCTCATCCGCCGTCCCTACCGCGACTGGTCCTGGGTCGAGGGCGTCGCGTATCGCTGCCCCACCTACCGGACCCCGTCGGTCATCAGCGCCCGTTCCTGAGCGGGGCGCCTGCGGCCCGGAGGCCGCCGGCTAGGGACACTCGCCCGCCTAGCCGTCGCCGCACCGGTCGATGCGGCGTCGCTTGGCCGCCTTGGCAAGCAGGCGGCGCCCCTCTAGCTGAGCGGCGCAACCAATAGGCTCGCTGATGTCCCCTCGCACGCGCCGCCTGGCGCTCCCGGTCCTGGCTCTCGCGATCGGCCTCGTCGCCCTTGGCACCGCGATCTACTTCACGCTGCTTCCGCGCGGCGGCTCGACCGTCTCGATCGGCGGCCCCTTCTCGCTGGCCGCGGGCGACGGCAGGACGGTGACGGACCGCGACCTGCGCGGCAGCCCCTACCTGGTGTTCTTCGGCTTCACCCACTGCCCCGACGTCTGCCCGACCAAGCTGTTCCAGCTCTCCGAGGTCTTCCGGGAGATGGGCGACAAGGGAAAGAACGTCCGGGCGCTCTTCATCACGGTGGATCCGGAGCGTGACACGCCCGACATCATGAAGAGCTACGTCTCGAGCTTCGACGACCGCATCATCGGCCTGACCGGCTCGCAGGAGGCCATCGACAAGGTCGTCCGCGATTTCCGCGCCTATGCCAAGAAGGCTCCGACCAAGGACGGCGACTACACGATGGAGCACACCTCGCTCGTCTACCTGATGGGCAAGGACGGGAACTTCATCGGCGCCTTCAACCTGGACCGGCCTCCGGCGGAGGCAGCCCAGGATCTTCTCCGCCGCATCTGAGGACCGCGCCGCGCGCCGGGCCGGCGCGCGGGCTTTCCGATCTCACTCCTGGAGCATGCGCTTCAGGAGTTCGACCTCTTCCGACAGGGACGTGTCGGCCCCGAGCGCCTTCTCGATCTTGCGCACGGCGTGGAGCACCGTCGTGTGGTCGCGGCCGCCGAAGCGCCGCCCGATCTCCGGCAGGGACCGGAGCGTCAGCACCTTGGACAGGTACATGGCGATCTGGCGCGGCTTCACGACCGCTGCCGTGCGCCGCTCGGATAGGATGTCGGACCGCGAGACGTTGTAGCGCGACGCGACCAGCTTCTGGATGTCCTCGATCTTCACGCGCTTCGGCTCGCGTGAGCGGACGAGGTCCCGGATCGCGACCTCCGCGGTCTCCAGCGTCACGGCGGTGCCCGACAGGGTGGCATGCGCCAGGAGCCGGTTCACGGCGCCCTCGAGGTCCCGCCCGTTGGTGCTGATGGAATTGGCGACATACTGAACGACGGCCGGGCTCACGTCGAAGCCCGGATGGGCCGTCTTCACGGCCGCGATCCGCTGGTTGAGGATCCCGGCGCGCAGCTTCTCGTCCAGGGCCGAGATCTCGACCACAAGGCCGCCGCCGAGCCGCGAGCGCACCCGCTCGTCGAGGCTCTCGAGTTCTGCCGGCGGCCTATCCGCCGCGACCACGACCTGCCGGCCCGCGTCGATGAGGGCGTTCAGCGTATGGCCGAATTCCTGCTGGATGGTCCGCCCCTGGATGAACTGCACGTCGTCCAGGATCAGGAGGTCGATCCCGCGCAGGCGCTCCTTGAAGGCGAGCGAGGTCTGCGCCTTCAGGGAGGCGACGAAGCCGTACATGAAGCGATCGGCCGTCAGGTAGATCACCCGCCGGCCCGCGAGGCGCGTCTCGTTGCCGATGGCGTGCAGGAGATGCGTCTTGCCGAGGCCGACGCCGGCCTGGATGTAGAGCGGGTTGTAGAGCGCCTGCGGGCCGTCATGGCGCGCGATGCGCTCGGCCGCCGCCTGGGCGAGCGCGTTGGACCGGCCCACGACGAAGCTCTCGAAGGTGAGGCGCGTGTCGAGCGGTGCGCCGGCGATCTCGCCGTCTGCGCGGGGAACCGCCGGAGATGCGGGCGCCGCCGCGCTCGGGGCGGGCAGAATCTCCGGCTGGCTGCCGTTCACATGGATCCCGTTCGGCTTTGCCGCCGCGGCCGCGTTGCGGCGGGCGATATCCGACCCCTTGAACGCAACGCCATCCCGCGAGCCGCTGCGCACCACGATGGAGATGTTCGCCGTCGAGGAGGTCTCGCTCCGGTAGGCGGTGAGCACCCGCTCCAGATAGTGGGCCTCGATCCAGCTCTTGAGGAAGCGCGTGGGCACGCTGAGGCGGGCGGCGTTATCCGTGACCTCCTCCATCTCGAGTCGGGCGAGCCAGCTCATGAAGACGTCTTCGCCCAGTTCCGCGCGCAACCGCCGTTTGACGCGCGTCCAAGAATCCTCGCCCAACCCCGCCTCCTGTCACACTCATCCGCCGGCTGCCTCAAACCGGCGGTCACGCTACGCATCACTTCAGGCTTCTTCCCGGGCACAGGTCTCCCGTCCCGGCAGGCAAGGAGCGCACGCAAGCACGCCCCTCCAGACCGGGGTTGAAGTCGCCAGAACTACCGAAAACCGAACGCGTCAGAACAGACCAGCAAAACTCGCCAGTTCAAAGATCGATCGCCTTATCCTGTCTTTCTCGCTTCTCGCGACCGACAACGCTCTACTCCGCAAAAAGTGAGCTGTTCTGTGCACTACACGCTGGGAGCGCCTCACCGCAAGAAAGTGGCGAGGCCAGCGGAACGTAGCCGGGGGCTCCCCGAGGCGCAACAGCCTAAACGTGAGTCGAAGGGCGGAGGACGCGATCCGCTCGGCGCTGTCGAGCCCCCTTTCCCCTCGCAAACCCAAGGATTCACTGGATTTCGTCGGCCCGAGGGGCGCCGAGCAATCCCTCGCCGGGTCGCTGAAAAATCCTCGGCCGGAGCCACCCTCGGAGGGGATTCGCGCGTTGGCGCGGGCTGAGTCTCGCGCTTTGGGGCCTAAGTCACTCGACTGTCATAGGTTTATCTGCGCGGCGCCCCCGCGCGAACCACCCCGGGACAGTTCGAACCAGTCAACTTGAACGAAATAAGAACATTCGTGGAGCCGCGCATTTGTGGCCCGGCATCCACACTTCGTTCGGAATCAAAAAAGCCCGGCGCGAGGGCCGGGCTTTTAGAAACGATGAGCCGTTGGATCAGGCGCTGAGCGTCGTGATCCGGTGCGCGAGGCGCGAGATCTTCCGGGAGGCGGTGTTCTTGTGCAGGACGCCCTTCTGGGCCGCCCGCATGATCTCGGGCTCGGCCGTCCGGAGAACCTGCGTGGCAGTGGTGCGGTCGCCGGCGGCGATCGCCTCCTCGACCTTGCGCAGGAAGGTCCGCATCCGGGAACGACGGGCCCGATTGACCTCGGTGCGCCGGGCGATCTTTCGCGCCATCTTCTTGGCCGACACGGTGTTGGCCATGGGAGAACCTCGCCGAATAAGGATCGGGCGCCCGAGCCGGGCGACGACGCGATCGCTGCTGATGTGAAAGCGGCAAGAGCCCCGGCGGTTGCACCAGGGCTCTCGATCGGGGGCTTATAAGCCTACCCGGCCGCAAAGGTCAACGCACATTTCACTCACGCGGCTGCACGGGCGGAGACGAAGGCCTCGTGCTCCGAAAGGAGCTCGCCGGCAAGCGCCTTCGCGATCAGGGCGCGGGTCTCGTCGACGCCGTAGAGCGCCACGAAGGAGCCGAACCGCGGCCCGCGCGCCTCGCCGAGCAGGACCTGGTAGATGGTCTGGAACCAGGCCTGCGACACGCCTGGGCGCCCGTCCGGGCTCTTCGCCTTTCCGGACGTGTCCGGGAAATGCGTCCGGCCGACCTCGTAGACGGCCGCCTGCAGCGCCTCGGCATCCGTCGAGCCCGCGAAGGCGGAGAGCGACTCCGAGAGGTCGGCAAGGGCGGCCCGCTCGGCCTCGGTCGGCGCCCTGTAGGCCTTCGAGGGCCGGACGAAGTCGCGGTAATAGGCGAGCGCGTGCCGGACGAGCCGGTCGAGCACCGGGTGGGTCTCCGGCGAGGCGCCCGGCGCGTAGCGGCGGATGAAGCCCCACAAAACGGCCGGATCCTCGGTATTGGCCACCGCCACGAGGTTGAGCAGCATCGCGAAGGAGATGGTCGCGGCGCGCTCGCCCGCGCCCTGGACGAGCTCCGGCGCGGGCGGATGGCCGGAATGGATGTGCCAGACCGGGTTGCCGAGCCGCAGCTTCCAGTCCTGGCCTGCGTACTTCTCCAGGAAGGTGAGATAGTCGTCCACCTGCCGCGGGATCACGTCGAAGAACAGCCGCTTCGCCTCGCGCGGCTTGTTGTACATGAAGAGCGCGAGGCTCTCGGGCGTGCCGTAGGTGAGCCATTCCTCGATCGTCAGGCCGTTGCCCTTCGACTTCGAGATCTTCTGGCCCTTCTCGTCGAGGAAGAGCTCGTAATTGAAGCCCTCCGGCGGCTCGGCCCCGAGCGCGCGGGCGATCTGCGAGGACAGCTTGACCGAGTCGATGAGGTCCTTGCCGGCCATCTCGTAATCGACGCCGAGCGCGACCCAGCGCATCGCCCAGTCCGGCTTCCATTGCAGCTTCGCGTGGCCGCCGAGGACAGAGGTCTCGAACCGCTCGCCCGTCTCGGGGTCGCGCCAGACCAGGGTCGCGCTGTCGCGCCTGACCTCGTCGATCGGCACCTGCATCACGTGCCCCGTCTTCGGATGCAGCGGCAGGAAGGGCGAATAGGTGGCCGAGCGCTCCGCCCGCAGCGACGGCAGCATGATGGCCATCACCTCGTCGTAGCGCTCCAGCATCAGGCGCAGCGTCGCGTCGAAGCGGCCGGCCCGGTAGCACTCGGTCGCCGACATGAATTCGTATTCGAAGCCGAAGGAATCCAGGAAGGCGCGCAGCCGCGCGTTGTTGTGCTCGCCGAAGCTCGGATGCGTCCCGAACGGGTCCGGCACGGCCGTCAGCGGCTTGTTGAGGTTCGCGGCCAGCAGCTCCTTGTTCGGAACGTTGTCCGGCACCTTCCGCAGGCCGTCCATGTCGTCCGAGAAGGCGACGAGCCGCGTCGGGATCCTGTCCTCGGTCAGGACCCGGAAGGCGTTGCGCACCATCGTGGTGCGGGCGACCTCGCCGAAGGTGCCGATATGCGGCAGGCCGGACGGACCGTAGCCCGTCTCGAACAGCGCCTCCTTCTTCCCCGATTTCTCCAGGCGCGCGACGAGTTTCCTCGCTTCCTCGAAGGGCCAGGCAGCTGCCGCAGCGACGGCGGAACGGAGGTCGGGATCGGACGAGGTCATGATGGTCGATCTGGTGGATCCCCGTCAGATGTCCGCAAACGGCCCGGAGTGCAACCTTCCTGCAACATGCGAAGATTCGTTCAAGTCTTCGCAAGTCGCACCTTCCCCATTTTCCCCGGAACGACTTTGATGGACACAACAACCCGGGAGTTGTCGTGTTCATCCAGGGCGGCTTGGCGCGAGTACACGCCGAGGCAACTGCATATCGACAGCTTCCGCCCGAGATCGCCTTCCTCCTGCGGCACGGCGTACCGAGGCCTGCCCTCGAAGACGCCACGGTCCTTGCCGCGGAGGGCGGCGTCTCGGCAGACGAGGCGCTGATCCGATCGGGTCGGATCTCGGAGGAATGCTACTTTCGACTTCTCGCAGCAGAGCTGGATCTTCCGTTTATCGACGGATTGCTCGACGTCCATTGTCGGGCCCGTTTCCCGGAAGCCATTCTGGCGGGCCTCGTCCCGCTCGGCCCGGCCGCGGCGGCCCAGTATGCCTATGCGCCGCGCGGCGAGGTCGTGGCTGGCCTCCTGGTCCGTCGCATCCGGCTCGCCGGCGGCATTGCGATCACAACACCGGCGAGCATCCGCAGGAGCGTGATCGCGGCCCGGGGGGAGCAGGTCGCGGCGCTGGCCGCAAACGGCCTGGCCCACCACTCGCCCCGCTTCAGCTACCGGGGCGGAGCAAACCGGCGGCAATTCGCGGTGGGGTATGTGTTCGGCTTCGCGTCCGGCGCGAGTGCCGTCCTCGCCCCGGAGGCGACCTGGACCACCGCCTCGCTCCTCCTCGGCGTCGCCTTCCTGGGCAGCACGAGCCTGCGCCTCGCATCCGTGCTGGAGCCGGTGCCGGTATCGCCCCCGCGGCTCCCGCCGCGCACTGCAGATCGCGACCTGCCCGTCTACACGATCCTGGTGGCGCTCTATCGCGAGGCCCGGGTCCTCCCCCGCCTGCTGACTGCCCTCGAGGCGATCGACTATCCGGCCGCCAAGCTCGACGCCAAGCTGATCGTCGAGGCGGATGATCGCGAGACGGCGGCCGCGCTCGCCGGCGCGCGACTGCCCGGGTTCGTCGAAGTGATCACCGCCCCGCCGGGCGAGCCCAGGACCAAGCCGCGCGCCCTGAACGTGGCGCTGCCGCTCGCACGCGGCGAGTTCGTGACGGTCTACGATGCGGAGGACGTACCGGATCCGGACCAGCTTCGGCTTGCGGTCTCCGTGTTCGAGCGGTCCGCTCCCGAGGTGGCCTGCCTCCAGGCCCGGCTCGTGATCGACAACACGCGCGACAGCTGGCTGACCCGCATGTTCACGATCGAATATGCGGCGCTGTTCGACGTCCTGAGCCCGGCCCTGGCGCGCTTCGATCTTCCGGTGCTTCTCGGCGGCACCTCCAACCATTTCCGCCGTCCCGTCCTGCAGGCGCTGGGCGGCTGGGATGCCTGGAACGTCACGGAGGATGCCGACCTCGGGATCCGGCTCGCCGCGGCCGGCTATCGGGTGGCGGATCTTCCGTCCGCGACGCGCGAGGAGGCGCCCGCCCATCTCGGAGCGTGGCTGCGCCAGCGAACGCGCTGGATGAAGGGGCTCCTCCAGGTCTCCGTGACGCATTCCCGGAGCCCGGCCGCTTTGTTCCGCGAGCTTGGAACGGCCCGGGCGCTCGGCGCCCTCGCCCTCACATTCGGGTCGGTCGCATCCGCGGCCGGCTTTCCCTTCCTGATGGTCCTGGCCTTCGATGCCGTGCTCACGGGCCGCCTGTTCCAGCCGCAAAGCCTGCTCGACATCACGGCCGCGGCGGTCGGCTCGACGCTGTTCGCCGCTGGCCTCCTCGCCCTCACGCTGCCGCCGATCGAGGCCCTGCGGCGGCGCCGCTGGCCCGGGCTCCTCGCCCACGTGGCCCTGATGCCGGCCTATTACTGCCTCGTCAGCATCGCGGCCTGGCGGGGCCTGCTCGAATTCGTGCTGCAGCCCCAGAGGTGGAACAAGACCGAGCACGGCCTGTCGCGGACGACCGGCGGCGCCGGCCTCACCGGCTGATCAGCGCGACCCCGCCCGCGAGAAGCAGCACGCCCCCGATGCGGCGGAGGTCGACCTCGTGGCGGGGCACGCCGAAGAGGCCGAAATGGTCGATCACGATCGAGGCGAGCATCTGGCCGGCGAGGATCAGCGCAAGCGTCGTCGCGGCGCCCAGCCTCGGCAGGATCGCGACCGCGATGGCGATGTAGATCACGCCGAAGACGCCGCCCGCCCAGGACAGGTAGGAGCTTCCGCCGATCTGCGCCGCGCTGGGCCAGGCCTGGCGGGTGACGGCGAGGAGAAGCGCCATCGTGAGCAGCCCGCCGAGATAGGAGACGAAGACCGCCCAGAGGGCCGAGTTGAGGGCACCGCGCAGATCCGCGACGAGCGCCTGCTGGACGATGATGCTGGCGCCGGCCCCGAGGCCGAGCGCCGCGAGCACCGCGAACTGCAAGGAGTGCATGCCCCGCCACCCTCCGAAGACCTTGCTCGATGGCCGGCGGGGGAGCGCCCCCCGCTTCGGGAGGTCGCCGGATCAGACGACGCGGGTTCTGAGGGTGCCGACGCCTTCGACACCGCCTTCGAGCACGTCGCCGCGCTTCACGGCGGCGACGCCGGCCGGGGTGCCCGTCATGATCAGGTCCCCTGCCCGCAGGGTGAACAGCGTCGACAGGTAGGCGATCATCTCCGGGATGGACCAGATCAGGTCGGCAAGGTCGCCCTGCTGCCGGGTCTGCCCGTTCACGTCGAGCCAGATGCGGCCGCTGGAGGGATGCCCGATCTGCGCGGCGCGCTTCAGGTTCGAGCAGGGCGCGGAATGCTCGAAGCCTTTTCCGGTATCCCAGGGGCGGCCCATCTTCTTGGCCTCGCCCTGGAGATCGCGCCGCGTCATGTCGAGGCCGACACCGTAGCCGAACACGTGGCTCAGCGCGTCCGCTTCCGCGATGTTGTCGCCGCCCGAGCCGAGGGCCGCCACGAGCTCGATCTCGTGATGCACGTCCTGGCTCTGACCCGGATACGGGAAATCACCACCGTCGATCACCAGCGTGTCCGACGGCTTGGAGAAGAAGAAGGGCGGCTCGCGGTTCGGGTCGTGGCCCATCTCGCGCGCATGCTCGGCGTAGTTCCGGCCCACGCAATAGATCCGGTGCACCGGGAAGCGTGCCGCCTCGCCCTCGATCCCAAGGCTGATCACCGGCGGCGGCTCGAAAACATACGTCATGAAAAGGGCGCCTTGCTGCAGGACGGGACGTCCATAGCCCTGGCCGGCGAACTTGGCCATCGGCTGGCGCCGTGTACCGGGGTTGTCGAAACCGGCAAGTCGGATTATGTAGCGCGCCTTGCGGCGGCGCTCAGGCGTCGGCGCTTTCCGACATTTCTGGACCCTGCACCCCGAGTCGACCACGGCTCGACCCGGAGACAAGCGCCATGAAGATCCGCTGCTCGCTGAAATCCGTCCGCGGCCGCCATCGCGACAACCAGATGGTTCGCCGCAAGGGGCGCATCTACATCATCAACAAGACCCAGAAGCGCTACAAGGCTCGCCAGGGCTGAGAACGCTTGTCTCCGCCGATGTGCGCCAGCGCACATCGGCCTGACGGGACCGCATGACACCTTCCTGCCTGGCTGGGCAGGAGGCGTTCATGCAGAACTTTTTGCTTTTGCTGCGCACCCGTCTCGTGCGCCTCGCGATCCGACGTCGGCCCGTGCCCGCGAAGGCGCCCGACGCCTGCGCGCCTGCCCCCGCACCTCAGGCGGCGGCGAACACCACCATCCTGAGCTACGACAGCTTCCGCTGAGTCCGGGAGGCGTCAGGCCTCCAGGCCGAGACGGCCCGCAAGCCCGCTCAGGGCCGACCAGATCGAGGCTGGGTAGGTGATCCCGCCCCGCTCGGCTGCCGCCCGCGCCCTGGCCTCGGGCTCCCCGGGCACCAGGACCGGCTGTGCCGGATCCACCGGCGCGCAGCTGTGCAGATATTCGATCAGCGTCTCCGCCTCGCTGCCCCAGCCTGCCCCTGCCACATGATCCGGCTGGATCAGCACGGACAGCATGTTGTTCAGGGTCGAGCCGTCGCGGGTGTTCCGCGGCGCGATGGTCAGCCCGCCGGTGACTGCCCCCGCGAGGAGCTCGCCGAGGATCGCGAGGCCCGAGCCCTTGTGGGCGCCAAAGGGCAGGAGCGCCCCTTTCGGCTCGCTGAACAGCACCCCCGGATCCAGGGTCGGCCGCCCCTCGGCGTCGATCAGAAAGCCTTCGCCGACCTGCTCGCCGCGATCATGGGCGACCCGCGCCTTGTTGAGCGCGATGCCGCTCGTCGCGATGTCGAGCACGACCGGGAAATCACCGGGGCGCGGGATCCCGATCGCGATCGGGTTGGTAACGAAGCGCGGCTCGCGGCCGCCCGCCGGAACCACGACGGGTTCACGGCCGACGACGTTGCAGAAGTGCATGGAAGCAAGCCCCTCCTCCGCCGCCAGCTCGGCGAAGGCGCCGATCCGCCCGAGGTGATGGACGTTGCGGACCGCGAGCAGCGCCACGCCGACCTCGCGTGCGACCTCCGCCGCCCGCTCCAGCGCCGGATAGACGAGCGGCGCACCGAACCCCCGCTCTCCATCGACCACGAGAATGGGGCCGCTCTCCTTCAGCCACGTGCCTGTCGCACCCGGATCTACGCGGCCTGCCTCGATCTCGCCGACATAGAGCGGAAGCAGGCTCAGCCCGTGGCTCTGGTAGCCGGAGGCATCGGAGCTCGCGAGGTGGCGGGCAACGAGCTTTGCCCCATCCTGCGGCACGCCTACGCCCACCAGGATCCTCGCCGCGAATGCCTCCGCGTCGGCCAGCTTCAACGTCTTCGGTCCACTCATCCAGACTTCCCTTGCGGCGATGTACGCCCGACCAGCGTACGGCAGATTGCCAACGAGCCCACCGCCTGATTAGACCCACCCGACCGTCCAAACCTCGGGCCATTCTTTGATGACGACGCACAAGCTTCTGTTCCTTCCTGGCGACGGCATTGGCCCGGAGGTCGCGCGGGAGGTGAGCAAGATCCTCACCCTGCTCAGCGAGGCCGGGATCGGCACGTTCGAGACGGAAGAGGACCTGGTGGGCGGCGCCGCCATCGACGCCCATGGCGTCCCGGTGACCGACGCGACCGTGAAGCTCGCCCGGGAGGCGGATGCGGTCCTCTTCGGCTCCGTGGGCGGCCCGAAATGGGCCGGGGTGCGCTACGAGCACCGGCCCGAGGCGGGGCTTCTGCGGCTTCGCAAGGACCTCGGCCTGTTCGCCAACCTTCGGCCGGCGATCTGCTACCCGGCCCTGGCCTCGTCGTCGTCGCTCAAGCCCGAACTGGTCGAAGGGCTGGACATCCTGATCGTGCGGGAGCTGACCGGCGGCGTCTATTTCGGCGAGCCCAAGGAGATCGTCACGCTCGACAACGGCGAGAAGCGCGCCGTCGATACCCAGATCTACACGACGGGGGAGATCGACCGCATCGCGCGCGTCGCCTTCGAGCTCGCCCGCAAGCGGCGCAACAAGGTCTCGTCGGCCGAGAAGCACAACGTCATGAAGTCGGGCGTCCTCTGGAAGGAGGTCGTCACGCAGGTGCATGCGGCCGACTACGCCGATGTGGAGCTGGAGCACGTGCTGGCCGACAATTGCGCCATGCAGCTCGTGCGGCGCCCGAAGCAGTACGACGTGATCGTCTGCGACAACCTCTTCGGCGACATCCTGTCGGATTCGGCCGCCATGCTGACCGGCTCGCTCGGGATGCTGCCCTCCGCTTCGCTCGGCGCAGAGGACGCGGCGGGACGGCGGGCGGCCCTGTATGAGCCGGTGCACGGCTCCGCGCCCGACATCGCCGGCCAGGGCCTCGCCAATCCGCTCGCTATGATCGGCTCGCTCGGGATGGCGCTGCGCTATTCGCTCGGGCTCGGGGACGTGGCGGACCGCCTGGACCAGGCGATCACGAATGTGCTCGATTCAGGCTCCCGGACCCGGGACATCGCGGCCCCGGGCCAGAACGCGCTCGGCACGGCCGAGATGGGCAACGCCGTGCGCGACGCCCTGAAGCCGCTCCTCGCCTGACCTACTCGATCGGGAAGGTGCCGAGCAGCGGGATGGGACCGTTGCGGGCGCCCGTGAAGGGTCCGCCGATCGGATCGGGAAGCGCGTTCCCCTCGAAGCGCTCCTTCATGTTCTGATAGGGCGGGCTCAGCATGAACGAGACGGTCTGCCCGAGGGGGCTGGCCGGGTTCACGTTGCTGCCGGGCGACACGACATTCCCGGGGTCGAGCCAGCTGCGCGGGCGCACGTTCAGGCGCAGCGGCTCTGCCACGCTTGCGGCGGTCCCGGCCAGCGTGAGCCCAACAAACGACGCGGCTATGAGTGCTGTGCGACGCATGGCTTGAACCTCACCGGCAAGACGAGGCGGACGGCCCCGCTTTCTCCGCGAAAACAAGACGGAAGAAGCAGAAAAGGTTCCTTGGCCTGAAGCCGAGCCGGACCTGCGAAAGCTTACAGCCCCCGCGGGCCTGGATTCTTTGCAGATCAGCCGAGAACCTCGCGGCGTTTATCCAAAGAATGGTCTAGCTCTTCGCGCTTACGCGGGAGGAGACCATCACCCGCCGCGTGGAGTATCCGCCGCAGCTCGGCCGCCGCGATCAGGCGCGGAACGAAGACGTGATCGGCGCCCGCCGCGTAGAGGCGATCGATGTCCGACAGCACCTCCGCATGCGCGATGATGGTCGCCTTCGGGTTGAGGGAGCGCAGCTGCCTGACCAGCTTCTCGTTCGAGATGCCCTTCAGGAGGTAGTCCGGAACGGTCGAGACCAGGATCTCCGCCTGCGCGATCTCGGAATGCACCAGGGTTTCGCGCTGGCTGATGTCGCCATACTGCACGCGGATGCCGCGCTCCTGCAGGCCGCGCAACACGATCGGGTTGAAGTCGACGACCTTGATCTCGTCCAGGAGCACGCGATCGTTCTCGCGCTCGAGCTCGGCGATCAGCGAGCTCGCCGTGCGGAAGAAGCCGAAGAGGATGATCCGCGGCGGCCCCTCCCCTCCCTGCTCGGTGGCGGCGTCGAGGTCGCGCAGCCCGAGCCGCTTGAGGAGACGCACCGTCGGCCGCGAGATCCGGTTCGAGTTCGTCATGGCGAAGGTCGAGGCGACCGCCAGGATGACGAAGGCGAAGGAGGTCGCGTTCTTCGTCTCCACCGTGACGTGACCGGCCGCGAAGCCGAGCTGCATCAGGACGAGGGAGAATTCGCTGATCTGGGACAGGTTGAGCGCCGGCAGGAAACTCGCCCGGATCCCCTGCCCCATGAGGTAGAGCGGCGGCATCGTGGTGGCGAAGCGGCTCACCACCGTGAAGAGGGCGAGGACGAGCGCCGTCTCCAGCACGCCCCAATTCGGCATCGGGATGGTCATGCCGAGCCCGACGAAGAACAGCGTGACGAAGAAGTCGCGCAGGCTCGTCACCTTGGCGGTGACGTCGAGCGCGTAGGGGAAGGTCGAGAGCGAGACGCCGGCCACCAGCGCGCCCATCTCGCGCGAGAGCTGGAGGTGATGCGCCAGCTCGCCGCCGAGGAAGCACCAGGCGAGCGCGCCGACGAGGACGAGCTCGGGCACGCGCGCAACGCCCCGGAAGACATGCGGCAGCACATAGCGCGAGACGAGGAGCATGGTCGCCACGAGCACGCCGACGCGGACGAGCGACAGGGCGAGCACGCCGATGCGCAGGTCGTTCAGGCTCGGCTGGACGGCAAGGAAGAGGATGACCGCGAGGTCCTGCAGCACCAGGACGCCGAGCGTGATGCGGCCGGTGAGCGTGTCCAGCTCGCGCTTGTCGTAGAGCACCTTGACGATGATGACCGTCGACGAGAGCGCGGCCGCGATGCCGAGATAGAGCGCATCCCATTTCCCTCCCCCGAGCCGCTCCCCCAGCATGAGGAAGACGAGCACGCCGAGCGCGCTGCCGCCGAGGATCTGGACGCCCGCGGTGGCCAGGATGGTCTTGCCCGAGCTGAGGACCTTCTTCAGGTCGATCTCCAGCCCGATCATGAAGAGCAGGAAGATGAGACCCAGCTCGGAGATGACCTCGATGTTCTCCTGCGAGTGGACGAGCCGCAGGCAGTTCGGGCCGACCACGAAGCCCCCGATCAGATAGGCCAGGATGACCGGCTGCCGGGCGAGATGGGCCACGACGCCCAGGGCCCAAGCCGCGATCGAGCAGACTGCGATGTCTTGGAGGAAGCCGTGCATGGGCCCGCTATAAGCCTGGAGGAGACGTCTTCGATGTCGCGGTTCGAAACAGATCGGTGACGTCGTGCGAAACAAACGCACGAGTTGGCGTATGCCTCAACTCGTGAATTCGACGAGATGATCCGGCATGCGGACGGCGCGGCCCACCGATGACGCGCGAGCGGAGCTCCGCGCTGGAGCCTCGTGGGGCGCGCGATCCTGCGGGGCGGCGGCACCTTTTCCTTGACTTTTGCGCTTCCTACATGTTGCTCACCCGGGCGCGGGCGAGACCCGCTTGGCTATGGCTGCGATGCGACTTTTCAGGACGTCGCCTAAACCGGTGAAAGCTCCGCTGAAAACGCGGACGCGCTGACGCGTCGCCATTTTGCCGTCCCGCCAGCGGGACATGATCGCACCGTCGGGATGACGGGCCGGAAAATCAGGAGACAAAGATGGGCTTCAAGGTCGCCGTGGTCGGCGCGACGGGCAATGTCGGTCGCGAGATGCTGAACATTCTCGACGAGCGCGCCTTTCCGGCCGACGAGGTCGTCGCGATCGCTTCCCGCCGCTCCGTCGGTCAGGAGGTCTCGTTCGGCGACCGGACCCTCAAGTGCAAGGCCCTGGAGGATTACGACTTCTCCGACACGGATATCTGCCTGATGTCCGCCGGGGGAGAGGTCTCCAAGACCTGGTCGCCGAAGATCGGCGCAGAGGGCGCCATCGTCATCGACAACTCCTCCGCCTGGCGGACCGACCCGGACGTGCCGCTGGTCGTGCCGGAGGTGAATGCGGAGGCCGTCCGCGGCTTCACCAAGAAGAACATCATCGCCAACCCGAACTGCTCCACCGCGCAGCTCGTCGTGGCCCTGAAGCCGCTCCACGACGCGGCCACCATCACGCGGGTGGTCGTCTCGACCTACCAGTCCGTCTCGGGCGCCGGGAAGGAGGGCATGGACGAGCTCTTCAACCAGACCAAGACCGTCTATTCGCTCGGCCAGATGGAGAAGAAGAAGTTCCCCAAGCGGATCGCCTTCAACCTCATCCCGCAGATCGACGTCTTCATGGAGGACGGGTTCACCAAGGAAGAGTGGAAGATGGTGGTCGAGACCAAGAAGATCCTCGACCCGAAGATCAAGCTCGTCGCCACCTGCGTGCGCGTGCCGGTCTTCGTCGGCCATTCCGAATCCGTGAATGTCGAGTTCGAGAAGCCGCTGTCGGCCGAGGAAGCGCGCGAGATCCTGCGGGCCTCGCCCGGCATCCTCATCGACGACAAGCGCGAGCCCGGCGGATACATGACGCCGCACGAGAGCGCGGGCGAGGACGCGGTCTTCATCTCGCGCCTGCGCGACGATCCGACGGTCGATAACGGCATCGCGTTCTGGTGCGTGTCGGACAACCTCCGGAAGGGCGCTGCCCTGAACGCGGTTCAGATCGCGGAGGCGCTGATCAACCGCGGCCTCGTGGGCGACAGCCGCCGCGCCGCCTGAGGCCTGCGGCAGCCACCGGCTCCGCCTGCCTGTAAAGTAGCCCGGGCCCGCCCTTGCCTTCGGGGGCGGGCTTCGCCAATGTGCCTGCCCCGCCTCGCCGCGAGCCCTTTCTAGGCGCACCGGACGAGGACCAGTTCAGTCACGGGCATCAGCCATGAAGGTTACAGTCGAGCGCGCGGCGCTCCTGAAGGCGCTCGGCCACGTCCACCGGGTGGTGGAGCGCCGCAACACGATTCCGATCCTCTCCAACGTCCTGCTCCGGGCTGTGGATGGTGGCCTGCGTCTCAAGGCGACCGACCTCGACATGGAGGTGACGGAGGAAGTGAGCGCGGATGTCAGCCAGGCCGGCGCGACCACGGTTCCGGCCCACGTCATCTACGACATCGTCCGCAAGCTCCCTGACGGCGCCCAGGTCTCGCTCGAGACGACAGGCGACACCGGCCAGATGCAGCTTCGCTCGGGCCGCTCCCGCTTCATGCTCCAGGCGCTCTCCGAGGGGGACTTCCCGGATCTCGCGGCGGGCGAGATGTCGACCTCCTTCGCCCTGGGCGCGGCCGACCTGAAGCGCCTGATCGAGAAGACGCAATTCGCGATCTCCACGGAGGAGACGCGCTACTACCTGAACGGCATCTACCTGCACACGGTGGAGGTGGATGGCGCGACGATGCTGCGCGCCGTCGCCACCGACGGACACCGGCTCGCCCGCATCGAGCTCCCGGCCCCGGCCGGCGCGGCCGGCATGCCGGGCGTGATCGTGCCCCGGAAGGCAGTCGCCGAGATCCAGAAGCTGATCGACGACACCGCCGAGGACGTGAAGGTCGAGCTTTCGCAGGCGAAGATCCGCCTCAGCTTCGGCAGCGAGGCGGCCGGCGGTGTGGTCCTGACCTCGAAGCTCATCGACGGGACGTTCCCCGACTACCAGCGCGTCATCCCGACCGGGAACGACAAGCTCCTGACGGTCGAGCGCGGCGACTTCGCCCGCGCCGTGGACCGCGTGTCGACGATCTCGTCCGAGCGCGGCCGCGCCGTGAAGCTCGCCCTGACGGAGGGGCGGATGACGCTGTCCGTCAACAACCCGGATTCCGGCAATGCCGTCGAGGAGCTCGACGTCGATTACGATTCCTCGCCGCTGGATGTCGGCTTCAACGCCCGGTACCTGCTGGACATCACCCAGCAGCTCGACGGCGACACGGCCCTGTTCAAGCTGGCCGATCCGGGCTCCCCGACCGTGATCCAGGATCGTGAGGGTGCGCCGACCCTCTATGTCCTGATGCCGATGCGGGTGTGATCGCCGAAGCCGCCGCACCCCGCGTCACCCGGCTCATCCTCCAGGATTTCCGCAGCTACGCGGCGCTCGACCTCAGGGTGGGTCGGGGCCTCGTGGCCCTGGTCGGCGAGAACGGCGCCGGCAAGACCAACCTGATCGAGGCGCTTTCCCTCTTCTCGGCGGGCCGCGGGCTCCGCCGCGCCGATCTCGGCGAGATGGCGCGCCGCGGGGCGGACCGCTTCGCGGTCTCCGTGACCCTGGACGGCCCCGAGGGCGAGCACCGCCTGGGGGTCGGCCTCGAGCCCGGCGAGGGCGGGCGCGCCGTCCGGCGCTGCCGGATCGACGGGGCCGATGCGTCTTCGGCGGCCTCCTTCTCGGAATACATCCGGCTGGTCTGGCTCACGCCGGATCTCGATGGCCTGTTCCGGGGTCCCGCGGGCGACCGCCGGCGCTTCCTGGACCGCCTCGTCCTGGCGATCGATTCCCGGCATGGCGCACGGGTCAATGCACTTGAACGCGCGCTCCGGTCGCGGAACAGGCTGCTCGAAGACCCGCACGGCAACCGGGCCTGGCTGGACGCGGTCGAGCGCGAACTCGCCGAGCTCGCCGTCGCGGTCGCGTCCGCCCGGCGGGAGACGGCGGAACGCCTGGACGCACAGCTCCTCGCGACCCGGGACGATGCGTCGCCGTTTCCATTCGCCCGACTGACGCTCGTCGGCGAGCTGGACGAGCTGGTCGCGAGCCTTCCGGCCGTGGATGCCGAAGATCGCTACCGGCAGATGCTCTCGGACAATCGGCCCCGGGACGCCGCTGCCGGCCGCACGCTTTTGGGGCCCCAGGCGACCGATCTCGCCGTGCGACATGGCCCGAAGGACCTGCCGGCCGAGATCTGCTCCACCGGCGAGCAGAAGGCCCTGCTGCTCGGGCTGGTTCTCGGCCATGCGCGGCTGGTGCGCGCCATGAGCGGCATCGCGCCCCTCATGCTGCTCGACGAGGTCGCCGCGCATCTCGACCCGCGGCGGCGGGACGCCCTCTACGATGCGCTCGAAACGCTCGGGGGACAGGTCTGGATGACCGGGGCCGACCCCGCGCTCTTCGCGGGCCTCGGCACGCGGGCCGACCTCTTCCAGGTGTCGCCCGGGGAGGTCGTGCCCGCGGCCTAGAAGGGGTTCAGCGTCCCGATTGCGACTTGAGGCTGCTGAGCTCGCCCGAATCGTTGCTCATCGGCCCTGCAAGCCCGCTGCCGTTGCCGGTTTCGCCGCTCTCCTCGCCCGGGTTGAGGCGATTGCCCGCGTGGTCGTGATACTGCTCGGTCTGGACCGCCTTGCTGTCGAAGCCGCGCTCCTCGCTGTGCAGCTTCTTGTCGCGATTGGAGAGCACCATGTTCTCCTCGAGCACGCCGTCCGGCAGGTCGGTCATCGCCCCCGTGCCTGAGCCCTTGCCCTGAGTGCCGGGGCCCATATGCGTCTTGCTGGCATTCGCCATCTGTTTCTCCCTCACTGAGTGTGAAGGACAACGCCGAGGGCTGGTGGTTGCTCCGCCTGGTGTCCGGGCTGGGACCGGGGGTCGCGCCTCAGGCCAGCGGAGGCGCGAGCGTGACGGCCCTGGGGTCCTGTTCCCAGGCATCCGCGACGCCGCGGGTCTCCATGTCGTGCACGACCTTCAGCAGGAGCTTCAGCCCCATGGGCGCGAGCGCGCGCTGCCACAGGCTCCGCGCGTCGTCCTCCGGGTACACGAAGCACCAATCCTGGGCCGCGAGGGCGCCGGCATCCATGCCGCCCGACAGGTGATAGACGCTGCCTCCGGCGATCGGATCCTTCTCCTTGATGGTCCACTCGACGGCGGCCATCCCCCGGTGCCGGGGCAGAAGCGACGGATGGTAGCCGATCGAGGCGATGCGGGCCTTCTTGCGGGCATCCGCCGTCACGAAGGCGTGCGTGTGCGCGGCGACGATCGCGTCCACGGCATCGGCCGGGATGTCCTCGCCGGTGACGCGCCGCGGCTCCTCGCGCGTGACGAGCGGAACGCCTGCGGCCCGCGCCGCCTTGGCCAGCGTATCCTCGCCATTCGTGGCGGTCACGACCACGTCGTGCCCAGCTTCCTGGAGCAGACGAAACACCTCGGCGCCAAACCAGCGCGTTCCAACGAGCGCAATTTTCATGGGAGGCGGATAACCCTTTCGTACTGCGATGCAACATCGCCGAGTGCCGCGACTGCGAAAATTGCGCGTCGATCCCCGGGATAGTATCCCCGGTCGGTGAAACTCAAACTAGGTCGAACGCCAGGCCCCGCGAAAGCGGGCCTGCTCGAGGGAAACACGGCTGCCCTCGTGGCGAGGCTCTGGCGCGACTGGCTCAGCGCGCACCGGGGCTCCCTCGCGCTCGTGCTCCTTCTGATCGTCCTCGTCGCCGCATCGACCGGGCTCTACCCGGTGCTGATCAAGGCCGCCTTCGAGGCCTTCACCAACCGCTCCGGCACCGGCGCGCCCATCAAGATCAACCTGATCGTGACGCGGTTCGTGCTCGACCGGGAGCAGGCGATCCTGCTGGCGCCGGTCTTCGTGGTGTTCGTCACCTCGATCAAGGGCTTCGCGCTCTACGCCATGACGGTCCTGACGAACCGGGTGGTCACGCGCACCGAGGCGGACATGCAGAGTGCGCTCTATGCGCATCTCATCGATGCCGACCTCGCCCAGCTCGGGCGCGAGAGCGCCGCCTCGCTCACCCAGCGCTTCACGACCGATTTCGCCTTCATCCGCGAGGCGCTGACGCGGCTTTCGACCGTGTTCCTGCGGGAGACCGCGACGATCACGGCGCTCGTCATCGCGATGTTCGCGATCGACCCGGTTCTGACGCTCGTGGCGGCGGTCGCCACGCCCTTCTTCGCCCGCCCGGTCGCGCGGATCGGCAAGAAGCTGCGCCGCAACGCCACGCAGAACCAGGAGCAGGTCGGACGGATGGCGGGCCTCGTCTCGGAGAGCCTGGCCGGCGCCCGGATCGCCAAGACCTTCGGCCTGGAGAGCTATCTCAAGGGACGCACGCGCGACACCTTCGAGGAGATCCGCCGCCTCAAGATGAAATCGGCCAATGCCCGGGCTCGCCTCGACCCCCTCCTCGAGGCGGGTGGCGGCATCGCGGTCGCGCTCGTTCTCTCCTTCATCGGCTGGCGCATCCTGGACGGCCAGTCGACGGTGGGCGACTTCGCCGGCTTCGTCACCGCCCTGATCATGGCGGCCCAGCCCGTGCGTGCCCTCGGCAACCTGAACGCGATTCTGCAGGAGGCGGCGGCTGCCCTGAGACGCTACTTCTCCGTCCTGGACGAGAAGCCCACCATCCATGACCGCCCCGGCGCGCGGCCGCTGGCGGTCGGGACCGGCGAGATCCGTTTCGAGGGCGTGAGCTTCGCCTATCGGGAAGGCCAGGCGGCCGTCGAAGGGATCGACCTTGTCGTTCCGGCCGGACAGACGACCGCGCTGGTCGGCCGCTCGGGCTCGGGAAAATCGACGCTGCTGTCCCTCGTGCCGCGCCTCTACGACCCGACCGCGGGGCGCGTCCTCATCGACGGGCAGGATATCCGCGAGGTCACGCTGGAGAGCCTCCGCCGATCCGTCGCCGTGGTCAGCCAGGACATCGTCCTGTTCGACGACACGCTGCGGGCGAATATCGGCTTCGGCCGGCGCGACGCGACCGGGGACGAGATCATCGCGGCCGCCAAGGCCGCGGCGGCACATGATTTCATCATGGCCCTGCCGGAGGGCTACGACACGCGGGTCGGGCCGGGCGGCGCGGGGCTGTCGGGCGGCGAGCGCCAGCGGATCTCGCTGGCTCGCGCGTTCCTGCGGAACGCCCCCATCCTTCTGCTGGACGAGCCGACCAGCGCGCTCGATGCGGAAGCCGAGATGCAGGTCCAGGCCGCGCTGCAGCATCTCATGGAGGGCCGGACCACGCTCGTCATCGCGCACCGGCTCTCGACCATCCGCGAGGCCGACCTCATCGTGGTCATGGATGCGGGCCGCGTCGTCGAGACCGGAACCCATAGCGCGCTGCGGGCCGGGACCGGCATCTATGCCCGCCTCCAGCGCCTGCAGCTCGCGGGCGAGCCGCTCCCTACTCCCGGCGGATGATCCTGTCCGCCACCAGCGTCGACCAGAAGCCGGGCCTAAACTGCTCGGTCACGGCCGCCGGGTCGTAGCTCCGCTCGACCCAGTCGAGGAAAGCGACGCCCTTCCGCTCGCCCTCGCGCTCGTATGCATCCAGGAAGGCATCGAGGATGCCCGTCTTGGCGAAGCGGAAATGCCCGAAGCGCATCGACAGCTGCCGCCTCGCCTCGGCGACGGTGGCACCCTGCGTCACGAGCAGGAACAAGGCGGCGAACAGGCCGGCCCTGTCCGCTCCCGACTTGCAATGCACCAGGACCGGATATTCGAGCTCCTCGAAGAAGGCCCTCGCACCGAGCAGCGTCTCGCGGCTCGGCGCCTCGCGCGACCGCAGGACGAACTCGACGAGCTTCAGCCCGTGCCGCTCGCAAGCCTCCCGCTGCAGCGGCCATGACCCGTATTCCCGCCCCGCCCGCAGGTTCACGACGGTCCGCCCGCCCCGGGCCGCGAACCAGGCGATCTGGCCGGGGCTCGGCTGCGACGAGCGCCAGAGCACGTCCGAGACGCGCGCCCTGTTCGGATAGATCAGCCGGAACACGCCATGGTCGGAGAACAGCATGTTCGCCCAGGCGCGGGCGCGCGCCGCCGGGCCTGCGATGGGACGGTCCCATCTTGCGATGCGCGCCATGCGACGCGCGTAGCGGCGCTCCGGCTTTAGGAATCTGTTAAGCACGATGACGGGACAGTGAAGGCGGAGCGGCATCACCTGCCGGCCGGCGGAACCGGCCCGATAGCAGCCACGACCCGGCCCGACAATCTTGGCGGGCGGTTTCGGGCGGAGTTGCGGCTCGGTCACACAGGCGGCTCAGCGAGCGAGTCGCCCTCGACGTGGCCCCGGACTTGCTCGACGATGAGGCGGTCCCTGAATTCGTCGCCCCGGAGCGGAGGATGTCGGAAAGGCCCATGTCAGAGCTTACGATCAGCATCCGCCGGGCGCGCTCCGAGGACGCTGCCGCCCTCTCCAGCGTGTTCGATTCCACCTGGCGCGAGGCTTACCAGGGCATCCTTCCCGCGCTGGCCCTGGAGCGGATGATCGGCCGGCGCGGCCCGCGCTGGTGGCTGTCCACCATCAGCCGGGGCCGACCGCTCGTGGTGCTCGACGTGGGCGAGAAGGTCGTCGGCTACGCGTCCTATGGCCGCTGCCGCGACCGTGGCCTGCCGGCCGATGGCGAGGTCGACGAGCTGTACCTCGCCCCCGAATACCAGGGCCTCGGCTTCGGCAAGCGTATGTTCAAGGCGGTATGCAACGACCTCGAGGATCGCGGCGCCAAGCGGGTCGCGGTCTGGTGCCTGGCCGATAACGAGCGCGGCTGCGCCTTCTACCGCAGCATGGGCGGCCGGGTCGTCGCCGAGACCACGGAGCGCTTCTCCGGCTCGGCGCTGACGAAGAGTTGTTTCCTTTTCAAGTAGCCTCGACGGGCCGCGGCAGCGCCCGGTCCTTGTCCCATCGGCCCCGTGCCGCTAGACGCCTCGGGCCCGTTCGAGCGGGCTTCGGAGAAGGTTTGATGCGTCTCGAGGCAATTCCGATCGGCAAGAATCCTCCGGAGGACGTGAACGTCGTCATCGAGGTGCCGATCGGCGGGGAGCCGATCAAGTACGAGATGGACAAGGAGGCCGGCACGCTCGTCGTGGACCGCTTCCTCTACACCTCGATGCGCTACCCCGGGAATTACGGCTTCATTCCGCACACCCTCTCGGGTGACGGCGACCCCTGCGACGTGCTGGTGGCCAACACGCGGGCGATCGTGCCCGGCGCCGTCATCAGCGTGCGGCCGGTGGGCGTGCTCCTGATGGAGGACGACGGGGGCCAGGACGAGAAGA
The DNA here is from genome assembly GCA_023423995.1 of Pseudomonadota bacterium. Lineage (GTDB taxonomy): Bacteria > Pseudomonadota > Alphaproteobacteria > Rhizobiales > Beijerinckiaceae > Enterovirga. The sequence goes on along the minus strand of JAFAEL010000093.1, from coordinate 8,154 downwards.
TCGTGGCCGTCCCCACGACGAAGCTGACGCGCCGCTACGAGACGGTGGCTACCTACAAGGACCTGCCGGCGATCACGATCGAGCAGATCGAGCACTTCTTCGCCCACTACAAGGACCTGGAGCCGGGCAAGTGGGTCAAGATCATCCGGTGGGGCGATGCCGACGAGGCGAAGCGCCTCATCAGCGAGGGGATCGACCGCGCGAAGTCGGCGGCCACGAACCCCTCCCCGCTCGGCGGCCCTCAGACCTGAGGGGCCGTCAGGCCAAGATGCGCGCCGAGGCCCTGCTCGAGCGCGTTCCGCAAAGTGTTGAACTTGCTCTCGGCGCGGTCGGCGCGGCTTTCGGCCGCCCGCATCCGCTCGCCGGCCTCGATCAGCATCGAGCGGGTTCGCTCGACGACCTCGCCTGAGCGTTGCTGCGCTTCGGTCGCGCGCTCCCGCTCGAGCCGTGCCTCTTCGAGCGCTGAGCGCAGCTTGCTCTCGGATTCGGCGATGCGGCGGTTTGCCGCCTTCAGGAGCTCCTCGGCGGCAACCGCCCGGCTCTCCATGGTGTCCGCCCGCTCCTTGTAGCTCCCCAGCAGCGACGAGGCCCGCGAGATCATCCCGAGGAGTCCGGGCACGTCGCTTCGCGCCGCCCCCGGCCCGAGCGCCGGACGCGGGACATGAGATGCTGCCCCCGCGATCTTCAGCGGAATGATCTCGGCGGACGCCGCTTCCTCGAACTCGTCCTCGATCTTGAAGGCTGGCTGACCCATCTGGTCCCCTGACCTGCTGGCCGGCCCAGTTTCTGGAGATATAGTCAAGTTTTAGTTAATATCGCCGGTCCGGACCGCGAGAGCGCCGGCGATTTGACGAGTTGCAGCCAAGTCGAGCAGAATCCGGCAACCATGTCGGCGGCACGAAAACCGCCGATCCACAGCGACGGCAGGATCTCGGCCGTGAACGCACCAAATCGCACCAGCCATATTCGGCTCACCTCGCACCCCGAGCCCGGTCAGGCGACAACGCGCTTCCCGGTCCGATGGGGCGCGGCCGATCCGCATGAGCGCGGCCCGATCATCGGCACGGTGACGAACCCGGCCGATCGCAACGTGATCGGCTCGCATGGCGGTTCCTACTCGGTGTACCGGGCCCTCGCGATCTCGGCCCGCGCCCTGAACCCGCTCGCCCGGCCCGACCTGCACAACACCCATCCGGTCGTACCCGTCGGGCCGCACCCGCAATGGTCGGAGCCCGGCCGCATCGTCTCGCTCGACCCATGGGGCCACATGGCGGGGGAGGTCTTCGCCCGCGAGATTGCGACCGGCACGGATATCCGCCCGAGCATCGCGGTCACGAAGGCGCGGCTCAACATGCCGGAGATCCTGGCCGCCATGGCGGCGCACCGGCTGGCCGCGGATGACGGTATCCTGCACGGAAACGGCGACATCTCCGTCACGAAGATCGCGGTCGATCCTGTCTGGTGGCTGCCCGGGATCGCCGAGCGGTTCGGCACCAGCGAGCGCGACCTGCGCCGGACCCTGTTCGAGCAGACGGGCGGGATGTTTCCCGAACTCGTCACCCGGCCCGACATGAACGTCTTCCTGCCCCCGATCGGCGGCGCGACCGTCTATGTCATCGGCGAGGTGGCGGCCCTCGCGGATCCGAAGCGCACGATCGCGTGCCGCGTCCATGACGAGTGCAACGGCTCGGACGTCTTCGGGTCCGACATCTGCACCTGCAGGCCCTACCTCGTTCACGGCATCGAGGAATGCGTGAAGGAAGCCCAGCGCGGCGGCGCCGGCGTGATCGTCTACAACCGCAAGGAAGGCCGGGCCCTCGGCGAGGTGACGAAGTTCCTCGTCTACAACGCCCGCAAGCGCCAGGAGGGCGGCGATTCCGCCGCGACCTATTTCGAGCGCACCGAATGCGTCGCCGGCGTACAGGACGCGCGCTTCCAGCAGCTGATGCCGGACGTGCTCCACTGGCTCGGGATCCGCCGCATCGACCGGCTCATGTCGATGTCCAACATGAAGTACGACGCGATCGTCGGCTCCGGGATCGAGGTATCCGAGCGGGTCCCGATCCCGCCCGAGCTCGTCCCGCCCGACGCCTCCGTCGAGATCGAGGCCAAGAAGGCCGCCGGCTACTACACGCCGGACCCGGCCTCGGCCTCGCTCGGGGCCGTGAAGGGCCGCGACCTCGAACGGTACTGACGGCTCGCTGCTGCCGAGATCGGCCCGCCTGTCGCGACCCGGGCCCGATCGCCGGGAACCGCAGAGCGGTTCCCGCATCCAATCCTTGTGAACGCCGCGTGCTGCTGGCCCGGCGTAATCTCGAGGAGGGATGCCATGTCCCGATACAGCTGGCTCGCACTCGCCGCCGGGCTCTCCATGCCGTCGGGCATCGCCACCGCCCAGGCTCCCGCAAAGCCCTCGGACCCGCAGATCGCCCATATCGCCTACACGGCGGGGGTCATCGACATCAAAGCGGCCGAACTCGCGGCCAAGCGCTCCAAGAACAAGGAGGTCCAGGCCTTCGCCCGCGACATGCTGCGGGACCACAAGGCCGTGAACGATCAGGCCCTGGCGCTGGTGAAGAAGCTGAACGTCACCCCGGAGGACAACGACACGAGCCGCGCGCTCGTGAAGCAGGCCGACGCCAAGGCCAAGGAACTCGCCCAGCTCAAGGACGGGGATTTCGACAAGGCCTATGCGCAGAACGAGGTGGCCTACCACCGGACGGTCAATGGCGCGCTGCAGGGCACGTTGATCCCGGCTGCGAGCAATGGCGAGCTGCGATCGCTGCTCCAGACCGGCCTGAAGATCTTCGAGGGCCATCAGCAGCACGCCGAGCATCTCGCGGAGAGCCTCAAGTGAAAGCGCTCTCGTTGGCGGCCAGCGCCTTGGCCATTTCCTTATCGGCCCTGCTTGCCTCTGCAGGGCACGGCCCGTCGCTGTCCGCTTCCGAGCAACACGTCGTCCAGATGCGGGGGATCGCGTTCGAGCCGAGATCCGTGCGGGCGCATGTCGGCGACACGATCCGGTGGGAGAACCAGGACATCGTCGACCACACGGCCAGCGCCCGCGACAGGAGTTTCGACGTGGATGCGCCTGCCGCCCGGAGCGGGACGGCCACGATGGGGGCGGTGGGCACCTACGCCTATATCTGCCGGTATCATCCCAACATGACCGGCGAGATCGTGGTCGAGCCGTGAGGACGGGATAATGGCCGCTCCAGGCACCACCGCGGCGGAAATCTCCGGGCTCCCCGACGACCAGGTCGTCGCGCGGGTCCGGGCCGGCGCGACCGACGCCTTCGCGACGATCATGCAGCGCTACAATCGACGGCTCTACCGGGTCGCACGGGCGATGCTCCGGGATGACGCCGAGGCGGAGGACGTGGTGCAGGCTGCGTATCTGCGCGCCTTCGCGGCCCTCCCCGGCTTCCGGGGCGAGGCGGGCCTCGGCACCTGGCTGACGCGCATCGTCCTGAACGAGGCGGCGGGCCGGATGCGGAGCCGCCGGCCGACCGACGAGCTGGCCGTGCTCGAAAGCCAGGGCCAGGATGCCCGCGCCCGCATCATCATGTTCCCCGGAATCAGCATGCCGGGGGATCCGGAAATGGCTGCCGCGCGCGCCGAGATCCGCACTCTCCTGGAAGATGCGATCGACACCCTGCCGGATATGTTCCGGCTGGTCTTCGTGATGCGCGAAGTCGAGGACATGAGCGTCGAGGAGACCGCGTCGCAACTCGGCATTCGTCCGGAAACGGTCAAGACACGCCTGCACCGCGCCAAACGGCTGCTTCGGGCGGAACTCGGCAGCCGGCTTTCGAACGCGCTCAGCGATGCCTTCCCGTTCGGAGGCCCGCGCTGCGCCCGCATGACGGCGACCGTCCTGGCACGGATCGCGGCATGACCGCCCCGTTCGGCCACGCGCAAGGGTGAGCGCCGAAGGGCCGCCTCGTCGATTCCGGCGAAACGTGGCACAACAATCCGCTTCGAACCTGCCCCAGGATCTCCATGCGGCTGCTGAAAGCCTGGATTATGTGCCTCGCGGCGGCCTCTTGGACCGCGCCGGCAGCCGCGACGGACCTCAAGGTCGATTACCGCATCACGCTGGCAGGCCTGACGCTCGGAAAGGCGGACCTCGAGGCCAAGCTCAACGGTGATCGCTACGACCTCCGCATGAACGCGCAGCTGACGGGCCTCGCCGGCCTGTTCACGGCGAGCGGGCGGGGAGGCGCGGTGGCGACCGGAACGCTCGCCGGCAACCGGCCGCTCACGGCCGGCTTCTCGGCGACCGGCCGGTCGGGCGGCGCCGAACGCACCGTCCAGGTCGGACTCACGTCCGGCAACGCCTCCGAGGTCAGGATCGAGCCGCCCTTCGAGCTCCGGCCCGACCGGATCCCTCTCGACGAGACTCACAAGAAGGGGATCATCGATCCGCTCTCCGCCGTGCTGGCGGTCGCTCCCGCCAGGGGCAAGCCGGACGATCCCGCCGCCTGCAACCGGACGATACCGGTTTTCGACGGCACCCAACGCTTCAACGTCGTCCTGAGCTACGCCGGGACGGCGCCGGTCAAGAAACCGGGATTTTCCGGGAACGTCCTCATCTGCAACGCGCGCTATGTGCCGGTGGCGGGGCATCGCCCGCAGCGCTGGGCCGTCAAGTTCATGCAGGACAACCGCGACATCTCGGTCTGGCTCGCCCCGGTCGAGGGAACGCGCGCTCTTCTCCCCATCCGGATCAATCTCATGACCTATTTCGGCATGAGCGTCGTCGAGGCGGAGAAATGGGCGCTGGAGTGACCTTGCGATGGGCAGGATGGTCCGCATGACCCTCGAGGAAATCAGGGCGAGCAAGCCTGCCGTCGATCAGGCGAAGCTCGACAGGACGACCGAGGAGGATATCCGGCGCTATCAGATCGAGGATGGATACGACCCGGACTATGAGCCGAGGCAGATGCGCCTCGTCGTTCCTGCCCGGGAGGTCCGGCGAAAGCTCGGTCTGACACAAGAAGCTTTCGCGGCCGCACTCCAGATTCCTCTCGCAACGCTTCGCAACTGGGAGCAGGGCCGCACAATCCCCGATCCCGCCGCTCAGTCCCTGCTGCGCGCGGTAGCCCGCGATCCGAAAGCGGTGCTTGCGGCAATAGCGGGCTGACGGGTGCCTCCTCCCCGCTCCCCGCCGCCACGCTGGCGAGGAGCGCTCGAACTTCCTATCTAGGGCGGTAGTCCTCCCGACAACTTCCTCCCGGCGCGCTCCAGGCGCCGCACACGGAGGCGTTACCGCCTTTGCTGGCCCGTCGCTCCCTTCCCCCAAACCTGCGCGCGCGCGGCGTGACCGCCGTGCTCGGGCCGACCAACACGGGCAAGACCCACCTCGCCATCGAGCGGCTGGTCGCCCATTCCTCCGGGATGATCGGGCTGCCGCTGCGGCTGCTCGCCCGCGAGGTCTACAACCGCGTGGTCGAGAAGGTCGGCCCCGAAGCCGTCGCCCTCGTCACCGGCGAGGAGAAGATCAAGCCGGCGCACCCGCGCTACTGGATCTGCACGATCGAGGCGATGCCGCGCGACCTCGACGTGGCCTTCGTGGCCATCGACGAGATCCAGGTGGCGTCGGACCTCGACCGTGGCCATGTCTTCACGGACCGGCTCCTGAACCAGCGCGGCCGCGAGGAGACGCTCCTCATCGGCGCCATGACGATGCGCCCGCTGGTCGAGGCCCTGATACCGGGCGTCCACGTCGTGACGCGTCCCCGGCTGTCGAACCTGTTCTATGCGGGCGAGAAGAAGATCTCGCGCCTGCCGCCGCGCTCGGCCATCGTCGCCTTCTCGGTCGAGGAGGTCTACGCGATCGCCGAGGTGATTCGCCGCCAGCGCGGCGGCGCGGCCGTCGTGCTAGGCGCGCTCTCGCCGCGCACGCGCAACGCCCAGGTGGCGCTCTACCAGTCGGGCGACGTCGACTACCTGATCGCCACCGACGCGATCGGGATGGGGCTCAATCTCGACGTCGACCACGTCGCCTTCGCGTCCGATCGCAAGTTCGACGGGTTCCGGTTCCGGAAACTCTTCCCGGCGGAACTCGGCCAGATCGCGGGCCGGGCGGGCCGGCACATGCGCGACGGCACCTTCGGCACCAGCGGGCGCTGCGACCCGTTCGATCCCGAGATCGTGGATGCGCTGCAGACCCATCGGTTCGAGCCCATCCGGGTCATCCAGTGGCGCAATCCGGATCTCCAGTTCGGCTCCGTCGGGGCTCTCCAGCGCAGCCTCTCGGAGGTGCCGAACGAGAAGGGCCTGACGCGGGCGCCGATCGGGGAGGACGTGGCGGCGCTCGACATCCTGGCGCGCGAGGACGACATCCGGCACCTGGCGCGCGGGCGCGCGGCGGTCGAACGGCTGTGGGAGGTGTGCCAGGTTCCCGATTACCGCAAGGTCTCGCCCGCCACGCATGCTGACCTCGTCTCGGCGCTCTATCGCTTCCTGATGACGGATGGGCGCGTGCCGGCCGACTGGTTCGCCCGCCACATCAAGATGGTCGACCGCACGGATGGGGACATCGACACCCTGTCCCACCGCATCGCGCATGTGCGGACCTGGACCTTCGTGGCGAACCGGCCTGACTGGCTTGCCGATCCTGAGCATTGGCAGGGCGTTACGCGTCGAGTAGAGGACACGCTGTCCGACGCCTTGCATGAACGATTGGCGGCTCGCTTCGTGGACCGCCGCACAAGCGTCCTCCTGCGGCGCCTGAGAGAGAACGCCACGATGGAAGCCGAGATCAACGTTGGCGGCGACGTCACCGTCGAAGGCCAGCATGTGGGACACCTGCACGGGTTCCACTTCGTCCCGGACCCGGGTGCGACGGGCGAGGAAGCCCGCGCGCTGCGCAATGCTGCGCAGAAGGCTCTCGCGGGCGAGATCGAGGCGCGCGCCGAACGGTTCTCGGCCGCACCGGACGCCACCATCGTCCTGTCGAATGACGGGACCATCCGCTGGACGGGCGATCCCGTCGCGAAGCTCGATGCGGGCGACAAGCTCTTCGAGCCGGGCTTCCGCATCATCGCCGACGAGCAGCTCACGGGCCCTGCGCGCGACAAGGTCGATGCCCGGCTGAAGGCCTGGCTGAAGGCCTATGTGACGCGCCTCCTGGGCTCCCTGATCGAGCTGGAGAACGACGCGACCCTGACGGGGCTCGCCCGCGGCATCGCGTTCCAGGTCGCCGAGGCGCAGGGCATCCTCGAGCGCTCGAAGGTCGCGCAGGACCTGCGCAGCCTCGACCAGACCGGCCGCGCCGCCCTGCGCTCCAAGGGCGTGCGGTTCGGCGCCTACCACGTCTATCTTCCGGCGCTCGTGAAGCCGGCGCCCCGTATCCTGGCCGCCCAGCTCTGGGCCCTGCGGAACGGCGGGCTCGACCAGAAGGGCATCGACGAGATCGCGCATCTGGCGGGATCCGGCCGGACCTCCTTCGCGGCGGATCCGGAGATCGCGCGCGGCCTCTATCGCGCGGCCGGGTTCCGGGTCTGCGGCGCCCGCGCGGTGCGCGTGGACATCCTGGAGCGTCTCGCCGACCTGATCCGCCCCGCGATCGCCTACCGGCCGGGCGTGACGCCGGGCGAGCCGCCGGCCGGTGCGGCCGATGGCGAGACCTTCGTCCAGACGCCGGCCATGACGTCCCTCGTCGGCACGTCCGGCGAGGATTTCGGCTCCATCCTGAAGTCGCTCGGCTATGTGTCGGAGAACCGGTCCGGCCCCGCGATCACGGTCCCGCTGGTGCCTGCGCGCGCTGCCGCCACCTCGCCCGCCGTCGTGGCCGCCGGGGGCAAGGCAGGACAGCCCACCAATCCGGACGGCCCCGGCATCGAACCTGTTCCCACCGTCCCGGTCGAGCCGGGTGCGGGTGACCAGACCACGGAAGACACGACCCATATCGAGCCGCCTCCGGCCGGTCCGGAAGGGGAGCCCGAGGGCATCGACGACGCGGACGATCCGGATCCGGGCGTCCAGGACGACCCTGCGGAGCCGGTGCGTTCCGGCCTGGTCGATCCGGCGCTCGAGGAAGCGGCGGATCGCTTCCTCGCCGAAGCCGACAGTTCGGCCGCGGGCGAGGATGACGTGGATGCGGCCGCTTTCGACGCTGCCGACGAGCCCGATCCGGGCATCCAGGAC
>JAFAEL010000084.1 GCA_023423995.1 Pseudomonadota bacterium | reverse complement strand
GCTTTCGCGACCTGGGTCGCCTCGCAGCAGGACGGAGGCTACTGAGCCCCGCCGGCGGCCGCCCGGTCAGGCCGCCGCCGCCCGGCCCTGGATGGCCCGCCACAGCCGTTCCGGCGTCGCCGGCATGTCGAGGCTTTCGACCCCGAGGGGCGCGAGCGCGTCCAGGATCGCCAGCATGATCGTCTGCGGCGCCCCGATGCAGCCAGCCTGGCCCGATCCCTTCACGCCGAGCGGGTTCGCGGCGCTCGGCACCGGGTTGAAGCGCACCTCGATGTCCGGAAGGTCGGCCGCCCGCGGCAGCCCGTAATCCATCAGCGAGGCCGTCAGCAGCTGGCCCGTCGCCGGCTCGTAGAAGGCGCGCTCGTGCAGGGCCTGCCCGATCCCCTGGGCGAGGCCGCCCTGCACCTGCCCCTCCGTGAGAAGCGGGTTGATCAGCGTACCGTAATCGTCGACCGCGACATAGCGCTCGAGGGTCAGGTGCCCGGTCTCGGGGTCGATCTCGACCTCGGCCACCTGGCAGCCATTCGGGAAGGTGACGAGGTCGAGCGGGTTGTCCACCTCGCCGAACAGGCCCTCCTGCCCGGCCTCGCGCGCCGCCTCGGCGACCGCGGCGAGCGACACGGAGCGCTCGCCCTCCCCGCGGAAGATCCCGTTCTCGAAGCTCAAGGCTTCGGGGCTGGCCTGGAGAAGCTGCGCCGCGATCGGGCGTGCCTTGTCGAGCATGGCTTCGATCGCCCTGACGAGCGCCGCGCCGCCCTGGTGGAGCGAGCGCGCGCCGCCATGACCCGCGCCCCGGCGGATCCGGCGCGTATCGGCCTGGACGTAGCGGAAGCGCTCGACCGGCAGCCCGAGCAGGTCCGCGGCGACCTGCGGAAAGGTGGTCTCGTGGCCCTGGCCGTTGGACTGCGTCCCGACCAGCAGCGCCACGGCGCCGTCGGGCTCGAACTCCACCCGCGCCCATTCGCCCGGCACGCCGCGCGCCGTCTCCATGAAGCAGGCGAGCCCCAGCCCGCGCAGGCGCCCGCGCTCCCGCGCCGCCTTTCGGCGCGCCTCGAAGCCGGCTGCATCCGCCGCCTCCAGCACCACGTCCAGGCTCGCCCCGAAGGCGCCGGCCTCGATCGTCATGCCGAGCGCGCTGCGGTGGGGGAAGGTGCGGACGATGTTGCGCCGCCGGAGCTCGACGGCCGGGATGCCGGTCCGGTGTGCCGCGAGCCCCACCAGACGCTCGATCAGGTAATTCGCCTCCGGCTTGCCGGCGCCCCGATAGGCGTCGACCGGGACGGTGTTGGTGAAGGCGCCCCGCACATCCATGAACACCGCCGGGATGTCATAGACGCCGCCCATCGCGGCGGAGGCCGAGTTCGTCGGGATCAGGGGTCCGAGCGCCGAGAGGTACGCGCCCATATCGGCCACGGTATCCACCTCGAGCGCCAGGAAGCGCCCCTCCCGGTCAAGCGCGAGCCGCCCGCGCGTGCGGTTGTCGCGGCCCTGGACCGAGCTGAGGAAATCCTCGCTCCGGTCCGAGGTCCAGCGGACGGGGCGGCCGAGCGCCCGGGCCGCGAAGAGCACCAGCACCCATTCGGGATAGAGGATGTTCTTGCCCCCGAACCCGCCGCCGACATCCGGCGCGACGAGTTGAATCCGGTCGAGCGGCATGCCGAACACGGCTTCCGCCAGGTCGCGGCGGATGGCATGCACATCCTGGCCGGTGAGCACGAGCTCGAACGCGTCGCCCCCGGCATCGTAGCGGCCGACCGCCGCCCGCGGCTCGAGCGGCGCGATGACGACGCGGTTGTTCTCCAGCTCCAGCTCGACCACCGTTGCGGCCTCGGCAAAGGCGGCCGCCACCGCCTCGCGGTCGCCCTTCTGAAACCGGAAGGCCAGGTTTCCGGGCGCCTCCTCCCAAAGCACCGGCGCGCCCGGCCGGAGCGCGGCCGCGGCATCGATGGCGGCCGGCAGGTCCTCGTAGGAGACCTCGATCAGCTCGGCCGCGTCCCGGGCCGCCTCGGCGGTGTCGGCGACCACGAAGGCCACCGGCTCGCCCACATGCCGGACGCGCCCGACCGCGAGCGCATGCCGCGGCGGCACCACGAGGGGCGACACGGCCGCGAGCTTCACGTCGCAGGGAAGCGGCCCGATCCCGGCGGCCAGCAGGTCGGCCCCGGTATAGACCGCCCGCACCCCCGGCGCTTGCGCGGCGGCCGAGACGTCGAGGTGCGTGATCTCCGCATGCGCCAGCGGCGCCCGCAGGACATGGGCGTGCAGTTCGCCCGGCTGGCGCAGGTCGTCGACGTAGCGGCCCTGCCCTCTCAGGAAGCGGTCATCCTCGAGGCGGCGCCGCGATCGGCCCCGCTCGGGCGCTGGGTGGCTCTCGGTCCGCATCGGGCTCGGCTCTTCCATGGGCTGCCTGTATGGCGGCCACCTTCGCCGGCCGCAACGGCCCCGCTCAAGCCCGGCGGCCCGCCTTGGCGAAGCGCTTCGCCAGCCTGTCCCGCTTCAGGCGCGAGAGACGGTCGATCCAGAATATCCCGTCGAGCTGGTCGATCTCGTGCTGCATCACGGCTGCCGGAAAACCCGCCATCTCCTCCTCCTGCGTCTCGTCGGAGAGGGTCCGGAAGGAGATGCGCACGCGCTCCGGCCGGGTGATGGCCTCGCGGATTCCCGGCATGCTCACGCTGCCTTCCTCGTGCGAGGCGACCTCCTCCGACGCCCAGGTGACGACCGGATTGACGTAGACCCGGGTCTCGGCGCCCGGCTCGAGCCGGAGCACAACGATCCGCTGCAGCACGCCGATATGCGGGGCCGTCAGCCCGATGGCGGATACGGCGGAGAGCGTGTCGACGACGTCGCCCGCGAGCGATGCCAAGCCGTCATCGAAAGCCAGAATCGGGGCGGCCGGCTGGCGGAGGCGGGGGTCGGGGAAGATGACAAGCGGCCGCACGGCCATGGCTGGGGACCTTAACGAAGCTGAAACGGGGCGCGCAGGACTTTGCACGTCCCATTCAGGAGTGAGTAAGCATGGCTGACGAGATCGGGATTGCGGGCAATCGGGTTCGCTCCTTCGTCGAGCGGGTCGAGCAGCTCGAGAGCGAGATCGCGGAGCTGAACGAGCAGAAGAAGGAGGTCTTCCTCGAGGCGAAGGGCGAGGGCTTCGACGTCAAGATCCTCAAGGAGATCATCAAGATCCGCAAGCAGGACAAGGACGAGCGCGACGAGCACGAGACGCTGCTCGACGTCTATATGCGGGCCATGGACCAGTCCGAGCCGGACGCCGAGCCGATGAAGCAGGCGGCCTGAAGACCGCGAACGGGACGAGGCCGCGCGGCCTCGCCCCCTTCGACCGGATCAGCCGCTGATCCGCTCGATCTGCGCCCCGCAGCGGCCGAGCTTGGCCTCCAGGGCCTCGAAGCCGCGGTCGAGATGGTAGACGCGGTGGATATCCGTCTCGCCTTCTGCCGCCAGGGCCGCGATCACGAGCGACACCGAGGCCCGCAGGTCCGTCGCCATCACGGGCGCGCCCTTGAGCCGCTCGACCCCTTCAACGATCGCCGCGTCGCCGTCGAGCCGGATCCGCGCCCCGAGCCGGGCGAGTTCCTGCACGTGCATGAAGCGGTTCTCGAAGATCGTCTCGCGGATGCGCGAGGTGCCCTCGGCCTTCGTCATCAGCGCCATAAACTGCGCCTGCAGGTCCGTGGGGAAACCCGGGAACGGGTCCGTGGTCACGTCGACCGGCCGCAGCCCGGAGCCGTTCCGGTGGACGCGGATGCCGTCCTTCGTCCCCTCGACGCTCGCCCCGACCTGCTGCAGCACCTCGAGGGCGCTCTGCAGGTATTCGGCACGGGTATTTTCCAGCACCACGTCGCCGCCCGTCATGGCGACCGCCATGGCGTAGGTGCCCGTCTCGATCCTGTCCGGCATCACGCTGTGGGTCGCGCCGTGCAGCCTCGCCACGCCGTCGATCACGATGCGGGACGTGCCGGCTCCCTCGATCTTGGCGCCCATCTTCGTGAGGCAGCTCGCGAGGTCGGCGACCTCGGGCTCCCGCGCCGCGTTCTCGATCACGGTCGTCCCCTCGGCCAGGGTCGCGGCCATAAGGGCGACGTGGGTGCCCGACACGGTGACCTTGGGGAACCTGACCTCGGCGCCGCGCAGGCCCTTCGGGGCCTTCGCGACCACGTAGCCGCCATCCACGTCGATCTGCACGCCCATCGTCTCGAGCGCCTTGAGCAGGAGGTCGACGGGACGCGTCCCGATCGCGCAGCCGCCCGGCATCGAGACGCGCGCCTCGCCGAAGCGGGCGATGAGCGGCGCGATGACCCAGAAGCTGGCGCGCATCCTGGAGACGAGCTCGTAGGGCGCGCAGGTATCGATCACCGAAGAGGCGTCGAGCCGGATCGTCTGCCCGGTCTCGGCCGTCTGTCCGGGGCGCTTGCCCGTGATCGTGTGGTCGACCCCGTGATTGCCCAAAATCCGCAGAAGCAGGTTCACGTCGGCGAGCCGCGGCACGTTGCGGAGCTCCAGCGTCTCGCCCGTGAGGAGGCTCGCCGTCATCAACGGCAGGGCTGCGTTCTTGGCGCCCGAGATCGGGATGACCCCGTTGAGCTCGGCGCCACCCTTGATCCTGATACGATCCATAAATCCTCTCCGGCCCCCGCCGTCGCGGATGCCTTAGCCTAGCGTGCGCCGTCCTTCGAGGGACCTTCGGGTCCCGTCTTGTCCTCGGGCTCCTGGCTGGGTGTCCGCGGAGGCTCCGCCGGACGGCCCGGGCGTTTCCGACGCCGCAGGTTTTCCCGAAGCGCCGCTTTCAGGCGCTCGGCTCGCTTCTCGTCCAGGGCGGCCCCCGAATCAGCGGGCGACGGAACGTCGCCCGGGCGGATGATCACTTCGCAATCGCTCCGCGACGCGGTAAGCGGATGCGGGGCGGCGGGCAATCGGCCCGCCTCTGAGACATGATGGACTACCAACAACACTTTGTGAATGCGCTGGAGCGCCTGAAGGGCGAGGCGCGCTACCGCTCCTTCGCCAGGATCGAGCGCAAGGCCGGCGCCTTCCCGACCGCCACCTGGCATCGGCCGGAGGGTCCCCGCGACATCGTGGTGTGGTGCTCCAACGACTATCTCGGCATGGGCCAGCATCCGGACGTGGTGCGCGCCATGGTCGAGACCGCCCAGGCGACCGGCGTCGGTGCCGGCGGCACCCGCAACATCTCGGGGACGAGCCGCGCGGTGGTCGAGCTCGAGACGGAGCTGGCCGACCTCCACGGCAAGGATGCCGCGCTCGTCTTCACGTCCGGCTACGTCTCCAACCAGACCGGCATCTCGACTATCGCGAGGCTGATGCCGGGCTGCGTGATCCTGTCGGATGCGCTGAACCACAATTCGATGATCGAAGGCGTGCGCCAGTCCGGCGCCGAGAAGCTGATCTTCCGCCACAACGATCTCGCCCATCTCGAGGAGCTGCTTCGGGGGATCGCCCCGGAGCGGCCCAAGCTGATCGTGTTCGAGAGCGTCTATTCGATGGACGGGGACGTGTCCCCGATCGGCGCGATCTGCGATCTCGCCGAACGCTACGGCGCGATGACCTATCTCGACGAGGTCCACGCCGTCGGCATGTACGGCGCGCGCGGCGGCGGGATCGCCGAGCGCGACGGCGTGATGGGGCGGGTCGACGTGATCGAGGGCACGCTGGGCAAGGCCTTCGGCGTGCTCGGCGGCTACGTGGCGGGGTCGACCGAGGTCGTCGACGCCATCCGCGGCTACGCGCCGGGCTTCATCTTCACCACGGCCCTGCCGCCGCCCGTCGCGGCGGCCGCCAGTGCTTCCGTGCGCCACCTCAAGCACTCGACTGCGGAGCGCGAGGCGCAGGCCCGCCAGGTCGCGCGCACGAAGGCGTCCCTGGCCGATGCCGGGATCCCGGTTCTGCCCGGCACGACCCATATCGTGCCCGTGATGGTGGGGGATGCGGCGCGCTGCAAGGCGGCCTCCGACCGCCTGCTCGAGAAGCACGGCATCTACATCCAGCCCATCAACTACCCGACCGTCCCGCGCGGGACGGAGCGGCTGCGCATCACGCCGACCCCCTGCCACGACGACCGCCTGATCGCGCAGCTGACGCGCGCGCTGGTGGAGACCTGGTCGGCCCTCGGCCTGCAGCTGGAAGCCGCCAGGGCGGCCGCCGAATAGAGCCGCTTGCCGCCGGACAGGGCCGGTGGCAACCTCCCGTTAACCAATGCGGGAGCGTCGGATGGGGCGGCGTCACGTCATCGCGGGCCTAGGCCTGCTTTTCGCCGGCAGCGAGGTTCGCGCCGCGCCCGAAGATCCCGGAGCCCGCATCGCCCGGCTCCCCTGCGCGACGATCACCACCAGTCCTCTCGCGGCCGGCATCCGCCCCGGAAGCGCGCTCTTCGGGATTCCGGCCGAGGAATGGCGGGAGCCCCTCGTCGAGGCGATGAAGCGCCGGATGGGCCAATGCGCCGCCGAGACGCGGCGGGAGGCGGCACGCGAGATCCAGACGGACGAGGCCGGCGCGAAGACGCGGGAGGCCCAGGTCAAGGCCGCCGAGCAGGCCGCGCGCAATGCGCAGCTCGCGGCCGACCGCGCCGCCGCCACCCTCGCGGATATCCGGACGGCGGCCCAGCGCGACGCCGTCGCGTCCGAGGAGCGGACGCGCGCGAGAGAGGCGCGCCTCAGGGCGGAAGAGGAGACGCGGAGCCGCATCGAGGCGGGGCTGCGCGAGGTGATCGAGGCCGGGCGCCGGGCGGAGGCCGAGCGGGTGGCCGCGGCAGCCGAGGCGCGCGCCAGGGCCCAGGCGGAACGGCAGGCGCAGCTCGAGGCGGAGCGGAAGGCCCGCGCGGAGGCCGCCGAGGCAGCCCGCCTCGCCCGCATCGCGGCGGAAGAGTGGGCCCGGACGCTCGCCGCCGAAGCGACCGAGGCGCGGCAGCGCGTCGAGGCGGAGCTGAGGGCGCGCGTAGAGGCGGAGGAGCGGGCGCGTCGCGACGCGGAGGAGAAGCTCCGCGCCGCCACGCTGGCGGCCGCGGAGGCGCGAGCCCACGCGGAAGCCGAGCGCAAGGCGCTGGCGGAGAGCGGCCGAGGCGATGGCGCCGCGGGATCCGCCGGCGCCCAGGGAACGCCCCCTCCCCGCCCGGCGACACCCTCGGGACAGCTTCAGGCAAGCCTCCCGCCCGGCGAGCGCGAGGCGGCCGCAGCGCGGGAGAGGCTCGAAGCCGAACTCGCCGCGCTGGAGCGCCGGCTCCGCGAGACCGCACGGCGCGGAACTGCGGCCTCGCAATAGCCGGACACGGTTGCACGCGAGCGGCTGTTCCTCTATTCACGGCCCGTCGACGCGCCCCGACGGGCGCCGGCCCATCCGGGCCGCCGGTTTAGCTGCCGTAGCTCAGTGGTAGAGCACTCCCTTGGTA
>JAFAEL010000101.1 GCA_023423995.1 Pseudomonadota bacterium | reverse complement strand
GGCAGGCGCTTGGGCGGGCGCCGTCCCTGCCGCGAGCAGGAGCGCCAACCCGGCTCCCGCCCAGCGTTTCACGCCGGCAGCTCCTCACCCCGGAGCGATGCCGCCCCGATCACGCGGTAGCGGTAGTCCGGGGCCACCTCGGCGGCCGATTCTGCACGCGCCAGCGCCTCGATCCGTGCGTGTAGCGGAGAGAGCGAGCAGGCCGGATCGGTGGCTGCGGCATCGCCCGCCAGAGCGAGCGCCTGGCAGCGGCAGCCACCCCAGTCCAACTCGCGCCGTGCGCAACTCCGGCAGGGCTCACGCATCCAGTCCGTGCCGCGATAGGCGTTGAAGGCAGGCGAGTGGTACCAGATGTCGCCGAGGGCGCGGTCAGTGACGTGCCAGAATTCCAGGCCCGGGATCGTCTCGGCCGCATGGCAGGGCAGGACCTTGCCGGCCGGCGTGACGTTGATCAGACGGCGGCCCCACCCTCCGGCACACGCCTTCGGGTACTTCGCATAGTAGTCGGGCACCACGAGGTCGATCACGAGACGGCCCGCGAGGCGCTCCCGTGCCGCTTCCACGATGGCGATCGAGCGGCTTACGTCGGCGCGGGCCGGCATCAGCGCTGCCCGGTTGAGGTAGGCCCAGCCGTAATACTGGGTGTGGGCGATCTCGAGCCGGCGCGCCCCGATCTCGACGGCGATCCCGATGATCGCCTCGACCTCGTTGATATTGCCGCGGTGGATGACGGCGTTCAGCGTCAGGGGAAGGCCGAGTTCCACCACTTTTCGTCCGAAGGTGAGCTTCTGCTCCTGCGCGCCTCGCAGGCCGCCGATCCGCTCGGCATTGGCGGCATCCGCCGACTGGATGGAGAGCTGGACGTGATCGAGCCCCGCGGCGGCGAGCTGCTCGAGCTTCTGCATGGCGACGGCGACGCCGGAGGTGATCAGGTTCGAATAGAGCCCGAGCCCGGCGCAATGGGCCGTGATCTCCAGGATGTCAGCCCGTGCGGTCGGCTCGCCGCCGGAAAGGTGGATATGCAGCACGCCGAGATCTGCAGCCTCACTGAGGACGCGCTGCCAGGTGGCCGTGTCCAGCTCGGCCGAGCGGCGGTCCAGCTCCAGGGGGTTCGAGCAATAGGGGCAGCGGAGCGGGCAACGGTGGGTGAGCTCGGCAAGGAGGCCGATTGGAGCCGGGATAATGGGCGAGATCGCGTTCACGTCTCAAGAACCCGTTTGCTGGCGAGCTCGCTCAGCATGGGCAGGATATCGGCTTCGATCGCGGCCCGGTCTGCGTCATATCGCGTGGCGAGCTCGGTCGCGATCTGCGCAATCGTGCGCTGCCCGTCGACGAGGGCCAGCACTGCGGTGGCGGTCTCGTCGAGGTCGAAGGTCCGCTCCGGCGCGAGCAGGACCTGACTGTTTCGCACGGAATCGAACCGCATCCTGACGCCACGCGGAAGGCGGGGCACCGCCGAGGGTGTGAGGGCGCTCATGCCTCGCTCTCCGCACCCGGGACCCAGGCTCCCGGCGAAGGCAGGCGCGGCTCGACATAGGCGAAGTGCAGGGCGTCGAGCTGAGCCCAGAGCACGTCCGTCTTGAATGTCAGGGCGCCGAGGGCCTGCGCCTGAAGGGCGGGCGTCGTCGCGTGCTCCTTCACGTAGTCGAGCGCGAAATCCGCATCCCGCGGCGCCTGAGTGAGACGCTTGTCGAAATAGGCAAGGGTGTCGCGCGAGACAAAGTCGTAGTTCGCCAGCATTCCAGCGACGCGTTCCGAAATGATGTTCGGCGAGAACATCTCTGTTAGGGAGGACGCGATGGCTTCGAGCAGGGATCGCTCGCGGCAGAAATGAACATAGGCCTCGACCGCGAAACGCGTGCCGGGGAGTATGCCGCGGGTCGAGGTGACATAGTCCCGTGGCAGGTCGAGGCTGCTCGTCAGCTTCAGCCAGCGCTCGATGCCGCCATCCTGCTCGCTCTCGCCGTCATGGTCGAGGATGCGCTGTCGCCAGATGCGGCGCAGTTGCGGATCGTTCATCCGGGAGAGGATCGTGGCGTCCTTCACCGGGATCATAGCCTGGTAGTAGTAGCGATTGAGCGCCCAGGCACGGACCTGATCGCGCGTCAGCTTTCCGCCGTGCAGGAGGCGGTGGAAGGGATGCAGGTTGTGATAGCGCCGCGCCCCGATCTGGCGAAGCTCGGCCTCCAAGGCCTCGGGCGAAAGGAGTTCCGAGCGGGGTGCCGGGGCATAGGGTCGGTCGACGATGCCGTCCGTCATAGCGATATGCTCAACCCGTCATGCGCGACGGTCCAACCCGCCGCCTCGATCTCCCGCCGCTCGTCGGAGCCCTCCACGAGCACGGGATTGGTGTTGTTGATGTGGATATAAACTCGGCGGCCGATCCGCAGGTCCGACAGGCGCTTGAGCGATCCGTTTTCGCCCCGCATCGGGACGTGCCCCATGCGCCAGCCCGTCTTGCTGCCCACGCCGGCCCGGATCATGTCGTCATCCTCCAGCACGGTCCCGTCGAAGAGGAGCAGATCGACACCCTCGATCCGCCGGCGCAGCGGCTGGGACACCTGAGCGCAGCCAGGGATATAGGCGATGCGTCTGCCCGCCGACTCGAAGATCACGCCGACCGTCGTCTCGCCCTCGCCGCCGATTGCGACCTCGTCCTCCTCGAGCCAGAGCGGCACCTTGCCCGGCACCGCGAACAAGGTCGCCACAAGTCCGGGAAGCAGCTCGAAAGGTTGATCAAGCCGAACGTCCACGCGGCGCACGCGGTCCGGCGCGAGGACGTCGAAGATGCGGTTTTGTCTTAGCGAACGCTGGATCTCGGCCGTGGCGAGGAGGGTGAAGGGCTGGCCCTCGCGCAGCGAGAGAAGCCCGGCCACGTGGTCCACGTCGCCGTTGGTCAGGAGGATCGCAGCGATCGGCGAATCCCGGAGCGATTTCGGCTGAAGCCGGGGCGTCGAGGCGATCTGCTGGCGGATGTCGGGGGAGGCGTTCACGACCAGCCATCGTTCCCCATCCGGGGAGATTGCGAGGCTGGATTGGGTTCGCGGGGCGACCCGCGTGTCACCGGCCCAGGCCAGTTCGCAGATCGGGCAGCGGCAATTCCATTGCGGTACGCCGCCGCCCGCTGCTGAACCGAGGACGATGGCCTGCACGGACACGACCCTGCAAACCTCCCTCGGTGTTCGGACGGCTAGAAGAGCGGGTCGATCTCGGCCGACTCGTAGCTCGTTACTTCCATGCCGACGCAGTATTCACGGACAACGGGCTTCGACCACTTCATGCTTCTCTCCCTCGCTGCGCAAATCGAGATAAGAAAATCATAAGATTTCTTATCCGGAGATTGTCGTATCTCAATGGAGAAGCTAGCTATTCGCTCGCCGGAGTGCAAGTGCGCGCCGTGGGGCCTCAGGCGCGGTAAACGGGCTCGCGCAGGTCCAGCAGGAAGCCTCGGCCTCGCACCGTCGAGATGATCGGGCCGCCGATGCGCGTGATATCGCCGAGTTTGGTCCGCAAGTAACCGAGATAAACGTCGACGACGTTCAGCGAGAGGCCGCCATGCGCGGCCCAGAGGCGATCGAAGATCTCGCCCCGGCTGATCGGTTGATTTGCCCGCGACATCAGCAGCGCCAGGAGTTCGGCTTCCCGCTGCGTAAGCCGCACGCGGGCATCCGCGAAGGTGACCTGGCGGGTCGTCGTGTCGAGCTTCATGCGGCCTGCGCTGAGGACCGCCTGCGGGGTCGCCGCTCCCTGCCGGCGAAGGAGGTGCGTCCGCAGCCGCGCGACCAACTCGTCGAAGGAGAACGGCTTGACGATGTAGTCGTCCGCTCCCTGCCCCAGTCCCTCCACCCGGTCCTGGATTTCGTCCTTCGCGCTGAGAAACAGGATCGGTCCGGCGAAGCCGCCCTCCCGAAGGCGGCGGCATATGTCGAAGCCCGAGCCGTCCGGCAGCAGGATGTCGAGGAGCACGGCCTCCGGCAGGTCTTCTTTTGCGGCGGTGAGCGCTTCGGCCGCGCCCGCCACGAGCCGGACGGTAAAGCCCTCCGCCCCGAGCCCTCGGGCCAGCATCGCAGCAATATCGCTGTCGTCCTCCGCCACGAGCAAACGCGTCATGCGGCGTCCTCCCGGATCAAGGCGGGTAGATCGAGCGTAACCTCGGCGCCGCCTTCCCGTCCGGCCTTCTCGAGCCGGATCGTTCCCCCGTGATGTTCGACGATCCAGGCGGCGAGCGCCAGCCCGATTCCGAAGCCGGCTGCGCCGGACCGCTGTCCAGACCGGGCGAAGCGGGTCAGGAGCTGGTCCTGCGGCTCGGGGAAGCCCGGGCCATCGTCGCTGACCGAGATCGAAGCGCCGAGCCTGCCTGCCGCGAGACGCACCACGATCCGGGTCGCGCCACTCGCATGCCGCAGGGCGTTGTCGATCAAGCCTTCGACCACTTGCCGCAGCCATTCGGCATCCGCCAAGATCTCGACGTCCTGCATTCCGGGGTCGAAAACCAGGACGATCCGCCGGCGCTCGGCCTCACCTGCGCAGGACTCGACTGCCTCGCTCAAGACTGCCACCGCGCTCACCGGTTTGGGATCGAGCTCGATCTGTCCGGATTCGGACCGGGCGACGCGGAGAAGATCCTGCACCCTACGTTGCAGCCTCAGAGCCCGCACGCGGATCGTGCCGACCAGGCTTCTGACCTCGGAAGGTGCAGAAGGCGGGTTGCGCGCAGCGAGGTCGCATTCGCCCAGGATCACGGTCAGGGGCGTACGCAGCTCGTGGCTGACATCGGCGAAGAACCGGCGGCGGGAGCGGTCGATCGCTGCGAGCCTATCGTTGGCCGCCCGCAGATCGGCGGTCCGTTCCGCCACCGTCTCCTCGAGTTGAGCCCGGTCTGCGGCGAGACGCCGCTCCCTCCGACCAAGGCGGGCCGCCATCCGATTGAAACTCGCGATGAGGAGGCCGAGTTCGTCGCGCTCCCGGACCGGGATCCTGGTCCAGCTCTCCCCGTGCCCGATCGCGCTCGCAGCCCTCCGGATCGCGTCGATCCTCGCGAGCAGCGGCCTGGTGATTGCTCGGTTGACGATTGCGGTCCCGACCAGCGCCGTGAGCGCGACGATGAGCACGAGCGTGCGGAGGGAGGCAGAGAGCGCCTTTGCCTGGACCGAAGCCGCTTCCACTGCTCGCCGCTCCGCGTCCACGAGAGCGGACAGGGCCGGCCCCGTGACCGCCCCGAAGCCATTGAGGGCCCCGCGGACCTCGTCGACCCGCCGGGACGGCTCAGGCTCCTTCAAAAGGCTTTGGATCTGCTGATCCAGCAGGCCGACGGATGCGCGAAGCCGCGCCAGCATGCGGGAGCGCCCGGCGGCCTCGGTTTTTCCGAGGATGTCGGTTCTCTCCGCTACGGCTTCGCCGAGATGTTCCGAGACGCCGCCGAGCGCCTGCTCGACATCGGCACGGGCGCGCTGGAGCCGGTCGAGTTGCGGAGCCCCGGTCCCGGCCGCATCCACGGCGGCCAAGCCATATTGCGTCAGCCGTCCGGAAAGCTCCGCGACGCGGTCAAGACGCGCCTGGGCGGATAGCGTCCGCTCCACCGCCTGGTCGGTAGCCGCCAGCGCCCAGAAAAGGCCGGCAGCGATGGCGATCGCGAACAGGCCGACACTTCCTGCCAGGAGTGCGAACTTGACCCGGAGTGATCGCATGCCCTTCCGGAACTCCGCGCCTGCGAAGACCCGGTGAGAGTGCCACTTCGTCCAGCTACGTGGAAGCCGCCCGGTACTTCAGGTCAGATCGGGGTCGAGATCGAGCGCGGAGATGCACAGCGCCAGCGCCTCACACTCCAGTCGGGATGCCCCTGCTGCCATTCCGCTATCACGGCCTGAGAGCCGACCATGCAGGTCATCGCGCTGACCTGTTCGAAGGAGAAGTTCAGGCGCTCTTCGCGGCACGTCGTCGGATCGCTCAAAAGGCATACGGACAGCAAAATCAGCACAGAAGGGGTCCTCGCAATCCCAGACAACGGACCCGTGCCAGACTTGTGCCAATCCTGTCCACAAGGCGACACTTTCGGAACGATATGCGGGTGGATGATCTGTTGCCGGTGCCTTAGGCCACCGACTCATAAGCCCACAACCAAATGCGTGTTGAGGCGAGTTTGACCAACGCGAGATCGTTCGTGGCGTGCTTTTCGTATCGGGTCGCGATGGCTCTGAAGGGCTTGAGCTTGTTGAAGAAGCGTTCGACAAGGTTCCTGTAGCGGTCCAGGTAGGGGCTGAAGGCGGGCATGTTCACGCGCCGGGACATTGGCCTGCGGTTGGCCCAGGCACCCTGGGCGGTCATCGTCTGGCGGAGCGCCTCGGAGTCGTAGGCGCGGTCGGCCATGAGGATCTGGCCGGGACCGAGGTCGGCGAGCATGCCGGCTGCGCTCCGGCCGTCATGTGCCTGACCTTCCGTCAGCTTCAGCCCGACTGGCAGGCCGTTCGCGTCGACGAGCGCGTGGATCTTAGTCGTCAGCCCGCCGCGCGAACGCCCCATGCACTCGGATCGAGCGCCGTCCCGAGCGGCGGCAGGCGTGGCGTGCGGGCCCCCTTTTTGACGTTGCCACCGTGCTGGTGGACCCGGATCGAGGAGGAAACGAGCATCTGCAGGTCGCCGTCATAGGCCCGCGACACAGCCTCGAAGATGCGGTCCCACACGCCGATCTTCGCCCAGCGCCGGAGCCGCTTGGCGCAGGTCGTCGCCGGCCCCCTCCGACCCGCCGCTACCCCGTTATGAGTTCGAGACCTGAGGTAGACCATCCGCCGCCGGGCTACAGCTTCAGTGCGCGGCGGCACGCGGGCGCTGGCCTCAGTTATCGACGAGCCCGCCTATCGCACGCTTGTTCAGCACGATACGCCGGGCGCCCGAGAGGGAGAGCGAGCGATCGGTCTGGAGCTGGGACATGGAGCGGGACACCGTCTCGAGCGTCAGGCCTAGGTAATCGGCAATGTCGCGGCGCGACATCGGCAATTCGATTGCTCCCGATCCGCCGAGGCGAGCATCCATCTCCAGGATGAAGGCGGCCACGCGTTCCAGCGCCGTGCGACGGCCTAGAAGGATCATGTGCTCCTCGGCATGCTGAAGGTTCTTCGCCGTCATGGTCCAGAGCTGGCACGCGACCTCGACATTCTGCTTGGCGAGCCGCTCGAGTTGCCGGCGCTTGAACATCAGGACCTTGGTATCGGCGACGGCTTCCGCCGTGAGCCGGTGAGCCGAGCCGGGCTCGAAGCCGAAGAGGTCACCCGGCAGATGGAAGCCATGTATCTGGCGCCGACCGTCGCCAAGGATCTTGCAGGTCCGCACCGCGCCCGAGACGATCTTGTAGACGTATTCGGTATCTTCGCCGTCGCCGTAGATCTCCTCTTCCCGCGCATACGCGAAGGGCGAGCCGATGAGCTCCGGACAGCCGGCGAATAGCCCGATTTCGGCGACGCTCGCGGTCGGCAGGCGGGACGCACCAGTCGGCGCAACGGGGTTCTGAGATGTTACTTGGGGTCTCATCGGCGTCCTCATCTCAAGCCTGATGAGAGAGGTACCGAGCGCCGATCTGGCCCGATATTCGGGGCCACTGCGTAAGGACCGGCCCTTACGTACGATCACGTAACCGCAGCCTACCGATCCTCATACCCGCAACCGCCCAGCCGGCAATTGATCCAGCGCAAGCGGCACCGTGGTGCGCGGGCAGAGAAGTACGGACGCGTCGAGCCGAGTTCAGGCGGGAACGAGTTTTGTTGCGGCCGACATGCCGCGCACGGTCGGGCCCGCGGTCTCGCCAGGCGGCTGCGCTCCGACGCGGGCGGCAACCAGCACGATAACGATGATCCAGAAGGCAACGACGGCGACCCAGGTGCGGCGATCCGGAGGTGTGATCCTCTCCAGATTGCCTTCCTGGAGGGCCGCATCGCCGAAGTGGTCCTGGGCCACATCCCGCAGTACCTGTTCCATGCTCCATAGTTCTGCCGGCGACGCGCAGATTTCAATAAATTCTTATCGCCTCTTTGGCTGGCCTGGGAGCATCCGCTTCCAAGAATGGTCATCGCCGTAGCGGCTTGTTCCCTGCCCGACTGCTATATGTCTTGTTCGTAGGACATGCTAAGGCCGCAGCATGGATCGCGACGATCAGGGCGCCGGGCCGGTTCCGCTTTATCACCGCCTCTACCTCGTTCTGCGACAGCAGATCGAGGAGGGGCGTTTCCCGGCGGAGATGCCGCTTCCCGGTGAATTGGAGATCTCCAAGCAGCACGGCGTATCCCGGATCACGGTGCGCCGGACCATGGAGATGCTGACTGCAGATGGCCTCATCGAACGCCGGCGTGGCCGAGGCACCTTCGCCCGCACCGGTGCTCTCGGGACACCGATCACGGGGCAGCTTTCGGGGCTGGCGGACAACCTGTCATCCTATGCGGAATTCACCGCCGTTACGCTGCATTCGTTCGAGTACATCCCGGCCTCCCCGATGGTCGCCGCGACGCTCGAGATCGGGGAGGGCGAGTCCGTTCAGAAGGCGGTCCGCACCCGCAGTCGGGAAGGGGTGCCGGTCTCGCTTCTCACGACACATGTTCCTGCCGGACTCGGGCGAACTTATTCTCGCGACGAACTCGCGTCGGGATCACTGATCCGGCTTCTCGAACGGGGCGGGGCTCGGGTCGATTCGGCCGACAGCACGATCACCGCGAAGTTGGCGGACGCGTTCTCCGCGCCTCTGCTCGGAATCCAGGTCGGACAGCCGCTGATCGCCTTGACGCGTACCGTTCGCGACGAGCGTCGCCGGCCGATCGAATATCTCAGCGCGCTGTATCGGCCGGACCAGTATGAGGTACGGCTCTCGATGTCGCGGGACGGGACCGGCAGCCCGAACCTCTGGCGCTACGAGCACAAAGCTCAGGTCTGATCCCGGCCGGCTGCCGACCCGGCGTTCTCAGGTAGCTGTCGTCGCCTGACAGTGCGGGGTAGCGCGAGAGGCTCGCGCGCGACTGCTTTTGCGTTGCTCGGACGAGCCTGTCGTAGAACGCGCTTAGATGCGCTCGAACGGGAGCGGCTGCAGGATGGCAGCTACGAAGCTGTTGCCCGGCCAGTGCCGGACGCAATCATGCGGTCTCAGCGGGCGGTGTAGCCGCCGTCGATCAGGAAATCGGAACCGGTGACAAAGGCCGCATCGTCGCTCGCCAGGAACAGCGCCGCCGCGGCGACCTCGTCTGCGGTGCCGATGCGACCGGAAGGATAATCGCCCACGAGTGCCGCCGAGACCTCGTCGGGCGAGCCGATGAGGCGCGTGAGGCGGCTCGTCATGATGGCGCCGGGCGAGAGGCTCACGGCGCGGATGCCGTCGCCCGCATGATCGAGCGCGATGCTCCGCGTCAGAGATAGGAGAGCCGCCTTCGACGCGCTGTAGGCGGCGCGCCCGGGCGTGGTCACGTGGGCGAGTTGTGACGCTACGTTGATGATGACGCCCCGCTGCGCCGCGATCATCGGGCGGAGGCATTCCCGGGCCATGAGGAAGGCGCCGGTGAGGTTCACCTCGATGACCCGCCGCCAGGCAGCAATCTCGACATGCGCCGTCGGGGCAAGAGGCGTCAGGGCGGCCGCGTTGTTGACCAGGATGTCTACCCGGCCGAAGCGTTGCGAGGTCGCAGCAACCGCCGTCTTGACCTCGTCTTCCGACGAGACATCGCAGCTGAGAAGGAGGAAGTTGCTGCTGGTCATCCCCGTCGCCTCGATCCGCTCGGCGAGGACTGCGGGGTCGAGGTCGAGCAATGCAAGGCGCGCCCCCGCCCTGGCATATCGCAGCGCAATGGCGAGCCCGATGTCGCCCGCGGCGCCGGTGATCACGGCCACCCGGTTCTCTAGCGAGAAAGCTGGCCCTGTTTCAGACATCCGTTCCAACAGCCTCGTCAGCCGGGTTGCCCGGCCGCCTGGCGGCTCGCCCTCTCCTGCGCGGCCCCGCCCTTCATCATCGCGTGGATCAGATCGTCCTTTCGTACCACGGGCGACGGGTAGGCCCGCCGGCCTTGCTTCAGGCCGAGAGCCAGGAGTGTCTCGGCGAGCTTGTAGGTCAGCGGGCCGGGATTGATCACGGGCACGGGCAGCATCTCGGCTAGGTAGGCCGCAGCCTGGTGCATGGTCGTCGAGCCGAGGCAGATCACCTCGGCGCCGTCCTCCTCAATGCAGCGTTTGGCAGCGTCCAGCATGCGGGGGAACACCGCCTCCTCCTTGCCGTCGAGCAGGGCCGCGAAGTCCGGCGGCGTGTCGAAGGACCGGATGGAGGCGCACTGGTCTTTAAGGCCGTACTCGACGACTGCCTTCTTATAGCGGACGATCGCCGGCTCCCACTGCGCCAGGATCGAGAACTTCGAGCCGAGCGTGAGCGCATACAGCATGGAAGCGCGGCCGGGCGAGATGACCGGGATCGACAGCACGGAACGCAGCGCCTGCATGCCGCTGTCGCTCATGGTGTCGATGCAGACCGCGTCGAACCCGTCCTCTTCGGCGCTCATTCCGGCCTCGAAGATGGCCATGTCCATCAGCGTCCAATCGTGCGGGCTCATGAAGGAGGTCGGCCCGCAGGCCACGGGCCGATAAGTCAGCTCGGTGCCGGCATCGAGCTGGACATAGCCGCCCTGGGTCTCGCGCCGCTTTACGCCCTCCGCGTCGAGCGCGAATGGGACGATGACGAGGATGCGTCTGGTCGTCATGGCGTCACCTCGCCTGGGCCGCGGCGACGGCCGCGTCGCCGATCGCCTTGATCATGTCGCGCTTCGGCGCCAGCGGGGTCGGATAGGTCTTCCGGCTATGGGTCAGCCCGAGCTTTAGGGCGGCGTCAGCGAGCCGGTAGGTGAGGGGGCCGGGATTGATCACCGGCACCGGCAGGCGCTCCGCCAGATAGGCGTGGGCCTGGTGCATCGTCGTCGAGCCGAGGATGATGGCGTCCGCCCCATCCTCCTCGATGCAGCGCGTGGCGGCAGCTTCGAGCTTCGGGAATACGTCGTCCTCCTTACCGGCGAGGAGCGAACGGTTGTTCGGCTCGACCCCAATGGAGCGGATCGAGGCGCACTTCTTTTCGAGGCCAAGCTCGCCGAGCGTCTTGGCGTAGAGCGGCTTCCAGCGGTCCCACATGACGAGGATCGAGAAGCGCTCGCCGAGCATTAGCGCCGCCAGCATGGCGTGACGGCCGGGCCCGATCACGGGAATGTTCAGGACCGAGCGCAGGGCCGACAGGCCGCTGTCGCTCATCGTGTCGATGCAGACGGCGTCATAGCCCTCGCGCTCGGCATCGATCCCGGCCTCCAGAATCGAGAGGTCGGCGAGCGAGAAGTCGTGGTGGCTGGTATAGTTCGCGGGGGCGAAACGGACCGGACGGTAGTCGAAAGTCATCCCATCCCCGAGATTGAGCGTGCCGAGCTGCTCGCGGCGGTTGGCGAGATCGGCCTCGTCCATCGGGAACGGAACGATCACCAGAACTCTAGGCATCATTGTTCTCCAACGGACGGCCTGCCGTAAGCTGAGGGGCTCGGATCAGGCACCGGGGCTCACCAGCCGCGCCGCTGCGAGGCCAGCGATGCGGCCGAGCACTGTCGCCGAGAGAAGCCCGTTGCCCGAGAGATAACCCCAGGATGAGGGGCCGGAGAGACCGCGCGCGGCGCCGCCACCTGCAAAAAGGTTGGGCAGCCTCGTTCCGTCGGGCCGCAGCACCTGGGCCTCAGCGTCGATCGCAAGCCCCCCCTGCGTGTGAAAGAGTGCACCGGTGATCTTCGCGGCACGGTAAGGTGGGGAGAGGGGCGGATTGGCGGTGAAGTCCCGCCCGAACGGGTCCGTGCCTCCCCCGTGCGCGTAGCCCTGGACCTCGGCAAGCGTCTTGGCGAGCGCTTCCTCCGGGATGGCGGTGACTGCGGCGAGTTCGGAGATGCTGCCGGCCTCTTTAATCGCGCCGAGCCGCTTGAATTCCTTGTAGTCGTGGAAGGCGAGGGCAGGGGCCTCGCAGCGCCCGTCGTAGATGTCCCAGGCGAAGCGGCCGGGCTGCTTGAGAACCTCCTCCGCGTGCTCGGAGTAGCCACGCATCTCGTTGGCGAAGCGCCTGCCATCCCGGTTCACCTGGAAGCCACCGAGCGTGATCACCGCCCAGGTCAGCGGCGCTGAATGCGGCCGCGGCACCGAGCCGTGCCCCTGATAGGAGGCGAGATCGCCCGTCGCAGCCCCTAGCGCTTGACCCCATGCGAGAGCGTCGCCGGTGTTGGAGGTATGACCGCAATACTCGGCCTCTGCCATCTCGGGGATGTGGCGGCGCACGAGATCCGGATTCCCGCCAAAGCCATTGCAGGCGAGGATCACGGCCTCGCAGCCTACGATCTCCTCCGTACCGTCGGGCCGCTTCGCGGCAACGGCTACGATGCGGCCGGTCTCATCCGCGAAGAGATCCTCGACCGAAGCATTCGTCAGGATGTCGATCCCGGCACGCTCAGCGGCACCGAGGAGCATCGCCTCGAGATCGGCACCGGTCTGCGACTTCGGTCCATGCATCCGGAGCCGAGAATGGCCCGGGTAGGTGAAGCCTTCGACGAGGTGGAGCTCGAGCCCCTGCGATTCAGCCAGCCAGTCGATCGTCGGACCGGATGCCTCGGCGACCGCTCGCACGACGGCCGGATCGTTCTCGCCATGTGCCTTGGCCGCGAGATCGGCCGCGAAAAGCTCCGGGCTGTCCTCGATCCCCTTCTCGCGCTGGAACCGAGTGCCGGCGGCCGGGATGAGACCGGCCGAAAGCGACGTTGAGCCCGATGGGCGGGAATCGCGCTCTAGCACGAGAACGCCTATGCCCTGCTCATGTGCCGAAAGGGCTGCTGTGAGCCCGCAGGCCCCCGCCCCAATCACGACGAGCGGGACGCTGTACTCGAATGGGGCCTTGGAGGCAGGGCGGATGGCCATTCGCGTCTGCGCTCAGTAGTCGGTCCGAGCCTTCTCCGGCACGCCGTAGCGCGCTTCGAGTGCCCGCACCTCCTGCATCCCGACAAGGTCGAAGAACTCCTGGAAGGAAGGCACCTGTGGCGCGAGGCTCGCAATCGTCCCCTCGCGCTTGAGGATCTCCAGCGCGCCGTCGGCGGCCTTGATGGCGGAGAGAAGAAGCCAGTTCGGGAAGAGGATGATCTTGAACCCGAAGGCCTCGATCTCCTCGCGCTTCAGGAACGGCGTCTTCCCGCTCGTGGCCATGTTGTAGAGCGTGGGATAGTTGAGGCGCTTGTTGATGCCTTCGAGCTGCTCGTAGCTCGGCGCCTCGACGAAGAGCACGTCTGCGCCCGCCTCCCGGTACATCTCGGCCCGCTCGAGCGCGGCCTCGTAGCCGTCCACCGCGATCGCATCAGTGCGGGCGATGATGACGAAATCCTGATCGCGGCGGGCATCGGTCGCGGCCTTGATCTTCGCGACCATCTCCTCCGCCGAGACGAGCTGCTTGCCGGCAAGGTGGCCACAGCGCTTCGGCAGCACCTGGTCCTCCATGTGGATAGCCGCAACGCCGGCGCGTTCGTAATCCTGGATCGCGCGGCGGACGTTGAACGGGCCGCCGAAGCCGTTGTCGGCATCCGCGATCAGCGGGATGTCGGACACGGCCGCGATCCGGGCCGCATTATCGACCATCTCGGTCAGGGTCAGGAGCCCGATATCCGGCATGCCGAGCCGCGTCGCCGAGGTGCCGGCCCCGGTCATGTACATGGCATCGAAGCCGTGCTTCGCGACGAGGCGGGCGTAGAGCGGGTCCACGACCCCGGGAGCCATCACGGCGCCGGGACGGGCGAGAAGCTCGCGAAGGCGAGTGGTTGGGCGAGTGGACAAGGGGCGCACCTTTTCTTGGTTCGTTTGTGGGTCCGGGTTTCAGAGCCCGAGATATGTCTGGCGCAGCTTCGGGTCGTTCAGGACGTCGGAGGACCTCCCGACGATCGCGAACCGGCCTTGCTCGAGCACGTAGGTTCGCGACGAGATGGCAAGCGACTGAACGACGTTCTGCTCGACCAGCAGCACGGCAAGGCCGTCCTTGTTGATCGTCTGGATGAGCGAGAACATCTCCTCCACGAGGAGCGGCGAAAGCCCGAGGGAGGGTTCGTCGAGGATCACGAGCTTGGGCTCCGACATCAGCCCTCGGCCGATCGCGAGCATCTGCTGCTCGCCGCCGGAGAGCGTGCCGGCGCGTTGGTTCAGGCGTTCCCGCAGCCGCGGGAAGATCGTGCACATCCGCTCGAAATTGCGGGCACGGTTCGCGTTTGCCCGGCGGAAGGCGCCAAGTTCCAGGTTCTCTCGTACGGTCAAGTTGGGGAAGATCTTCCGGCCTTCCGGTACCTGGGCGAGGCCCATCGCGACGATGTCTTTCGGACGCTTTCCGGTGATGTCATGGCCGTCGAACCGAAGAGTGCCGGCGCGCGGCTTCACGATCCCGCTGATGACGTTGTTCAGCGTCGTCTTGCCGACGCCGTTCGAGCCGAGCACCGCGACGATCTCGCCAGCGGCGATCGACATCTCGATATCGTGGAGGATGGTGACCGGCCCATAGCCGGCCTTAAGGCCCGAGATCTCAAGCATGTGCCTGGGCTCCCGCCTGGTTCGCGTGGAGGCGTTCGGCCGCTCCATGCCCGAGATAGGCCTCGATCACTTGGGGATCGCGGACGAGTTCCTGCGGGGTGCCATGGGCGATCATTCGGCCCTGATTGAGAACGTAGGCCTCTTCGGAGAGGCTCATCACGGCCTGCATGACGTGCTCGATGAGAAGGATCGTCACGCCGGCATCTCGGATCTTGCGGATGGTGGGGATGATCTCGGCCACCTCGCTCGGGATCAGTCCGGCCATCACCTCGTCGAGAAGGAGCAGCTTAGGCTCGGTCGCAAGCGCGCGGGCGAGTTCCAGCCGCTTCCGGCCCGCTACCGTGAGGTCCTGCGCCGGCTGGTCGAGCATGTGTTCCATGCCGACCTGGGCGGCGATCTCGGCCGCTCGGGCGAGTGCGTCGCTTCTCTTCGGGTGATGGAGATGGGCCCCGCAGGCGATGTTCTCGCGGACGGTGAGGCCGGCGAAGGGCTGGACGATCTGGAAGGTGCGGGTCAGGCCGAGCTTGCAGATCTGGTGCGGCGCCATGCCGTCGATCCGCGTTCCCCGGAAGGTCACGGCGCCCGCATCAGGCTTCAGGAAGCCCGCCATGGCGGCGAAGAAGGTAGTCTTGCCGGCGCCGTTCGGGCCGATGAGGGCGACGATCTTGCCCTCCGCGACCTCCAGCGAGGCGTCGCTGATGGCAAGGAGCCCGCCGAAGCGCTTGGTGATGCCACGTGCGGAAAGCATCAGCGGGCCTCCGCGGAGCGGGCAATCGCCGTCTCACGAACTGGCCAGCGCAAATGGCTCGCGAGCCCCATCAAGCCGTTGGGCAGGAAACGCAGGATGAGCAGGAGGACGATCCCGTAAAAGACGAGATTGAGGCCTGGGGCGCCGCCGACACCGTTTTTCACGACCTCGCCGACGATGTGGAGGACGATGGTGCCGACGACTGGGCCGAGTAGAGTGCCGGCCCCGCCGATGATCGGTCCGAGGAGCGCCTCGACTGAGATGAGCGAGCCGTAGGCGATGGGGGCGTCGATGAAGAGCTGGATCTGCAAGTACGCGACGCCAGCCGCGCCCGCGATCGCGCCCGAGATGATCATCGCGATAACCTTCACCCGGAAAGCGTCGATGCCGATCGCGGACGCGGCTTCTTCGTTCTCGCGGACCGCGATCATGTTCGAGCCGAGGCGTGAGCCCTTGACTGCCGCCGCTACCGCGAGCGCTGCAAGGCAGAGGATGAGCACGAAGACGTAGGCGGCGTACCGGTCGGCGAACTGGAAGTTCGCCAGGCCAGGTTTGAATGGAAGCGTCAAGCCGCTTCCGGCGCCCGTGAACTCGAACGAACTCGCCAGAATCCGAAGCACCTCGGCGAAGGCCAGAGTGACGAGCGCGAAATATGAGCCGCGCAGGCCGTAGCGGAAAGCCAGAGTCCCGATCAGGCCGCCCATCGCAGCGCCGGCTGCGATCCCGAAAACACCCGCGAGGTAGGGGTTCAATCCCAGCCGGAGTTGCAGGAGCGCGGCTGCATAGGCGCCGGTGCCGTAAAGCGCCGCGTGGCCGAACGACATCTGCCCGCAGAAGCCGCCCGTCACGTTCCAGGCGATCGAGAGCACGCTGATCAGGAGGGCATTCACCGCGAAGCCGATCCAGGCCTGCGACGGAAGGACGAAAGGAGAAATCGCGGCGAGCACCAGCAGGATGCCGACGATACCTTCGCCCGGGCCGAGACGTTTCATCAGGCAGCTCTCGGAGCAAAGAGGCCCGCGGGCCGGAAAAGCAGTGTGAGGATGAAGGCGGCGAAGATCCCGATCTGGCCGAGAGTCTCGCCAAGGAAGAGTCCGCAGAGAGCTTCGATCACACCGAGCAGGAGGCCTGCGACAAGCGCACCGCCGAGCGAGCCCATCCCGCCCAGGACGACTGTCGTGAAGGCGACCAGCACGAACGCATAGCCGACCTGCGGCGTCACATAGAAGGTCGGGAGAAGGAGGCAGGCTGCAGCGGCAACGCAGGCCGTGCCGATGCCGAAGCACATCGCGTAGGTGTGCTTGACGTCGATGCCCATGAGTTCGGCGCCGCGCTTCTCGATTGCGACGGCGCGGATCGCGGCACCCAGCCGGGTGTGGCGCATCAGGAGCCACAACAGACCCGCGAAGACGAGCGCGGCCACGAAGGCCACGACCTTCGGAAGCGGGATGAAGGCCGGCCCGATTTCGATCATCTCGAAAGCGTAGGGCACGTCGATCGTGCGCGTGTTCGACGTGAAGAAATACAGCGCGGCGTTGTCGATGATGATCGAGAGCGCAAGCGTGGCGAGGAGGATGTTCGCGTCCCGGCCGTGGCTGAATGTGTCGATCACGTAGCGCTGCAGCACATAGCCCACCCCGAAGAACAGGACGACCACGATCGGCAGTGCCACGTAGGGGTCGATGCCCAGCCGCAGGTTCATGAACAGCGCTGCATAGAGCGCTGCCATGAGCAGGCTTCCGTGCGCGAAATTGATGATGTGAAGAACGCCGTAGATCAGGGTCAGGCCCAGAGCCACGAGCGCGTAGACCGCGCCCGTGGTGAGCCCGCTCAAAATCGCGGGTATGACGAGACCCAGCATCCGCCGGTCATCCTCAGAATTCTAGAGGTTGCTAGGGCGGGACATCGTCCCGCCCACAAATCAAAAGGTCCGGTCAGGACCGCTCAGGGATCGGGAATACCGGCGCGATCGTGGCGTATTCCTTCGGGAAGATGACCTCGATCTTGTCGCCCCGGACCTGCAGGTTGACGAGATGCGAGCCGGTGTTGTCGCCCCCCACGAACTTGATTGGCCCATACGGCATCACGGTATCCGCGAAGGTCTGGGTCGAGAGGGTCTCGATCAGCTTGGCCCGGTCGGCCGAACCGGCCTTCTCGATGGCATCGATGGCCACCTGCGTCGCGCCGTAGGCGACCATGATGTCGTAGGTCAGGTCGAGCTTTGCGTCCGCGACCTTCTTGGCGAGCGCCTGCGAGGCGGCCTTTCTCGGATCGTACCAGTGGTTCGTGTCGATCACGAACTGGGCCGCGTCCTGGTTCTCGCGCACGAACTTAATGTTGGAGGCCCCGCCGCCGAAGATCGAGTAGATGCCCTTCGGCGCAAACCGCTGCTGCCGGATCGTGCGGGCGAAGAGGATGAACTCGTTGATGTAGTGCGAGGGCATCACGAGGTCGGGCTTCGCGTTCTTCAGGCGGAGCACGATGTTCGTGAAGTCGCGCTGCGGCGTCGGGTGGCTGATCGTCTCGACGACGTTCATGCCGATGGACGGCAGCTTCTCTTGCAACAGCTTTGCCATGGAGGAGCCGAATGGGCCGTCCTCGTGTACGATGGCGACCGTCTTCACCGGCTTGCCGGCCTGTTCGTTCAGCGTGTTGAGGTTCGCGATGCCCTCAGCCACCGAGCGCGCCGTACCTGGCGAGAAGCGGAAGACGTTCGGCAGGCCGCGCTGCACGATCTGATCGGCCGTGCCGACATCCACGATCTGGGGCAGGTTGAAGCGCGCCGCAGCTTGCGTAGTGGCAAGGCTGATCGCGCTCGACTGGGAGCCGACGAGGACCGAGACACCTGCCTCTGCGAGTTTGTCGACCTGCGCGGCGCCGACATCCGGGCGGGACTCGGCATCGCCGAACAGGAGTTCGAGCTTGGCGCCGCCCATGCTCTTGATGCCGCCGGCGGCATTCGCATCGTCAATGGCGAACTGCATCGCGGCCTTCGCCTGATTGCCATTGTAGGCGATCGCGCCGGTCAGCGGGCCGATGCCGCCGATCTTGATCACCGGTGCCTGCGCGCGAAGTACTGCCGGGGCCGCGACCGTGCCCAGCGCCGCAAGCGCCAGGGTCGAGCCGCCCGCCTTCAGAATGTCGCGCCGGCTCCGGCCGGCCGTCGCATCGAACCCGCTCTTCTCGTCTGCCATCTTTTGTTCCCCTGGTGTCAGCGGTTGGAAGCGGCGTTCCGCCGTCTTGGTCTTGGGACTAATGGGTGGACTGCGGCTGTGCGCCGAGCCAGCTCATGTCGCGCCGGTAATCGCGCTCGAACGCCTCGATCTGGTCGAGATAGCCAAGCGTAAGTTGAATCTCGTCGACGCCCTTCATCAGGCATTCGCGCCAGAACGGATCAAGCGGGAAAGCATGACGCGCGCCATCGGGTAGCGTGACTTCGAGTGCCTCTAGATCGACCGTGATCTCAGGGTTCGCCTCGCCTTGGAGGCGGTCGAGGAGAGCCGTCACGCCCTGGCGATCGAGCCGAACCGGCACGACGCCGTTCTTGAGGCAGTTGTTGTAGAAGATGTCCCCGAAGGACGGGGCAATCACCGACCGCACGCCGAAATCGTGCAGCGCGTAGACGGCGCCTTCGCGAGAAGAGCCGCAGCCGAAATTGTCATCCGTCACCACGATGGTGGCGCGCCGGAACGGCTCGCGGTTCAGGACGAAGTCCGGCTTCTCGCGGCCTTCGCCGTCGAAGCGAGCATCGTGGAAGAAGTAGCGGCCGTAGCCCTGCGCCCTGTCGGCCTTGAGAAAGCGCGCCGGCAGGATCTGGTCGGTATCGATGTTGCGGCCCTCGATCGGGGCTGCGACGCCAGTCAGGCGGATGAAGGGTTCCATGTCCGCCTCAGTTCCCGACGAGACGGCGCACGTCCGTCAGCTTGCCCGTCACGGCAGCCGCGGCAGCCATTGCGGGGCTCATGAGGTGTGTGCGCGCACCCGGGCCCTGACGCCCGACGAAGTTGCGGTTGGAAGTCGAGGCGCAGCGCTCTTGCGGGCCGACCATGTCGCCGTTCATGGCCGAGCACATGGAGCACCCGGCATCGCGCCATTCGAGCCCGGCCTCCTTGAAGATCCTGTCGAGCCCTTCTGCCTCCGCGGCCTCTTTCACCAAGCCCGAACCCGGAACGACGATACCAGGCACGGCGGACTTGCGACCCTTCAGGATCGCAGCCGCCGCGCGCAGATCCTGGATGCGGCTGTTGGTGCAGGAACCGATGAAGACTCGATCGATCGGGATCTCCGTGAGCGGCGTTCCCGGCGTCAGGCCCATATAGGCGAGCGCCCGCTCGGCCGTACCGCGCCTCTGCGCGTCCGGGATATCGGCGGGGTCCGGCACTCGGTCGGAAATCGGCAGCGCGTCTTCCGGGCTCGTGCCCCAGGTCACGGTCGGCGCAATGGCGGCTCCGTCGATCGTGATCTCCCGGTCGAAATGGGCACCTTCGTCGGAGGGGAGGGTGCGCCAGAACCGGACGGCAGCGTCCCAGGCTGCGTCCTTCGGCGCATACGGCCGGCCCTGCAGGTACGAGAAGGTCGTGTCATCGGGCGCGATCATCCCGGAGCGGGCGCCGGCCTCGATGGACATGTTGCATACGGTGAGCCGCTCCTCGACGGAGAGGGCCTGGATGACGGGCCCGGCATACTCGACGGCGTAGCCGGTCGCGCCTCCCGCCCCGATGGTCCGGATGATTGTTAGGATGACGTCCTTGGCTTCGACACCAGGAGCCCGGCGCCCGGTAACGGTGATACGGAAGGTCTTGGGCTTCGCCTGCCAGATCGTCTGGGTCGCCATCACATGCGCGCTCTCGGACTGACCGATGCCGAAGGCGATGGTCCCGAGCGCACCCTGCGTGGAGGTATGGCTGTCGCTGCAGGTGATAGTCAGGCCGGGAAGCGTAAGTCCCTGTTCCGGCCCGATGATATGGACGATGCCCTGACGCCGATCGGCGAGCGAGAAATGGGGGATACTGCCCCATTCCATGTTCTCGTCGAAGACCCGGATCATCCGCGCGATCTCTTCCGTCGGCGCGTCCTCCGGCCGCCGGCCATGGGTCGGAACGTAGTGATCCGCTACGCCGAAGATCTGCTCCGGATGACGTGGCCGAATGCCTCGCCGGCGGAGGTCGTTGAAGGCATGGAACGAGCCTTCGTGGATTATGTGCCGGTCGATTGCGAGAAGCGACGGGCCGTCCTCGCGTGCAACGATGACGTGCCGGTCCCAGATCTTGTCGTAAAGGGTGCGCGGCCCGACCCGGTCAGCCATGGCCTGCCTCGGATGCCTCGAAGGCCTTCAGAATCTCGGCGCCGGTTGCTGCCCAGACGCCGTCATGACCCATCATATAGGACAACGCCTCCCGGACCGCACCGATCCGATAGGGCACGCCGGCAACCCACGCGTGGAGTGGGACCGACACGATGCGGCCGCCATAGGTCTCTGCCTCGCGGTAGAGAACGTCGAAGCGGTCCTTCACCTGCGCCAGCCAGCTGTCCTCGGTGTGCTTGAAGTCGAGCATCACCGTGCGGTCATCCGTTTCCTGGGCGAAAGGCATCGCCCAGATCGGGCCATTCGGGGTGGCCATCTCGAATGGCATGTCGTCGTTCGCCCAATCGCAAGAGTAGGCCATGCCATTCTGAGCCAAGAGGCCAAGCGTCGCATGGGATTGGGAACGTCCCGGCGAGAGCCAGCCAGTGACCGGCTGGCCTGAGACGGAGCGCAGAATATCGAGGGAGCGGCGGACGAGCGCGGCCTCTTCTTCCTCAGGGATGCCACCGTAATGGAGGTGGTCCATGTCGAGGCCGTGGGCGACGATCTCGTGGCCGCGGCCGACGACTTCCTCGACCATATTCGGGTAGCGCTCGGCGACCGCGGCATTCATTGCCACCGAGCCGGCGATGCCCAGGTCCGACATGACGTCGAGAAGGCGAAAGATGCCCACGCGATTGCCGTAGTCGCGGTTCGTGTAGTGGCGGTAATCCGGGTACGGCATCGTCAGCGCGCCAGGAGCCCGGAACGGCTTGCCGGTGGAATCGATCGGGAACCACTGCGCCAGCGGGGTCGCCCAGAGCGCGACGCGTGCCCCATTCGGCCAGGCGATCTTCGGCCGGTCAAAGAGGTCGGACCACTTATAAAGGTCGTGGTCCATGTGATGCCCGCGGCGCGGGTATTGCAGGTGATCGTCGGGAAGCGGCATCGTCGTCCTCCCGTCAGCGGGCCTGAGCCGCGCCGGCAGCGGCGAAGTCGTCGTACGAGTTGGCCAGGAAGTGCTGCGCGATCTCGCGCCCGGTTGCCTTCCAGACCTTATCGTGGTCCGCGATGTAGCGGAGCGCCTCGGCGAAGGGCTCGATCCGGTGCGGCTGCCCTACGAGGTAGGGGTGCAGCGGAATGCACATGACCGTGCCGGAGGTGGCACCCTCCTTATAGAGCTGGTCGAACTGGCGCTTGATGATCGTCCCGTAATGGCGGGGATCGTAGCTGTTCGTGTTGTAGACGATCGTATCGTTCATCTCGAGCGAGTAGGGCACGCTGACGAAGCGGCCCGACTTCACCTTGATGGGCGTCGGCTGATCATCGTGGAACAGGTCGCAGGTGTAGAGGAGGCCCTCTTCGGCGAGGAGGTCCATCGTCCACGTGTTGTTCGACAATGCCGGGGCGAGCCAGCCGTCGAGCTTCTGGCCGGTCCACTTCCTAATCGTGTCGGCCGAGTCGCGGATGATCTCTCGCTCCTGCTCGGCGCTCATGCCGTAGGCATAGCGGGTGTTGTACACGCCGTGGGAGAAGAACTCCCAGCCTCGGTCCGCGCATACCTCAATGATCTCGGGGTGATGGTCGCACATCGCGACGTTCAGCGACACCGAGCCGCGGAACCCCGCCTCATCCATCGCGTCCAGCATCCGCCGGAAACCGACGCGGTTACCGTAGTCCCGATGAGAATAGGCGAGTACGTCCGGCAGCGGCCGCGCCCAAGGCGTCCGCACCGGGTTCTTCGGCGGCTCGTACTCGTAGAACTCGATGTTCGGCGCGATCCAGACCGCGATCTGGGCGCCGCCCGGCCATGTGATCTTTGGCCGTCCCTTGTAGGGCAGGTAATCGTAAAGACCGGGATCGCCGGCCACGCCGTCACTCACGCGTTCGTCCCCGGATAGGATTTCAGGTACGCGACAACGTCCGCAACGGGGACGACATCCGCATACTTTATCGCCATGTCATAGAGGTTCGCGTAGTGCGGGCTCTCATGCTTGTCGGCCACGCACTCCTCAGGGACAGCTACCTTGTAGCCACGCGAAAGCGCCTCCACGCAGGTGGCGCGAACGCAGCCCGAAGTGGAGCCCCCCGTCAGGATTACGCTGTCGCACTGATGCCAGACCATCAGGGACGGGATGTTGGTCTCGAAGAAGGCCGATGCCATACGCTTATTGACGACGATGTCGTTGACCTCGTCGATCTTGAGGCGCGGATCGAACTTCGATCTCTCCGACCCAACCTTGATATTCTGAAGCGAGTCCGGGGTGTTCGTCCGGGTTCCCCAGACGCCGCAATCTTCGCCCGACTCCATATAGGCGACATAGGTCCAGGCCACTGGCAGGCGCTTTGCCCGGAACAGCTCGGCGAGTTCGTTCACATAGTCGACCTGCTTCGGGTCGGTCTCGTAGGCGGTCGCGAACTCGCCAACCGCCGTGTAGGCCTTCTGCAGGTCGATATTGATGAGCATCGGCTTCTTGCCGAAACCGAAGCGGCGCCTCGTCGGCTTCGCCTTGATCTCCTCGAAGAGTTCACGCGCGGTCTTGCTCGACTGCTCCAAAGCCACACTCCGCCCAACGGCTCGCGCGGCAATCCATACGCCGCGGCGCTGGGCTTATTGGTATGACATTAGGTCAGCCGGTGTAAACACGTTTCCGGCGGCAATCTGGGCTGTAGCCTTTGCGTGCGCAGGCGCGCGCCGAGCCGCTACGGCGAAACCAGGTGTGCGAGGCAGCGTATCGGTCTCAATGGTTCAACGCGCTCGATGCAGGACCTCGGCGAGCTTGCCGCCAGGCCGTTCAGTGTTCGAGCGGGGAGAGGGCCGCCTCGAACTGCGAGCATCTCCAGCTGCCGCACGTGCGAGGAGACCATTCCGTCGGCTCTCCTTCTCCCTCCTGCCAAGCCTCGATCAGCGGGCACCGCGCAGCGCCAATCATGCCGCATTGGTGGCCGCTGTCGAAAAGGCACTGGGTGCACAGCGGATGAGGAACCTGAGTCAGGCTGAGTTGAAGATCCATGGCGCGCCCTGGCGAGTGCTCGCACAGCCATAGCGTGCACTTCCTTCGAGAATCCTTCCGC
Source organism: Pseudomonadota bacterium (assembly GCA_023423995.1). Taxonomy (GTDB): domain Bacteria; phylum Pseudomonadota; class Alphaproteobacteria; order Rhizobiales; family Beijerinckiaceae; genus Enterovirga. The sequence goes on along the minus strand of JAFAEL010000101.1, from coordinate 11,213 downwards.
GATCTCCGACAAATCGCGGCAGGCTGAAGATTTCACCTCTGGCGCGGCGCATGAAACACTTCGTTCAGCCTGGCAGGGTAAATTCGGTACGCTGAGCCCGCCCGCAAGGTCGCCACATGCCAATCGCTCCGTCTCACGTACGAGACACGGAAGAACTTCCAGACGAGATATATATCTCCCTCGTCGAGTCGCTGTTCCGAGATCCGAAAAACCTGATACTTGGGTCGCTTTCAACAATTGGTGCGGCGGTCATTACCGGGATCAAGGCTGGGGATATTCTGTTCTATCTCTGTGCGCTTGCTCTAACTGCTATCGCGCTCGGTCGAGCTCTCGACATGCGCGCGTTCAAGCGACGGGAAGATTCGAAGCCGCTCGACCTCGCGGACGCCCGGCGCTGGGAGGTCCGGTATGTCCTAGGCTCGTCCGTTTATGTCTTCGCGATGGGGGTCTGGTGCTTCCTCGCTTTCGCGAGGACGGCCGATCCGATGGTGCAGTTGTTGTGCGTCTCCCTGGTCCTCGTGAACGTGATCGGGGTCATGGGGCGAAATTTCGGGAGCAAGCTGCTGGTGACGGCCCAGCTTCTCTGCTCCGGGTTGCCCCTCCTCGCAGCGCTCCTGTGGACTGGCGACCTATTTTATCTCCTCGCCGCGGGCGTCCTCACTCCCTTCTTCTTCGCGTTCAGCACCATAGCGGACAGGCTCAGACAGACCCTGATGGGTGCCGTGGTTGCCGAGCGCGACGTGCGGCTATTAGCCAACCGGCTCGATGCGGCGCTCAACAACATGAGCCACGGGCTCTGCATGGTCGACCGAAAGGGAACGATCGCGATCTCGAACAATCGTTTGCCGCATCTGCTTGGAGTCCAGCCGGATGTGTTCCGTCCCGGCCGGCCAGCGATCGAAGCGTTCCTGAGCTGCGTCCGGGCCGGAGTAGTCGCGCCTGCTGACCTCCGTCGCATTCTGGCCGAGATCCGCTCGCGCCTCGGGGAGGGCGCTGCGTCGCTCATCCTGCCCATCAGGGGGCGGCGAACCCTGATGATTACGTCCCGGAGCATGCCTGATGGCAGCTCGGTGATGCTGGCCGAAGACGTGACCGAACAGAAGAAGGCCGAGGCTCAGATCCGGCACCTCGCTCATTACGACTACCTGACCGACCTGCCTAACCGCGTGAAGTTCCGGGAAAGCGTCGGCCGCCTGCTGGAGGAGGTGACACCAGAAAGCGGCTGCGCGGTGCTATTCGTAGATCTAGACGAGTTCAAACAGGTGAACGACACGCTCGGACACCCGGCGGGCGATGTGCTCCTCCAACTCGTGGCCACGCGATTGCGGACACTTGCCGCGGAGAGCCAACTCATCGCCCGGCTCGGCGGCGACGAGTTCGTCATCGTCATCGCTCCAACAGCGCGTCCAGAGCAGGCGGGAGCGGTCGCGCAGCGCGTTGTCGACGAGCTCAGCAGACCTTTCCGGGTTGACGGGCACGCAATCATCATCGGGGCGAGCGTCGGGATCGCGATCGCGCCGACAGACGGGACGGACGCGGACACCCTCCTGAAGAACGCCGACATGGCGCTCTACAGAGCAAAGGCCGAGGGCCGCGGCCGTTACCGGTTCTTCGAGCCGGAGATGGATACCCGCATGCGGGAACGCCGCGCGCTCGAGATCGACTTGCGGGAAGCGGTCGCAGGCGCGGCCCTCGAACTGCACTATCAGCCGCTTGTGAACCTGCAGACGGGCAGGATCGCAGCCTGCGAGGCGCTACTCCGTTGGCACCACCCCGAGCGCGGGCTTGTCTCTCCCGGGGAGTTCATTCCTCTGGCCGAAGAGATGGGCCTGATCGTCGAAATCGGTCGCTGGGTTCTGTTCTCCGCCTGCTGCGAGGCCACCCACTGGCCGGCCGACACCCGGGTCTCGGTCAACCTCTCGCCATCCCAGTTCCGGCAGCCCGGCCTCGTAGAAACGGTGGGCGAGGCGCTCGACCGGTCTGGTCTCGATCCTGCGCGCCTTGACCTCGAGATCACCGAATCGACACTGCTGCGCGACACCGACGGCGTCTTGCAGACCCTAGAGCAGATCCGCGCTCTCGGGGTGAGTATCTCGCTCGACGATTTCGGCACCGGCTATTCGAGCCTGAGCTATCTGCGGAAATTCCCGTTGCAGACCGTGAAGATCGATCGCTCCTTCCTCCTCGGGATCGAAGCGAACGACAAGCAGCGGGTCCTTCTCCGAGGCATCGCCCGGCTGTGCGGTGAACTTGGCGTGCGGGTCGTGATCGAAGGCGTCGAGACGAGTGCGCAGCTCGATATCATCTCCGCAAATCCGGAGATCGAGGAGGCTCAAGGCTTCCTCTTCGCCAAGCCTGCCTCCGCGGCCCACACGCGCCGACTGCTTGGGTTCGGCTTCAACTCTGTCACGTCGGCCTCTGCAGCATACGGCCCAACTCCGTCGCGCCGCTCGGCGCGTTGACCCCTGCCGGATCCACGCGGCTGCACTGCAGGCGACGCGGGGCTGGTGAAGTATCCACATTTAACCAATCTTTAAGGACTTTATTTACACCCGTTAAGAACTAGTTAACGTCCCGACAGATGTGCGAGGAGTGCCAATGTCGGGTGCAGAACAGGCGGCCAGCAGCGGGCTGACTGGCCGTATCGAGAAGCTTTTTCCGCGTCTCAACTACAAGTTGGCGATCACACCGGAGTACAGGGAGCAGATCTTCCGCCTCCGGCACGATGCTTATGCGAGGGAAGGCGCGATCGACCGGCGACCGGACGGGATCTTTACCGACGAGGTCGACGAGGCAGATAACACCTACCTCTTCGGGGTTCAGATCGACGGGATTCTGATGAGCTCGATCCGGCTCTCGGTCGGCGGTGTCGACACTTCCGAAATTCCGACCGCCCACGTCTTCCCTGAGATCCTCAGGCCGGAGGCTGCTGCGGGCAAGATCATCGTTGATCCCACGCGGTTCGTGGTAGATCATGCGTGGTCGAGACGGCACCCTGAACTGCCGTATATCACGCTGCGTCTTGCCTGGATCGCCATGGAACACTTCGAGGCCGACATCTTGCTGGCTGCGGTGCGGCCCGAGCATGCGGCGTTCTATCGACGGTTCTGGTGCACAAGAATCGTGGCGCCCGCGCGCGATTACCCCATGCTGACCAAGCCGATCACGCTGACGATGGCCGATTACGCGGAAGCGCGCGACCAGGTCCACGCACGGTACCCGTTCATGCGATCCGGGGCCGCCGAGCGGGCACGGATCTTCGGCCAGGCCGATGCCTCGCGCTTCGACGGCCACGTCACTGCCGGTCATCGGCCGGTTCATCGTGGGCCGGTTCACATCAACGCCTAACCGCAGGCAGTCGCGTCCGTATGCGCTCTGAGCGGTGGGTGGTTCTCGCGCTGCTGTTCGCGGCGCGTACGACGATCGCGTACCAGTTTCAGTCCGTCGCAGCGGTCGGGCCGCTCCTCGTCGGAAGTGTCATATCGGACTTCGCCACGCTCGGGGCGCTGATTGGATGCTACATGCTTCCCGGGGTGGCACTCGCCTTTCCGGGGGGGATGCTGGATCAGCGCTTCGGGGGAAGGAAGATATTGATGTTCGGCCTCTCCCTCATGGCTGCTGGGGGAGGTCTGATGGCGGTCGGCGGGGCCGATTTCCTGTTCTTCGGTCGCATCCTGAGTGGTAGCGGAGCAGCGATCCTGAACGTGGTCCTGGCGCGGGCGGTCGGAAGCTGGTTCGCGCCTGGCGAGCTTGCCGGCGTCATGGGTGCCTTTGTCGCGAGCTGGCCGCTCGGGGTGGCACTCGCCCTCGTCACGCTTCCGGCGGTGATGGTGAGTTCGGGATGGACCGCCCTTAGCCTGGCGGCACTTGCGCCGACACTCATATGCCTGGTCCTGCTCGGGCTGTTTTACAAGGACGGGCCGGAGGGAAAGCTCGTCTCTCCCGTCGACAGACGCCCGCGGCTGTCGCGGCAGGACTTCCAGCTTGCGACGGTCGCCGGCGTGATCTGGGGCCTCTACAACGTCACCTATGTCGTTCTCGTCGCGTCCCTGCCCGAGTTCTTCGCGCAGCGCGGCTATGCGATGGCCCAGGCCGCGGCGATCTCGAGCATTCTCGGCTGGGCTCTCCTCGTCTTTCTTCCGGTCGGGGGCTATGTCGCCCAGCGGATCGGCAGCGCCACGTTGATGTTGAGCGCCTGCTTCCTTCTGATCGCGGCCGGCTCGATCCTGCTTGCCGTGACGGACTGGACCGTCACCGCGATGAGCATCCTTGTCGTCGCCATCGGGCTTCCGGCGGGGGCCATCATGGCGCTCCCGGCCCAGATCCTTCCGCCGGCGCAGCGCCCGGTCGGGATGGGCCTCTACTTCACGATCTTCTACCTCGCCATGGCGGCCCTGCCGGGGGTCGCGGGCATCGTTCGAGAGGCTGCCGACAGGGTGAATGCCCCGATCCTGTTCGCGGGTGGCACGATCATGCTCGCCTGGGGGGCGGTGCTTGTCCTCGACCGGCTTCGCCGGCCCGGCGCAACGGTCGCTGCGCCTGCAGCCTAGTTTCGAGCCGAGAGCAGCGGGTTCTCGGCTCTCGGAAGGTCGTTGAGGTGGCAAGCGGCGGATTGCCCGCTCTCGAGCGGCCTGAGCGCCGGCTCGTCCGTCCGGCAACGATCGAAGGCGAACGGGCAACGGGTGTGGAAGCGGCAACCCGTCGGCGGGTTGATCGGGCTCGGCACATCCCCGGAGAGCACGACGCGGCTGCGCGCCTTCCCTGGCTCGGGCACCGGCACGGCCGAGAGAAGCGCGTAGGTGTAGGGGTGGCGCGGCGCGCCGAAGATCCGTTCGCGCGAGGCGATTTCGACGATCTTGCCGAGGTACATGACCGCGACGCGATGCGTCATGTGCTCGACGATCGCGAGGTCGTGGCTGATGAACAGGAGGGCGAGGCCGAGTTCCGCCTGGAGATCCTGCAGGAGGTTCACGACCTGGGCCTTCACGGACACGTCCAGGGCCGAGACCGCCTCGTCGCAGATGATGATGTCCGGCTCGGCCGCGAGCGCGCGGGCGATGCCGATGCGCTGGCGCTGCCCGCCCGAGAATTCGTGGGGGAAGCGCGAACCCGAGTCGCGTGGCAGCCGCACCGTGTCGAGCAGCTTCGCGACGCGCTCCTCGATCTCCCTCGATGAGCGGGCAAGGCCGAAATTGCGGATCGGTTCGGCCAGGATGTTGCGCACCCGCATGCGCGGGTTGAGGCTGGAGAACGGGTCCTGGAAGACGACCTGCATGCGTCGTCGCATGGGCCGGAGAGTGCCGGCCGAGAGCTGGTCGATGCGCTGGCCGTCGAGCACGACCTGGCCGGCGCTCGGCTCGATCAGACGCAGGATGGCGCGGCCGACGGTGGACTTGCCGCAGCCCGATTCGCCGACGAGCGACAGCGTCTCGCCGCGGCGGACCTCGAAGGAGACGCCGTCGACCGCCCGGACGACAGCCTTCCCCTTCAGCGGAAAGTGCTTCTTGAGGTCGTTGACCTCGAGGAGTGGGGCGGAGGCGCTCATGCGACGACCTCTTCTCCCCGTCCCGGACGGGGAGGAGTCGAGCGACGCGAAGCGTCGACCGGATGAGGGGCAAAGAACGACGAGCCGTCTGCTGTGCGACGCTGCCCCTCACCCGGGCAGCCGCTGCCGCGGCTTGCTCGACCTCTCCCCGCAGGCGGGGAGAGGAGACGCGCAACGAGCCTCATGCGGCGACCGCCTCATGGCGCGAGTAATGGCAGGCCGCGATGTGAGCGGGCGCCTTGAGCTCCAGCGCCGGCGCGATCTGGCGGCAAAGGTCGGTCGCGTAAGGGCAGCGGCCCGCGAAGACGCAGCCCTCGATCCGCTGCTTAAGGCTCGGCACGAGACCGGGTATCTCCGCGAGGCGCGTGCGGGTGCCGGTGAGCGAGGAGCCGAGCTTCGGAACCGCCCCGATCAGGCCCTGGGTGTAGGGGTGCTTGGGCGCCCGGAAGAGCTCCGCGACGGGCGCCTCCTCGACCTTCCGGCCGGCATACATGACGATCACGCGGCTCGCGACCTCGGCCACGACGCCGAGATCGTGCGTGATCAGGATGATCGCCGCACCGACCCGGGTCTTGAGGTCGCGCATCAGGTCGAGGATCTGCGCCTGGATGGTCACGTCGAGCGCGGTCGTCGGCTCATCGGCGATGAGAAGCTTCGGCGAACAGGCCAGCGCCATCGCGATCATCACCCGCTGGCGCATGCCGCCCGAGAGCTGGTGCGGGTAGTTGCGGATGCGGCGTGCGGGCTCGGGGATGCCGACGAGCCGCAGCATCTCGATACCCCGCGCCTCCGCGGCCTGCCGGTCGAGCCCCTGATGAAGCCGGAGCGTCTCGCCGAGTTGCCGGCCGATCGTGAGGACCGGGTTCAGGCTCGTCATCGGCTCCTGGAAGATCATGGAGATCTCGTTGCCGCGAATCTGGCGCATGGCCCGGTCGGGCAGGGTCAGGAGATCGCGTCCCTCGAAGAGGATGCGTCCGGCGATCTTGCCTGGAGGCTCCGGGATGAGCCGGAGGATCGAGTTCGCGGTGACTGACTTCCCGCAGCCGGACTCGCCCACCACCGCCACCGTCTCGCCGGCCTCGACATGGAAGGAGACCCCGTCCACGGCGCGGTTGATCCCGTCCGGCGTGCGGAAGTGGGTCTGGAGGCTGTCGACCTGGAGGAGGGGCATCACAGCCGCTTCGCCATGCGCGGGTCGAGCGCGTCGCGCAGCCGTCGCCCAGGAGGTTCACGGCGAGCACCGTGACCGACAGGAAGAAGGCCGGGAAGAAGACGATGTAGGGCTTCACCTGCCAGAGCGCCCGGCCGTCGGCCATGATGTTCCCCCAGGAGGGAGTGATCGGCGGCGTGCCGGCGCCGATGAAGGACAGGATAGCCTCCGTGATCATCGCCGAGGCGCAGATATAGGTCGCCTGCACGGTGAGCGGCGCGAGCGTGTTGGGCAGGATGTGGCGCCAGATGATCATGGGCGTCCGGGTGCCCGCCGCGATCGCGCCGTCGACATAGGGCTGCTCGCGCAGCGACAGGACGACCCCGCGCACGAGCCGCGACACGCGCGGAATCTCCGCGATCGTGATCGCCAGGATGACGTTGCCGACGGAGCCGCGGGTGAGCGCCATGAGCGCCACCGCGAGGAGGATGGGCGGAATCGACATCAGCCCGTCCATCACCCGCATGATGATCGTGTCGGTCCAGCGCACGAAGCCGGAAACGAGCCCGATCGCGAGGCCGATCACGGAGGCGAGCGCCGCGACCGAGAAACCCACCACCAGCGACACCCGCGCGCCGTAGAGCACGCGGGAATAGATGTCCCGGCCCAGCATGTCGGTGCCGAACCAGTAGACCGCGGACGGGTTGCGGGTTCGCCGCGCCGGCGAGAGAGCGGTGGGGTCGACCGTCCCGAGGAAGGGCGCGAAGACCGCGATGAACAGCATGACGAGGAGCAGCCCGCCTCCGATCGCGATCGTCGGGTGGCGGAGAGCGAAGCCGAGCAGCCCGCGGCGGCGCCGCACCGGGGGCAGGATCTCGGGCATTGCGGGGGCCGCAACGACGCTCTCCGGCTCGAGCGTGATCTCCCGGTCGGCGAGGAGCGCGCTCAATAGCGGATCCTCGGATCGACGAGCGTGTAGATCAGGTCCACGCCGAGATTGACCAGCACGTAGGTGAAGGAGAACAGGAGCACGATGCCCTGGATGACCGGGTAGTCGCGCCGCAGGATCGCATCGACCGTGAGGCGGCCGAGGCCCGGGATGACGAAGACGCTCTCCGTCACCACGGCGCCGCCGATGAGAAGCGCGATGCCGAGGCCGATCACCGTCACGATCGGCACGGCCGCGTTCTTGAGGGCGTGGACGAAGAGGATCGCCCGCTGCCCCAACCCCTTGGCCCGGGCGGTCTTTATGTAGTCCTGGCTGAGGACCTCCAGCATCGTGGCCCGCGTAATGCGGCCGATCAGCGCGATGTAGATGAGGCCGAGCGAAATCGCGGGCAGGATCAGGTTCTGCAGCCAGGGCCAGAACCCGTTCGCGATCGGCGTGTAGCCCTGGACGGGCAGCCAGTCGAATTCGAGCGCGAAGACGTAGGCGAGCACGTAGCCGACGACGAAGACCGGGACCGAGAAGCCGACCACCGCGAGCGCCATCACCAGGCGGTCGATCAGGGAGCCGGCCTTCCAGGCCGCGACGACGCCGAGCGGCACCGCGACGCAGACCGAGAAGATCAGGGTGACGATCATCAGGGACAGTGTCGGCTCGATGCGCTGGGCGATCATCTGGCGGACGGGGAGGGCGGTGAAGATCGAGGTGCCGAGATCGCCGTGCAGGATCTGCCAGACCCACTCGCCGAACCGCACCACGAACGGTCGCTCGAGCCCGAGATTGACGCGGATCTGGGCGATCTGCTCCGGGGTCGCCTGGTCGCCCGCGATGATCGAAGCGGGGTCGCCCGGCGCGATATAGAGCAGGCTGAACACGAACAGGGCGACGATCGCCATGACGGGAATGGTGGCCAGGACCCGCCGGCCGACATAGGCGAGCATCAGCGGATCCCTCTTCTCCCCGTCTCCGACGGGGAGACGTCGAGTTGCGCGGCAGCGCAACCGGACAAGGGGCGTCCGCGGAGGTAGCCCCTCACCCGGACGGCGCTACGCGCCTGCTCGACCTCTCCCCGTTGCACGGGGAGAGGGGACCCGAGACCCACCTGGGACCGGTGCATTCCGGCTATGCCGTCTTGCTCACGCCCCAGGCGAAGGGGAGGGGGCCTTTCACCACCCCGGAGACGTTCTTTCGCCAGGCCTGGTAGCTCAGGAAGAAGCCGGTCGGCGCGTAGACCACGAAGTCGAGCGCGTCCTTGTTGAGCTTCTTCATCGCCGCCTTCTCCTCGTCGAGGGTCTTGGCGTCGAACCACTCGACGATGTCCTTCTCGACGGCCGGGGAATCCGGCCAGCCGAACCAGGCCTTGTCGCCATTGGCCCGGATGGCCGTGTAGGCGGCCGGATTGATGCAGTCGGCGCCCGCATGCCAGGTGTGGAACATATTCCAGCCGCCCTGGGAGGGCGGGTTCTTCATGGCCCGACGCTGGCCCGTCGTACCCCAGTCGGTCGCGACGAAATCGACGTTGAAGCCGATCTTCTTCAGCAGGTCGGCCGTGACCTCGCCGAACGCCTTGGTGATCGCCTGGTCCTGCGCCACCACGCAGACCACCGGCTCGCCCTTGTAGCCGGACTCGGCCAGAAGCTTCTTCGCCGCCTCGAGGTTCTTCATCTTCAGGACCTCGCCGCCCTCCTCGTTGTAGAGCGGGGTCCCTGGCGTGAAGAAGCCCGGCAGCGGCTTCCAGAGGTTCTCGTCGTCGCCGACGAGGGCGCGCATGTAATCTTCTTGGTCCATGGCCGTCAGCACGGCCCGGCGCGCCTTCACGTTGTCGAAGGGCGGGAACAGCGTGTTCATCCGGAACGAGCCGATATTCCCGAGCGGATCGGCGATATCGACATTGATGTTGCGGTTCTTCTTGAGCAGCGGGACGAGGTCGGAGATCGGATTCTCCCACCAATCGACCTCGCCGTTCTGCAACGCCGCCGCCGCGGTCGCCGGGTCCGGCATGATCACCCATTCGATACGGTCGACGAGGATCCGCTTGCCGCCGGCGAGCCAGGAGGCGGGCTCCTGGCGCGGCACGTAGTCGTCGAACTTGGCGAAGACCGCGCGGGCGCCGGGCACCCACTCGTCCTTCACGAACCGCATCGGGCCCGAGCCGACATATTCGGTGATCTGCTTGAAAGGGTCGGTCTGGGCGATCCGCTCCGGCATGACGAAGGAGCAGGGCGCGTTGTTCTTGGCCAGCGCCAGCAGCATCTTCGGATAGGGCTTCTTCAGCACCCATTTCCAGGTGCGGTCGTCCACCGCCGTCAGCTCGTTCTGGATGTCCCGGATCATCAGGCCCATCGGGTCGCGGGCCGACCAGCGCACGAGCGAGGCGACGACGTCCTTGGCCAGGACCGGCGTGCCGTCATGGAATTTGAGGCCGGGACGCAGCTTGAAGGTCCAGGTCAGGCCATCGGAAGAGACTTCCTCGCCCTCGACCATCTGGCGCTGCGGCTGGAGCTTGTCGTCGACGCCGTACAGCGTGTCCCAGACATAGGCCGCCGCGTTGCGGACGACGTATTGGGTCCCCCAGATCGGGTCGAAATTGGCGAGATTGGCCTGCGGCACGAAGCGCAGCGTGCGGGCGTTTGCGCCCTGGGCAAGAGCAGGGGCGGAAAGACCGCCTGACGTCGCAAGTGCCGATGCACCCGCTATACCCTTCAGTAAAGTCCTACGGGTGGTGATCGACATCAAACGCCCCCTTAAGCAAATCTAGCTTGGAAAGGTTTGCCGCAGGCTCAGCATGCATCGTGCCAAAGGGCGGTCAAGGCTGCAGGGCGCTTCGTGGTTTCTTCTGCCGCAAGCGGAGAAGGAGCGTGGTGGCACCCGCCCGACAATTCGCCCACGCGCCGTCCGTCCCCGGCCCGTGGTCATGTCCGTCGGCGCTGTCAAAGAGCGGGTGGGAAGAAGGACGCCGGGTCCCAGCTTCGATTTGGAAAGGTATGCCGGAACCCGGCGTCCTTTCTGGCGGTCTTTTCGGCCCCTGGGCACACGCCCGGTCAGCCGCCCGGGAGCCCGATCACCGGACCGGACCTCGGGACCCGCCGCCCTCTTCCGCCAGTCGGATCCGGTGATCAGACGAGCCTGCCCGTCGGAAGCGGCGCACGGCTTGTGACAGATATAGGAATAAATGTCAATCACATTCTCCCAGCGGAGGCCCGTCCGGCCGCTTCCAAACGATTGCGTGAGCGGCGGAACGTGCCGCTTCGGGCTCACGTTGGCGGCCATCGACCGAGGGAGAGCGGCATGGACGACGAGCGGATCTGGGCCTTCGAGGAGAGCCTGTGGACCGGCGATGCCGGCCGGTACCACGAACTGATCGACGACGAGTGCCTGATGGTCGTTCCCGCGCCGCCCTTCGTGCTCAGGGGCCGGGAGGCGGCGGACGCGGTCTCGGATACGCCGCGCTGGTCGTCGGTGAGCTTCTCGGAGAAGCAGGTGTCGCGACCGCAGGAAGGCATCATCGTCATCGCCTACAAGGCAGATGCTCGGAAAGAGGGCGGCGAGGCGTATACGGCGCATTGCACGAC
>JAFAEL010000098.1 GCA_023423995.1 Pseudomonadota bacterium | reverse complement strand
ACCCTCCCCTTCACGGTGGCGGGCGAGGCGCTCTTCACGCTCGGTCCGCTGACGGCCAGCCTCGAGGGCTTCTGGCGCGCAGCGTTGCTTGCCGCGAAGGTCTCGTCGTCCGTGCTCATCCTGACGGTGCTGGTCGGCAACCTCGAGCCCGCCCGCCTTGGGGGAGCCTTGCGTGGCCTCGGAGTGCCGGAGCCTATCGGCCGCCTTTTCGTGATGACGGTGCGCTACACCTCGCTCATTCGCGAGGAGGCAGAACGCCTGCGCGACGCCATGCGGGCACGGGGCTTCCGACCCCGCTCCAACCGCCACACCTGGCGCAGCTACGGCTATCTGATCGGCATGCTGCTGGTGCGCGCCCTGGATCGAGCGCGCCGCATCGAGGAGGCTATGCTCTGCCGCGGCTATGCCGGACACTACCCGTACCGGGCGCAGCCGGCTCCCCCATGGCGCGATTGGGCCGGCTTCGGACTGATCTCCTGCCTGGGTTTCGTGGCGCTGGCACTGGATCGGCTGTGAGCCAACTTCTCTCCCTGGAAGGCGTCTGCGTCTCACGCGGGCAGAAGTCCGTCCTGCGCGATGTCGATCTGACGCTCGAGCCCGGCGAGAGGCTCGCCATCGTCGGGCCGAATGGCAGCGGCAAGACGACCCTGCTGCGAACCATCGTCGGGCTGGAGCGCCCTCAGGAGGGCTCTATCCGCCTCTTCGGCACCGAGTGCATCGATGAGCGCCACTTCAGGCAGTTTCGGCCAAGGATCGCCTACTTGTTCCAGGACAGCGACGACCAGCTCTTCTGTCCCAGCGTCCTCGAGGACGTTTCCTTCGGGCCATTGAACGCCGGCTGCACCGAGCCCGAGGCGGAGGAGCGGGCGCGGAATGCGCTGGAGGAACTCGGCGTCGGACACCTTGCCGAACGGATCAGCCATCGCCTCTCGGGTGGCGAGAAGCGTCTGGTCTGCCTAGCAGGCCTGCTGGCAATGCGCCCGGACGTCCTGATGCTGGACGAACCCACGAACGGCATCGACGAACAGAACGGCGAGCTGCTTTGGCACGCGCTGCATTCCCTCTCCTGCGCCATGCTGCTCGTCTCGCACGACGCAGCCTTCGTGGGCGAGTTCGCGACGCGCGCGGTGGCCCTACGAAATGGAAAGCTGCTGCCGGCGGAGATCCACGAACACGTCCACGTGCACCATCATCGGCATGTTCATGTTCGTTCCGACTAGTCGTTGCCAGCAGGCTTGCTGCAGACGCCCATCCCTGTTCCCGCCCCGGGCAGCCTCTGGCCACCAGCTCCCACCCAGCACTGAAGCCGATGCCGCCTGAAGGTCGGAATCCGTACGGGAAATGATCAAGACCTGCCCCACTCTCATAAGACAGCCTATCCAAAGTTAAATTCCGTATCACTCTGGGTATGGTATCAAACACAAAGAACGATGTTCTATTACGCGGGTTGAGTCCTTGCGTCTCATCAATGAGGGTATAGCTTCAAGGGCGTAATTACTTCTAAGGCCTAGCCATAAAAATCTGCGGACGCACGCCGTCGGCCGCGGAAGCCGGCTGCATTCAGTGAGGAGCCGCCCATGCACTTCACCCTCCGAGAGACAGACAAGCTGCTGGTCTACACGCTGGCCCTCGTCGCGCAGCGCCGTAAGGACCAGGGCCTCAAGCTCAACCACCCGGAGACCGTCTCCCTCATCTCCGTTGCCGCCCTGGAAGGCGCGCGAGCCGGCAGGACCGTCGAGGAGGTCATGGAACTCGCCGGCAAGGCCATCACGCGCGCCGACGTCATGGAGGGTGTCGCGGAGATGATCCCCTTCGTCCAGGTGGAAGCATTGTTCACGGACGGCAGTCGCCTCGTGACGGTTCACAATCCCGTCAAGTAATCCCGCACCGGAGGGCCTTCATCATGGCTTCTGCTCAGAACAAGGCGCCTGTCGGTGGACTTATACTTGGCAGCGGCGACATCGAGATCAATGCGGGCATGCCGACGACCTCTCTCAAGGTCCGAAATACCGGCGACCGCCCAATTCAGGTCGGGTCGCATTTCCACTTCTTCGAAGTGAACGCCTTCCTGGAATTCGACCGCGAGCAGGCGTTCGGCAAGCGTCTCAACATCCCGGCGACCACCGCGCTGCGGTTCGAGCCCGGCGACGAGAAGGACGTCGAGTTGGTCCCGTTCGGTGGAAAGCAGCGCGTTCTCGGCTTCAACGGGCTCGTCAACGGCTGGGTCGGCGACGAGAGCTACGAGGATTATCGCCCCCGGCTGACGGACGCGATGGAGAAGGTCGCCCGCTACCACTTCAAGAACAAGCCCTAGTCTATCCATAAGGCTCGACCATCCGTGGCGACCAACATCGCGGAGATCTGAAATGGTCATGATCTCGAGGCAGCAATACTCGGACCTCTACGGTCCTACGACCGGCGACAAGATCAGGCTGGCCGACACGGATCTCTATATCGAGATCGAGAAGGATCTTCGGGTCTATGGCGAGGAAGCCGTCTATGGTGGCGGCAAGACGCTCCGCGACGGTATGGGCTACGACAACGAGCTGACGAATGCTGCGGGCTCGCCGGACCTGCTCATCACCAACGTCACGATCGTCGATCCGATCCTCGGCGTCATCAAGGCCGATGTCGGCATCAAGGACGGACTGATCTGCGGGGTCGGAAAGGCCGGCAATCCCGGGACGATGTCGGGGGTGACGCAGGGGTTGGCCGTCGGGCCCGGCGCCGATGCGATATCGGGCGAGCACCTCATCCTGACCGCCGGCGGCATCGACGCCCACGTCCATTTCATCTCGCCGCAACAGGGGATCACGGCGCTCAGCAACGGCGTGACCACGTTGCTCGGCGGCGGTGTCGGCCCGACCGACGGCACGAACGGCACGACGATCACGCCCGGCACGTGGAACATCGAAATGATGCTCCGCGCCTTCGATGCCTGGCCCGTCAATGCGGGCGTGCTCGGCAAGGGTAACTGCTCCGGGCGCGCCCCGCTCGAGGAACAACTCCACGCGGGCGCCATGGGCTTCAAGATCCATGAGGATTGGGGAAGCACCCCAGCCGCCATCCGCGCCTGCTTGACAGTCGCGGACGCCTACGACGTCCAGGTCTGCATCCACACCGATACGCTGAACGAGGCGGGGTTCGTCGAGAACACCATCGCGGCGTTCGAGGGGCGCACCATCCACACCTACCACACGGAAGGCGCCGGTGGCGGCCACGCGCCCGACATCATCCGGGTGGCCGGACAACCGAACGTGATCCCCAGTTCCACCAATCCGACCATGCCCTACGGCATCAACTCGCAGGCCGAGTTGTTCGACATGGTCATGGTCTGTCACAACCTCAGCCCGAAGATTCCGACGGACGTATCCTTCGCGGAAAGCCGGGTTCGCCCCGAGACCATCGCGGCGGAAAACGTCCTGCACGATCTTGGCGCGATCTCGATCTTGTCGAGTGACAGCCAGGCCATGGGCCGCGTCGGCGAGAACTGGGCGCGCACCATGCAGACAGCCCATCTGATGAAGGCCCGGATGGGTGCCTATGACGGCGACAAATCCGGAAACGACAATCAGCGGGTGCTGCGCTTCGTCGCGAAGGTGACCATCAATCCCGCGATCGTGGCGGGTATTGCAAAGGTCCTCGGCTCGGTTGAAGTCGGCAAGATGGCGGACCTCGTTCTCTGGGAGCCGGCCTTCTTCGGGGCAAAGCCCAAGATGGTGATCAAGGGCGGCATGATCTCCTGGGGGATCATGGGCGACCCGAATGCCTCCCTGCCGACGCCGCAGCCGGTGGTCTATCGGCCGATGTTCGGCGCGCAGGGCTCCGCTTTGCCGAAGACCCGGCTCACCTTCACCTCGCACGCCGCGTACGACGACGGGATCGTGGATGCGTATGGGCTGAAATCGATCGTGATGCCTGTCTACGGCACGCGCACCATCACCAAGAAATCGATGGTTCGCAACAACAGGCTGCCTGAGATCGAGGTCAATCCGGAGACTTTCGCGGTCACGGTGGATGGCAAGCACGCAACGATCGAGCCGGCGAAAAGTCTTCCCCTCACTCAGCTCCATTATTTCAGCTGATCCGAAGTCGCGGTGCAGCCGATCGGGTTCTTCAGTCGCATGACCCAGGAGCGACGCACGGATGATGAGAGCAATCGACGTCATGTGGGTCTGCATCGGTGGCGGGATCGGCTCTCTGCTGCGATGGCAGATTGGCAAGCTCATCGACGCAAGGATCCAATCGCACTTCAAGTTCGGGACGTTCATCATCAACATCACGGGCGCATTCGTGATCGCCTATCTGTCCGTCGCCTTCGCTATTCATTGGCAGCAACGCTACGGCGACATGATGTCGTCGCTGGTGCTCACGGGACTTCTGGGCGGCTACACGACGTTCAGCTCCATGCAGCTCGATGCGGCCCAGATGACGATGCAGAACCGGCACGCGCTCGCCCTGGTGTATCTCGTGTCGTCGGTCGTCGTGGGCCTCCTGGCCGCCGCCGCGGGCGCTGCGGTTGCGCGGGTTTAGGGGGGCACGATGTGGGCGCAGGCCGTCTTTGTCTTCATCGGCGGCGGGTTCGGCGCCGCCATCCGCGAATTCCTCATGCTGCTCCTCCCGCCGCAGAGCGCATCCTTTCCGCTGGACATCTTCACGGCGAACATCGTCGCCTCGTTCTTCCTCGGGTTAGCGAGCGGCCTGCATTCCTGGGGCGATGTCTCGGACGAGTTCATGCTCCTGGTCGGCACAGGGCTGGCGGGAGGGATGTCGACGTTCTCCAGCTTCGTCTTCGGCGTCTATTCGGAAGCTGTGTCGCCCAACGAGATCGGCCTCGCCGTCCTCTACTGCGTATCGAGCCTTGTCGTCGGCTACACGGCGGTCTGGCTTGGCCTCCAACTCGGGAAGCGCGCGCAGCGCGCCTGAGCACCTGGTCTGTCCGGAGACGTGAGAATGATCCTGGTCGAAGGCAAACTCGGTCATCTCAGCGACCCGGTCTGGCAGGAGCGCGCACGGCAGGCCCGAGTGGACCCCCTCGTGCTCGAGCAATGGGAGGCGCCGAAGAGCCGCCTGCGCAAGGCGAGCGAAGGCGGCACCGAACTGGCGATCTCGCTGCCCCGCTCCGAGCACCTGCATGATGGCGACGTGCTGCACTACGACCCCGCACAGAACCTCATCGTAGTTGCCCGGATCGCCCTCAAGGAGGTGCTGGTCATCGAGCTGGAGGGTCTGGAGAGCCTCTCGCCGAACGAGATCCTGCGCGCGGCCTTCGAGCTCGGCCACGGGCTCGGCAACCAGCACTGGCCGGCGGTGATCAAGGGCTCCACCGTCTATGTGCCGCTATCGGTCGACCAGAAGGTGATGGCCTCCGTCATGCGCACCCACGCCTTTGCGCATGTGAAGACCCGTTTCGCCCCAGGCGAGGACGTGGCCGCGAAGCTCGACGCCAGGGAGGCCAGGCTGCTCTTCGCCGGCGCCGACGCCACCCCGCATCACCACCATGGCGATCACGCCGTTCCGCACGGGCATGACCACGACCACCACCACGATCATCCGCACGATCACGACCATGCGCATGACGACGAGCATGGCCACGACCCCGAGCACAGCCATCGTCATGGTCACGCGCACCATCACGACCACGGGCACACGCATGGGCATCACCATGGATGACCACGGGTGCAACGATGCAGTTGACTAAGCCGACGCCACAATCGGCGGCGCACGGCATGGCTCATCTGGCCCGTCTGCTGCAATTCTCGGATTCGATCCTGCCGATCGGCTCCTTCGCATTTTCGAACGGGCTGGAATCGGCGTTGCAGACCCAGGTCGTCAAGGACTCCGCTGGCCTGCTGCAATATGTCGAACTCGTCCTGGGCCAGAGCGCCCGAATGGACGGCGTCGCGCTCCTGCATGCCCACCGTGCGGTCCTCGCCGACGACTACGAGGCCGTGGTGACGGCCGACCGGGAGCTGTTCTGCCGCCGCGTCGGGGAAGAGCAGCAGCTCATGCTGACGCGGGTCGGCAAGAAGCTCGGCGAACTGGCGTCGAAGATCAGCCCGTCCGCGATGCTCGAGCGATGGCTTGGCGACATCGCTTCGGGATCGACGCCCGGCTGCCTACCCGTCGCCCAGGCGATCGTGCTCGCCCATATGGGCGTGGACGAGGTCGAGGCCTTCGTCATGCACCAATACGGCGTCGCCTCCATGATCCTGAGCGCCGCCCTCAGGCTGATGCGGATCGATCATATCGATACGCAGCGCATCCTCTTCACCGCCCAGGACCGCGTTCAGGACGACTATCTTTCGGTGTGCGACCGCTCTCTCGACGAGATGACGTCGTTCGCGCCCGTCTTCGACCTTCTCGTCGCACACCACACCACGACCCATGTCCGGCTGTTCATGAACTGAGCGCGGGCCAGGGCAGAGGAGCCCAGGATGAAGAAGATCACGCGCATCGGCATCGGCGGCCCGGTCGGCTCAGGCAAGACCGCCGTGATCGAGACCATCACGCCGCGGCTGATCGAGCTGGGGATCAAGCCGCTGATCATCACCAACGACGTGGTGACGACGGAGGACGCCAAGCAGGTGCGTCGCACGCTGAATGGCGTGCTGATCGAGGAGAAGATCGTCGGCGTCGAAACCGGCGCCTGCCCGCACACGGCGGTGCGCGAGGATCCGTCGATGAACATCGCCGCCGTCGAGGAACTCGAGGCGAAGTATCCCGACAGCGACGTGATCCTGATCGAATCCGGCGGCGATAATCTCACGCTGACCTTCAGCCCGGCGCTCGCGGACTTCTACATCTACGTGATCGACGTCGCGGCCGGCGACAAGATCCCGCGCAAGAACGGCGCCGGGGTCTGCCAGTCGGATATTCTCGTCATCAACAAGAAGGACCTCGCTCCCTATGTCGGCGCGAGCCTGGAGGTGATGGACCGCGACTCTCGCCTGATGCGGGGCAAGAAGCCGTTCCTCTTCACCAACTGCAAGACCGGCGAAGGCGTCGACCAACTGGTCGATCTCGTTCTGGACATGGCGCTCTTCGACGCGAAGGTCGCCCGCCCCCTTGCCGCGAGTGCATGACGTCATGGCCCTGCACGAGCGCCTTGGCCGCATGGATCAAGCGCGCGAACTGCGCAGCTTTCAGAGCCAGCCGCTGCAGATGCGGGCGGCCGCTCCAGGCAAGGTCGGCGTGCTGCGCCTCGGCTTCTCCATGCGCGACGGCAGGTCCGTTCTTCACGACCTCTACCGGGTCGCCCCCCTTCTCGTGCAGCAGGCGCTCTATTGGGACGAGGCGATGCCCGAACTGCCCGTCTGCCCGATCATCTCGATCGGCGGAGGCATCCTGCAGGGCGATCGCTACAAGATCGACATCTCGATCGGCGAAGGCGCCTGCGCGCACGTCACGACGCAGAGCGCCAACCGCATCCATCGCATGGATGCGAACTACGCCTCGCAGCACCAGACGGTGATGCTGCAGGCAGGAGCCTATCTCGAGTACCTGCCGGACTTCACGATCCCGTATCGCGACTCACGGTTCATCTCGGAGACGGACATCGTAGTGGCAGAGGACGCGACCCTCCTCTACGGGGAGATGGTCCTCGCCGGCCGCAAGCACCATCACGTCGAGGAGCGGTTCGGGCTCGACCTGTTTTCGACGACCGTGACCGTGCGCCGTCCGGACGGCCGCAAGCTGTTCTCCGAGAAGATCCTCATCGAAAAGGGCGATCCGACTATCGAGTTCGCGGCCGTGATGCGCGGCTTCGATGCCTTCGCAAATATAATCTGCGTCACGCCTCCCGAGATCGCGGCGCGCATCAAGGAACGGTTTGAGACGAACTTTTCCCTCGAAGCCCCCCGCGCGTTGTCTGGCGTGAGCCGCTTGCCGAATGCCGCCGGGTTGATGCTTCGTGCAGTCGGGATCGAGAGCTACGACGTGCGCGGCGAGGTCCGGCGCTTCTGGAGGATTGTGCGCGAGGAGGCCCGCGGCAGGACTCTGCCTCCTGGCTACTACTGGCGATGAGCGGAGGATCAGTCCCATGACGAACCCGGTCGGGAACTTCGTCGTCCAGTCGCTCCGCGGGACGAGCCAGGTGTTCTTCATGGAGAACGCACTGACGGGCATCATCTTCTTCGTCGCGATGGCATATGCCTCCTATGCCAGCGGCGTCTGGGCGACCACGATCGGCGCGGCGATCGGCGTCCTGGTCGCAACGCTCACCGCGAAGATCCTGGATTGCGACGAGCCGTCGGTGGATTCCGGCCTGTACGGCTTCAACGGCGTCCTGGTCGGCGCAGCCCTTCCCACCTTCATCGCGGTCTCGCCCCAACTCTGGGTCGCGGTGGTCGTCGGCGCTGCCGTGAGTACGGTCGTCACGGCCGCGTTCAGCGCGACCCTCACCAGCAAGTGGGGCATTCCCGGCTCGACCGGGCCATTCGTGCTGACGGGATGGCTGATGGTCGCTGCGGCGTATTCCCTGGGCGGACTCAAGGTGACGGGCGATACGCCGAAGCTCGCCAGCGACTATGTTCAGGGTCTGACGAGTATACCCGAGCCGCAGGAGCTCGTTGAGATCTTCTTCCGCAACATCGGGCAGGTCTATCTCCTTGCCCCAGCCATCAGCGGTGCGATCATCCTGGTCGGCATCTTCATCGCCTCCGTTCCTGCCGGGATCGCCGCAGTGGCGGGCTCGCTCATCGCCATGGTGGTCGCCATCGGCATGGGGGCCGCGCCATCGCCCGTGAGCCAGGGGCTCTACGGGTTCAGCCCGGTGCTTACCGCGATGGCTGTGGGCGTCATTTTCCTGAAGCCCTCCGCGCGGGTGGTCTCCTATGCGGCCCTCGCCACGATCATGACCGTCTTCGTCCAGGGAGCGCTCGACGTGCTGGTGGCGCCGGGGGGCATACCGTCCTTCACGGCCCCGTACGTCCTGACCATGTACCTGTTCATCGCGCCCAAGAAGCTGATGGCGCCGCACCCGCACAAGCCGGTGCTCGGCCACATGATCGAGCACGGCGCAGAAGCGCCCGCTCACCCGGCCGGAACCGCGCATTGAAGATTTCGGGGCGGCTCCGTCCAGGCCCTCTCCGCACGAAGCTGCGGTGTCGCTGGATCGGTCGCCCCATGTTGAAGGTGAGACGACGACAAATCTGCTGAAGCGCCAGTGCTTCCGGTTTCCGGAGGTACGTACCAAGGAGCATCCGATGCCCGTCATCAACTCAGGCGATACTGCCTTCATCCTCATGTGCACCGCACTGGTGTTGATGATGACGCCCGCGCTCGCTCTCTTCTACGGAGGGCTGGTCCAGGAGCGCGACGTGCTGTCGATCATGATGCAGAACTTCGTCTGCATCGGCGTTGTCGGCCTGATCTGGGTGTTTGGAGGTTTCAGCCTCGCCTTCGGGCCGGATATCGGAGGCGTCATCGGGGACATCGTTCCCTATTTCGGCATGTACCATGTCGGCGTCAGTCCGAATCCGACCTACGCGCCGAACATCCCCTTCATCATGGTCTTCGCGTACCAGATGATGTTCGCCATCATCACGCCGGCCCTGATGACAGGCGCGTTCGTCGGGCGCTTCCGCTTCGGCGCCTACCTGCTCTTCGTCGCCTTCTGGACCGCCATCGTCTATCTGCCGGCCGCGCATTGGATCTGGGGGGGAGGCTTCCTCGCCAAGATGGGCGTCGTGGACTTCGCCGGCGGCATCGTCATCCACACCTCCGCGGGCTTCTCGGCGCTCGCGACGGCGGCGTATCTCGGCAAGCGGAAGCTGCCTGCCGGCATGGGGGAACCCGCGCCGGTGGACCTGCCGCTCGTCGCTCTCGGCGCAGGGCTGCTGTGGTTCGGCTGGTTCGGCTTCAACGCCGGCGGCGCCTATGCGGCGGATGCGCTGGCCGCCTATGCGTTTGCGAACACGATGCTGGCCGGCGCCATCGCCATGCTGGTGTGGATGTTCTGGGAATGGCTCGAGACAAGACGCCCGTCCTTCTCGGGCGTCCTGGTTGGCGCGGTTGCGGGACTTGCGACCATCACGCCGGCTTCCGGCTACGTGGAGCCCAGCGCCGCTCTCGCGATCGGGGCGATCGGCGCGACCTGCTGCTACTACGCCAAGTATGTCCAGAGGTGGCTCAACGTCGACGACACGCTCGAGGTCTGGCGCGCCCACGGCGTGGGCGGGATGACGGGCGCAATCCTCATCGGCTTCATGGCGAGCTCGCACATCAACAAGGTCGAGGCGAGTGTAGGGCAATTGGGGGTCCAGCTTCTGGCCGTGATCATCGTCGGAGCCTACGCGGCGATCGTCACCTTCATCATCCTGAAGGTGCTGGACAGCCTGGGCATCCTGAGGGTGCCGGAAGACGTCCAGGAGCGCGGCCTCGACACGATGTACGGCGAGCGCGCCTTCAACCTGTGGGACATGGATAGAACCATTCCCAAGTAGCCCCAACCAGGGCGCCGGCCCGCACCCGGCGCCCGCTTCCTGTCTGCGGCGCCGTACGTCATCCAGCCGAGCGCGACGATCATGGATTTCAGCCTAGCGATCTTCGTCCTCGTCTATGTCGCGATGGCGGCCGGGCACGTGCCGGGACTGCGCCTGGACAGGACCGGCTCGGCGCTGGTCGGAGCCATGATCCTCATCACGGCGGGGCGGATCTCGCCGGCGGCGGCCTGGAATGCTGTCGACTACCGGACCATCGGGCTGCTGTTCGGATTGATGGTCGTCTCGGGCGCCTTCATGGTCGCGGGCTTCTACGAGAGGATCGCTCACAGGATCGGCCGGCTCGACGTTCAGCCGAAGGTCTTGCTGGCTATGCTGATCCTCATCACCGCCGGCATGGCGGCTCTTCTCAACAAGGACGTCGTGGCGGTCGCCATGACGCCCATCCTTTGCTCGATCTGTCTGGAGCGGCGTCTCAACCCTCTGCCATTCCTTCTGGGCTTCTGCTTCGCCGCCAACTTCGGATCGGCCGCCACGCTCATCGGCAGTCCTCAGAACATGATCCTCGGCGAGACTCTCGGTCTGTCGTTCCTAGGCTTCATGCGGGCCGCGGCCTTGCCGGCCCTGCTTGGCTTGCCCGTGATCTGGATCGTGCTGGCCTTCACCTATCGCGGCCGCTGGGAGCTCTCGGGCGAGGTCCCGTCGGGGACCGACGAGCGAGGGAAGGCCGATGCGTCGGCGACCCCGTTCAGCCGGGGCGAGACGATCAAGGCGTCGCTCGTCACCGCCGGCGTGCTGGCGGCCTTCGTGTTCACCGACTGGCCCCACATGCTGGTCGCGCTTGCCGCGGCAAGCATCCTGCTGGTCAGCCGCCGCTACTCCTCAGAGAACCTCCTCCACCACGTCAATGGTGACCTTCTGCTGCTCCTGTTCGGGCTGTTCGTCGTGAACGCGGCGATCACCGAGACCGGACTTCCCAACCGGGTGCTTGCCGACCTGCGCGGCGTCGGGCTGGACTTGCAGCATCCTCTTTCGATGATGGCCGTCATGGTCGTGCTGAGCAACATCGTCGGCAACAACCCTGCGGTCATGCTGGTGGTCCCCTTCATAACCGGGACAAGTCAGCCGGAAGCGCTCGCGGCGGCGATCGCGCTCGGCACGGCGCTTTCCTCGAGCGCGGTGATCTTCGGGAGCCTGGTCGGCATCATCGTCGCCGAGGAGTGCCGCAAGCGCGGCATCACGCTCGGCTTCGCCGAATTCGCCCGCGCCGGTGTGCCGACGTCGATCGTGAGCCTGCTCATGGCCGCAGCCTGGATCGTGTACCTCACCCGGTAGCGCAGGCCTGAGCGGGCTCAGTCCACCACGAACAGCTTCGCGCCGGTCCGCGTCGACGAACGATGCGCGGCATCGCCGAAATCCGAAACGCGATAGCTCATGCCCGGACCAAGCGTGAAGCGTCGCCCGTCCCGCAACTCTGTCTCGAGCTCGCCTTCCAGGACGAGGAGAACATGGCCCCGGTCGCACCAGTGGTCCGCCAGATAGCCCGCCGAATATTCAACCATGCGGATCCGGAGGTCCCCCTCCTCGATGGTGCGCCAGAGCGCCTCGCCGGTCTCTCCGGCATGGACCGTCACCGGAACGGAACTCCAGTCGGTAACGGAGAATGGGACCGGAGGTATCTTCATGGCGGCGATCCGTCGGAGATTCTTCAGGGGACGTTCCCCGCTATCGTCGATAAACAGCAGGTTCAATGGCGCCCGCTTCGATGGGCGGCCGCGGATCGAACAGGAGGAAACAGGTGCAGCTGGGATTGGAAGGAAGGACGGCCCTCGTCACGGGAGGGTCCAAAGGTATCGGGTTCGCCTGCGCGAAGGCGCTGCTGGCGGAGGGTTGCCGTGTCGCGATCGCGTCGCGTGCGAAGGAGAACGTGGACCGGGCTTGCTCGACCCTCGGAGATGCGAGGGGCTTCTGCGCCGACCTGACGAATGCGGCCGAGGCGGCCTCTCTGGTCGATCGTGTCCAGGCAGAGCTGGGCGACATCGACATCCTGGTCAACAGCGCGGGTGCCGCGCGGAGAACGCCACCGGACCAGCTCACGCCGGAGAGCTGGCGCGCCGCCATGGACGCGAAGTTCTTCTCCTACATCAACGTGATCGACCCGCTGATCAAGCGCATGGCGGCACGGCGGCGGGGCGTCGTGGTGAACATCATCGGCAATGGCGGGAAGGTCGCCTCGCCGATCCATCTTCCCGGCGGCTCGGCCAATGCCGCTCTGATGCTGGCCAC
Source organism: Pseudomonadota bacterium (assembly GCA_023423995.1). Taxonomy (GTDB): domain Bacteria; phylum Pseudomonadota; class Alphaproteobacteria; order Rhizobiales; family Beijerinckiaceae; genus Enterovirga. The sequence goes on along the minus strand of JAFAEL010000098.1, from coordinate 126,411 downwards.
TGCCGGCCTTGCGACGGCCTACGCGGAGGCGGGCATCCGCGTGGTCGGGATCAATCCCGGCCTGACGGATACCGAGCGCGTTGCCGGCGGCATGGAGGCGGATGCGGCCGCGAAGGGGATCAGCGTCGAGGAAGCCCTAAAGCAGGGTGTCGCCCGCATCCCGCTCGGCCGCATGGCCAAGCCCGAGGAGATCGCGGACTTCGTCGCGTTCCTCGCCTCGGACCGGGCCGGCTATCTGACGGGCGTGAACGTCACGATGGACGGCGCGCAGAGCCCGACGATCGTGTGAGCCGGAGCGGAGGCGCGCCCGTGCGCGTCTCCGCCCGCAAGGGCGGGAAGCCCTTCAGTGGCCGGGTGAGGCGGCCCGATCGAGCCTCTGGTTGAGGGACAGCAGCGCGCCCGACACCAGCGTTGCGATCACGATCAGGAGAAGCGCCAGCGCGAGCACGGTGGAGACGTCGTTCGTCTCCATGGCCTTCACGAGCATGTAGCCGATGCCCCGCTGGGAGGCGAACATCTCGCCGATGAGCGTCCCGAGCAGGGTGAGCGCGAACCCGATCCTGAGGCCCGACACGATGCCGGGCAGCGCGGCCGGCAGCATGATCTGCCTCGCCGTCTGGAGGGGCGTGAGGTGCATCGCGCGCGCAGCGCGGAAATACACGGGCCGGATGTTGCGCACGGCCGCCATGGTGAACACCGCGATGGGCACGACGCCATGGATCACGCCGAACGCGATCTTCGCCGAGAGGCCGAGGCCGAACAGCAGGAGGATGATCGGGTAGAGCGTGATCTTCGGGATCGCATAGACGGCGACGAGGATCGGCTCCGCGACCTCCGCCGAGAGGCGGTGGGCGCCGAGGATCAGGCCGATCGCAAGGCCCGCCACGGACGCGATGGCCAGCGCCGACAGGAAGGCCCGCCCCGTCTCCCAGGCATGGCCGCCGAAGTCGGACGAGGACATGATCGCCCAGAGCTTCGTGACCGTGGCGCCGGGGGCCGGGAGGATAGCCGGGCCCACGCCCCAGCTTCCGAGCTGCCATAGCGCCAGGACGCCCAGCAGCACGAGGGCAGTGTCTCCCAGGCGGCTCGCCCTGCGTTTCGCGGGCGAGGCGGCCGGGAGTGGAACGTCAACGTCCGCCGCGGCGCGCATAGAGCTTCTGCTCCCAGGTCCAGAGGCCCATGTTCAGCGTGCAGACGAACGCGAACAGGAGCAGCATCAGGCCGTACATGGTGAGATTGTCGAAGGAATTGTACGCGAAGGCGATCGCGAACCCGATCCCCGAGCCGGCCTGGACGAACTCGCCGGCGATCACGCCGATGAACGAATAGGCGACCGCGAACTTGATGGCCGTGAACAGCCATGGCGCGATGGCCGGGATGGTGATCCTGAACAGTGTCTGGGTCGGGCTCATGCGCAAGGCCCGGGCGGTGCGCATGAAGACGCGCGGCAGCCGGTCGAGCCCGTCCAGCGTGTTGATCGCCACCGCCACCACCGCGAACAGGAAGCCGATCGCCACGAGCGGCCAGCGATTGAGGCCGAACAGCACGATGAAGACCGGATAGAACACGAACGTCGGAACCGCGTAGTAGCTCGCCAGCAGCGGATCGACGGCCCGCCGGAACCGGGGCAGGCGATGAAGCAGGACCCCGATCGCGAACCCTCCGATGACGGACAGGGCAAAGGCCAGTGAGACCGTCGTGAGCGTCTCCACGATGTGGCCGCGCGCTTCTTGAGTCCCCAGCACGCGCCAGGCGCCGCGCACCATCTCGCTCGGCGCGATGACGGCCTGCCGGCTGACATATCCGGCCCGGCAGGCAGCCTCGAGCACGGCGACGGCGCCGACAAGGACGCCGAGCCGAATGATTCCGGCGCGGGTCATCGAGCACTCGCCAGCGCGCGCATCGACTGCTCGCGCAGGCCGGCCCAGATGCGGCCGGTGAGCTGGCCGAATTCCGGATGGGATACGATGCGGCTGTCGCGATCGCGTGGCCATCCGGTCTCGACGAGATCGATGAAGATGCCGGGCCGCGCGGACATCACGCCGATCCGGTCCGAGAGGAGCGCGGCCTCGTCGAGCGAGTGGGTGATCAGAAGGATGGTCGCGTTGGTGTCGCGCCAGAGGGCGAGCAGTTCGTCCCCCATCAGGAGCCGGGTCTGCTGGTCGAGCGCGCCGAATGGCTCGTCCAGCAGGATCAGCCGTGGCCGGGTCACGAGCGTGCGGGCGATGCAGACGCGCTGGCGCATGCCGCCGGAGAGCTGGGCCGGATAGGCCTGCGCGAATGGCATCAGGCCCATGAAGGACAGCGTATGCTCCACGCGGGCCCGCACCTCGTTCTCAGGCAGGCCCGCCTGACGTGCCGCGAAGGCCGCGTTGTCGTACGCCGTCAGCCAGGGGAAGCTCGCATCCTCCTGGAACACGACGCCGATCCCGTCCGGCACCTGGCCGCGCACGGGCTTGCCCTCGAAGGTGACGCTGCCGGCGGATGGCGGGGCGAGCCCCGCCAGCACGTCGAGCAGCGTCGACTTCCCGCAGCCGGACGGTCCGACCACGGAGAAGAACTCGCCGGCCCTGAGATCGAGATCGATCGGCCCGAGCGCATGAACCGGTTTTCCGGTCCCTCCGGCCGGGTAGACCCGTGTGACGCCGGAGAGACTTGCCTGGATGGAAAAGTTTGAGGTCACGATCGTCAGGACTTCGGCTTCCGCTTCAGGTCGTCGGGAAGATAGCTCTCGTCGACATACTTGCTCCAATCGAACGGACCGGGCTCGACGGCCTTCACGAGTTGCAGGCCGCGGAGCATGACGTCCATGCCCTCGTAATCGAAGCCGCCGAGGCTCCAGTAGTCGCCCTTCGTGGCCAGGATGTCCTGGATCGCGGCCTTCGCGTGCTCGAGGGGGATCTTGTACTCCTTAGCCATGATGGTGGCGGCTTCCGCCGGGTTCTGCTTGACGAACTCGACGCCCTTGCGACGGGCGACGATGAGCTTGCGGATGAGGTCGGGGTTCTTCTTGAGGAAGTCGGTCCTGACGACGCCCACGGTCTGCGTCACGCGCGGCGCCCAATCGGTCGAGTTGAAGACCTGGCGGAAGTTCTCCTTCTCCTTCGCCCAGACAGGCTGGGTGATGTAGATCATGTCGACCCCGCCCTCGCGGAGCGCTGCGACGCCGGCGCCGACGCCGCCGACCGGCCGACGCTCCACCTGGCCCGTGAGCTTGTTGTCCTCCAGCATCATCGAGGTGATCATGTCGGTCACGGATTTCGGGCTGGAATAGCCGAGCTTCTTGCCCTTCAGGTCCTGCACCGTCTTGATCCGCTCGTCGTCCTTGCGCGTCACCCAGACCTGGTCCGACACGCTCAGGACGCCGCCATGCACGATCGTCATCTCGATGCCCTGCTGCGCGGCCGCGATCACGGCCGGAAGGGCGACCTCGCCATAGGGAAGTTCGGAGGCGAGCGTGTTGCGCACGGTCGTGCCGCCGCCCGCCGAGGTCAGGAAGCCGGTCACATCGAGCCCGGCCTCCTTGAAGTAGCCCTTCTCCTTGGCGACCGCGTAGGGAACGCCATACATGCCGGTCCCGAAATGGGCGACGTTCAGGTCCACCGCCTGCGAGCCCGTGGCGGTTGCGACAGCGAATGCTGCCGCCATAGCCCATTTGCGCATTCTACTCTCCCTCTGTGGAGCGCTTCCGGCGCCCCTTGGCCCTAGTTCCATGCCGGGGCTGCGGACGGCAACCCCGGCAGCCTCAAATCCCGGTCACAGCCAGGGAAGCCGGCGCTCGTGCTCCTTCTCGAACGTGTCCATCCTGTCGCGATAGCGGAGGGTCAGTTCGATGTCGTCCAGCCCTTCCAGCAGGCATTCCTTCGGGAGCGGCGCGATGTCGAAACTGTCCACGCGCCCGTCCGGCCCCGTGACCATCTGCCCCGCGAGGTCGACCACGATCCGGCTCCCGGGATGCTCACGCAGGTGATCGAGGAGTTCGCCGATGCGCGCCTCGGAGAGCACCACCGGCAAGAGGCCGTTCTTCAGCGAGTTGTTGAAGAAGATGTCGCCGAAACTCGGCGCCAGAACCGTCCTGATCCCGGCGTCCCAGAGGGCCCAGACCGCGTGCTCGCGGGAGGAGCCGCAGCCGAAATTCCGGTCCGCGACCAGGATTCTGGCCTCCTGGTATTCCGGCCGGTCGAGGAGGAACGCATCGCCTCCGGCCCGCGCCGCCTCGCGCAGGTCGCCGAAGAGCTCCTCGGCGAAGCCCTCCTTGCGCGCCTTGAAGAGGAAGCGAGCCGGCAGGATCTGGTCGGTGTCCACGTTGGCCGCGGGCAGCGGCGCCGCAACGGCGTCGAGCGTACGGAAGGGCTCCATCAGGCGTGGCCCTCCATGAGCCGGCGAACATCGGTCAGTCGTCCCGTCACGGCCGCGGCAGCCGCCATCGGTGGGCTCACGAGGTGCGTCCGCGCCCCCTTCCCCTGCCGGCCGACGAAGTTTCGGTTTGAGGTAGACGCGCAGCGTTCTCCCGGGGCCGCCACGTCGCCGTTGATGGCCACGCACATCGAGCAACCTGCGTCCCGCCATTCGAAGCCCGCCTTCTTGAAAATGACGTCGAGGCCCTCGGCCTCTGCCTGCGCCTTCACGAGGCCCGATCCGGGCACGACCATCGCGGGGACGACGGATTTGCGGCCGTCGACGACCCGCGCGGCCTCCCGAAGGTCCTCGATGCGGCTGTTGGTGCAGGAGCCGATGAAAACGCGATCGATCGTGATCCCGTCCAGCGGCGTGCCCGGCGTCAGCCCCATGTAATCCAGCGCGTGGACCATGTTGGCGCGGCGCTCGCGGTCGGGAACCTCGCTCGGGTCCGGCACGCGGTCGGTGATCGGCAACGCCGCCTCGGGGCTCGTCCCCCACGTCACCATGGGGGCGATGGCGGAGGCGTCGAGCGTCACCTCGCGGTCGAAACGGGCGCCTTCCTCGGTCGGCAGCGTACGCCAATGCGCCAGGGCCGCGTCCCACTCGTGTTCCTTGGGCGCGAAGGGCCGCCCCTGGAGATACGAGAAGGTCGTCTCGTCCGGGCTGATCATGCCGGCGCGCGCGCCGGCCTCGATCGACATGTTGCAGATCGTGAGACGCGCCTCGACCGAGAGGCTCCGAATGAGGGAGCCCGCATATTCGATCACATAGCCGGTGCCGCCCGCGGCCCCGATCTTGCCGATGAGCGCCAGGATGACGTCCTTCGACTGGACGCCCGGCGCGAGCGTGCCGTCGATGGTGACCCGCATGGTCTTCGGCTTCTTCTGCCAGAGCGCCTGGGTCGCGAGCACATGCGCGATCTCGGACGCGCCGATGCCGAAGGCCAGCGCTCCGAGCGCGCCGTGTGTCGCCGTGTGGCTGTCGCCGCACACCAGGATGGTGCCAGGCTGGGTGATGCCCTGCTCCGGCCCGATCACGTGCACGATCCCCTGACGGACATCGTCCAGCGCGAAGAGCGTCATGCCGGTGCGCCGCGCCTCGCTCTCGAGCGTGCGAATATGCCCGGCATGCGGCGATCCGGCGAGCGGGTCGGGCCCGGAGCGCCCGCGCGTCGGCGTGTAGTGATCGGGAACCGCGAAGGTGCGGTCGGGGCGCCGGACCGGCAGGCCGCGCTCCGCGAGCTCCGAGATGATGATTCCGGCGATGTCGTGGATCAGGTGCCGGTCGACATGCAGGAGCGTCGAGCCATCCTCGCGCTCGAGGATGACGTGCGAGGACCAGATCTTGTCGAAGAGTGTCCTGGGCGTGCCCATGCGGCCGTTCCTTACTCGGCCGCGACGCGAGGCGTGGGCGTGCGGAACTGATCGCGCAGCGGATCCCAATCCGCGGAGCCCATCCGGCGGAACATCTCGCCCGGCGACATCTTGGCATCGAGTTGCGGATGCCGGCCGCTCTCCCGCAGGTCCGCCAGGACCTCGTCGCAGCGGCTGATCACGGCCGCCATCAGGATGCCCGGCAGGATGGCCAGTCGGTAGCCCATGCGATCGGCCTCGGCGAGATCGACCTGGGGCGTCTTCCCGGCCCAGGCGAGGTTCAGGAGGCAGGGCCCCTTCACGAGCTTGGGGATGGCCGCGATCTCCTCCACCGATTGCGGCGCCTCGAGGAACGCCATGCCGGCGCCCGCCTCGAGCGCCGCGTTGCAGCGGCGAACGGCCTCGTCGAGGCCCATGCCGGCGCGGGAATCGGTCCGGGCGATGATGGTGAAGTTCGGGTTCTGCCTCGCGGCGACGGCCGCCCGGATCTTCGCGACGTAATCCTCGAGCGGGATGATCACCTTGTTGTCGAGGTGACCGCAGCGCTTGGGGAACTCCTGGTCCTCGATATGGATCGCGGCGACGCCGTTCTTCTCGTATTCGCGCACCGTACGGGTGGCGTTGAGCTCGTTGCCGAACGCCGTGTCGGCATCCGCGATGACCGGAATCCCACCAACCGCGTCGGCGATCCGGCCGGCATTGTCCGTCATCTCGTTCATGCTGACGAGGCCGTAATCGGGGAAGCCCAGCGTCGCGGCCGTCCCGGCGCCCGTCATGTACACGGCCCCGAACCCGGCCTGCGCGACGAGGCGCGCCGTGATGCAGTCATAGGCGCCCGGAGCGACGACCATCGGTCCGCTTTTCAGCCGCCCGGCAAGAGTGTCGGCAGCGTTCATTCTTGTCATCCTTCCTGATTACTTTCAGCGTCCGTCCGCGACCTCGAACAAGGCTTCCACCTCGATCGGAATGTCGGCGTAGAGCTCAGCCACGCCGATGGCGGAGCGGACATGGCGGCCGCTCTCGCCGAAGATCTCGACCATCAGGTCCGAGAACCCATGCAGCACGTCGGACGGCGTGTTGAAGCCCGGCGCGCAATTGATGAACCCGACGACGCGCACGACCCGCGTCACGGTGTCGAGCGTCCCGAGATAGGTGCGGAGCGTGGAGAGGCAGCACAGCCCCGTGAGCCGCGCCGCCTCCCGGCCCTGCGGGATCGTCAGCTCCCGCCCGAGCTTGCCAGCCACGTAGGGCACGTTCCCCGGGCCGAGGGGGCCGTGGCCGCTCATGTAGACATGCGAGCCGGACCGGAGCGCGCGCACCCGGTTCGCCTCGTCCTTGAACGGAGGCGGAAGCTCGATCCCGAGTTCGCGAAGACGTTGTTCGGCGCTCACGCTCAGTGCTCCAGGAGAAGGCGGCCGTAGCCCTGCACCCGGTCGTGGATGCCGCGGCTCCGCAGGGCGTGCCAATAGGTGGCGGTGTTCACCGCGATAACGGGCTTGCCGAGCCAGAGCTCGGCGGCCGCCGCAAGGCGGCCCATCGGAAGGTTCGCGCCGAACTGGATGATGGCTTCCACCTCGGGCCTGTTCACCTCGACGAGGGCGTCCCGCAGCATCTCCAGAGGCGTGCGGGCGATCTCGACCGGGCTCGTGCGGGCGAGATGCTTCGTGGCGGCCACCACGAAACCGGTTTCCTCCGCGAAGCGGACGAGATGCTTCTCGGCGACGGGGAAGTAGGGCGTCACGATTCCGATGGGGCCCGTGACGCCGAAGGCCCGCAGAGCCGCCGGGAGCGCGTCCGCGGCTTGCGTGAAGGGAAGTCCTCCAGTCAGCCGGTCGACGCGCGCCTTGATGGCCTCGGCGGCGGCGAGACCGCCGCCCCAGATGCTCTCTGCAGAGATCCCGAGCACGACGTGGTCGGGCTTCGCCGTCATCACGCGCTCGAGCGCCGCCTCGAGCGCGACGTCGATCCGCCGGATCAGCTCGTCGAAATCCCCGTCACTCCCGATCGGATCGTCCGGGATGTGCATGCGGGCGACGTGGTTCGTCACGCCAGCCGGCCGCATGTCGTCGTATTCCGGCTGCACCACCGTGTTGGTCGACGGCGTGACCACGCCGAAGGTGCAGCGCCAGCCGAGGACGTCCGTCATCGGGCCGGGCCTTACTTCAGCCGGCCGGTCTTGACGTAGAACTCGCGCTCGAGCTCGGCGAGCCGGTTCACCCGCTCGGCCAGCTTCTCAGGCGTGTTGATCGAGGGGTCCGGAATGGCGCCGAGCTTCTTGAACTCCTCCTGGAGCTCGGGATCCGCCGCTGCCGCGTTCAGGACGGCAACCAGATAGGCCTTCCTGTCGGCCGGGACACCCGCCGGCACGGCCGCCCATCGGGTCGCCATCCAGACGACGTCCTTGTTGCCCAGCACCTCGCCAAGTGTCGGCGCGTCGGGGAGGAACGGGGAACGGTCCATGCTGGAAACGGCGACGGGCTTCAGCTTCTTCGCCTCGAGGTAGCTCGAGACCTCACCCCAGAAGCCGATCCCCACATCGATGTTGTTGCCGAGAAGTGCCGCGATTCCCGGGGCGCCGCCCTGGAACGGAACGCGCAGGAACTTGGCGCCCGTCTCGCTCTCGAGCTGGTCGATCATGTAGTCGTACATGGACCCCGGCACCGTGCCGAAGCGAACCGTGCCGGGCTTCTCCTTGGCGGCCGCCAGGATGTCCTTGAAGCTCTTGTCCTTGTACGGGCCGTCCGCGTTCACGACGAGGTTCAGGCCCTCGTTGTTGAGGAACGTGAGCGGCTCCATGTCCGTGTGGCTCCAGCGCTTGTTCGCGCGGAGCATCGAGTCGGAGAAGATCAGGCTGGCGATGATCCCGACGCTATAGCCGTCCTTCGGCGCCTGCATGGCGAGCCAGGAATGGCCGATCAGGCCGGCGCCTCCCGTCCGGTTGTTCACGATGACGCGGTCGCCGCTCCACTTCTCCATGAAGCGGGCGACCAAGCGCGCATTGATGTCCATGCCGCCGCCGGCGGGATAGACGACCGTGAGCTCGATCGGCTGCGTCGGGAAGTCCTTGGGCTTGGCCTTCGCGATCTCGGCTTTCGGATCGGCGGATTGAGCCCAGCTCGGTGCGACTGCGGCAGCGAACAGGCCAAGCGCAACGGCGGCGCGACGGGTGAAACTCATATTTCCCCTCCCTGAAACTGGATTCTTCTTCGGCTGAACAGGACGTAACCGACCAGGGCCGCCACAAGGCCGAGCAGCCCGAGCGACAATGGGCGGGTGACGAAGATGGCTGCGCCCTCCGGCGACATGACCATCGACTGGCGGATCGCCTGTTCGAGCATCGGCGCGAGCACGAAGGCGAGGACGAGCGGCGCGAGTTCGTAGCGCAGCTTGCGCAGCACGTAGCCGAGAACGCCGAGGCCCAGCATGACCCAGAGGTCGAAGACGTTCTTGTTCGCCGAATAGGCGCCGACGATCGAGAACAGCAGGATGAGCGGGAACAGCACGTGGTAGGGCACGCGCAGGAGCTGCACCCACAATCCGATCAGCGGCAGGTTGAGGATCAGCAGGAAGACGTTGCCCATGTACATGCTGGCAACGACGCCCCAGAACACTTCCGGCTTCTGCACGATGAACATCGGGCCCGGCTGGACGCCCTGGATCACGAGGGCGCCCATCAGCAGCGCCGTGACCGCGTTGCCGGGCAGGCCGAGGGACATCAGGGGGATCATGCCGGCCGCGACTGCGGAGTTGTTCGCCGATTCCGGCCCCGCCACCCCGGCGATCTCACCCTTGCCGAAGCGCTCCGGATGCCGCGAGAGCCGCTTCTCGACCGCGTATGACATGAAGGCCGCCGTGACCGGCCCCCCGCCCGGGATCAGGCCCAGGATGAAGCCGAGCCCGCTCCCGCGCACGATCGGCACTGCCGAACGGCGCCATTCGTCGAGCGACGGCAGAAGACTGCCGATCTTCGCCTTGACCACCTGCGCACGGATCTGGGTCTCGACGTTGGCCAGGATCTCCGAAATGCCGAAGAGGCCGATCACGAGCGCCAGGAGATCGATGCCGCCCGTGAGGTTCACGGTGCCGAGCGTGAAGCGCTCGGTGCCGGTCACGTTGTCCATGCCGATCGAGGCCAGGAAGGCCCCGAAGCCGATCATGATGAGGCCCTTCAGGGCCGAGCCCTCGATCAGAAGGATCGTGCAGACGAGGCCGAGGAGCATGAGCGCGGCGTTCTCAGGCGGCCCGAAGCTCAGGGCGACCTCGCTCAGCATCGGCGAGAAGAACGTCAGGAGGACGAGGCTCAGCGTTCCGGCGATGAAGGAGCCCAGGGCCGCCATGCCGAGCGCCGCGCCCGCCCGGCCCCGCTTGGCCATCTCGTAGCCGTCGAGGCAGGTGACCACCGAGGCCGCTTCCCCGGGGATCCGAACGAGAATGGAGGTCGTCGAGCCGCCATACATGGCGCCGTAGAAGAGCGCCGCGAGCATCGACATGGCGGCGACCGGGGTCAGGGCCGCGGTCGCGGGCAGAAGCAGCGACATGGCCGCGAGCGGGCCGATGCCAGGCAGGACGCCGATCAGCGTCCCGACCAGGCTGCCGATGAAACAGTAATAGAGATTGGTCCCGGTGAGGACCTGGGCAAAGCCGTTCGCGAGGCCCGAGACAGCTTCCACCGCTAGAACCCGAATGGCCCGCGCGGGAGCGTCATCCCGAGCAGGGTGTTGAACACGTAGAAGACGACCAGCGTCGAGACTAGGCCGAATAGGACAGAGAAGATCCAACTCGGCCGGCCGACCGTCCTGATCAGGAGCGGCATTCCCAGGATACCGGAGAGGTTGAAGCCGACCCACGGCAGCGCCGCCACCATGGCGACCATCGTGGCGAGCACGAACAGAACGCGCCGCAGCGAAGTCGGCTCGGGGAAGAACGGCTCGAAATCGGAATGAGCGTGGGCGCGGGTGGCGAGCAGGAGCGAGGCTCCGACCGCCATGGCGAGCCCGGCGAGGAGCGGGAAGAAACCGGAATCCGGGCCGGAGGGGCCGAGCACGCCGAGGCTGAGCGAGGTCGCGCAGACCGCGACTCCGACCAGCAGCCATACGGCGTTGAACAAGAGGTCGAGCTGCCTCAACCATTCCTCCCTGGCCGGAGCGTCTTGCTCTCGGCGGATACTCGCATCCGCCCCGGTGAGCGCAATCGCCGTGCCACGGCCCAGAATCTCGCCCGCACCCCCTATGTCATTGTAGGAACGAGACAATCCCAGGCCGGCCACCGCCGGCCCAGCTCCTCACGCCTGTTTCACGGCGCAACCAGACCCGTCTCGTGAAACGTTTCAGGGTCGGTCCCGTCCCGTCCCATAGCCTGCAGATGCCGCCAGAGCGTGGCCCGGCTGATCCCGAGGCGGCGGGCCGTCTCCTGACGATGCCCGCCGGTCTCGGCGAGAACCTGGTCGAGGCGCTCACGCCAATCACCCGCATGCGCGATCGGCTGGTCCCTCTCGGCCGGCGCGAAGAGTTCCGGGCAGTCCTGGGCCAGGGCCTCCGGCGAGAAAGCCGCGATCTCCCCGTCGCCGCCGCCGGCCAGCAGCACCGCCAGGCGCTCGCACATATTCTCGAGTTCCCGGACATTCCCGGGCCAGCCATAGGCGAGGAAGCGCGGGAGGAGCGCCGCGAATGCGCCCTCGTCGAGCTCCGATCCGAGCCGCCGCAGGCACCGGACCAGAAAGGTCCTGGCGAGTTCCTCCACGTCCTCCGCCCGCTCCCGCAGAGGCGGGATCTGCAGCCGCAGGATGTTGATGCGATAGTAGAGGTCCGACCGGAACCGCCGCTCCTGGATGAGGATGTCGAGCGGCTGGTGCGTCGCGGCGATGATGCGGACATCGACGGGGATCGGCGCGACGCCGCCGAGCCGGACGACCTCGCGCTCCTGCAGCGCCCGCAGCAGGCGGGTCTGGAGCGCGGGAGCCATGTCGCCGATCTCGTCCAGGAACAGCGTGCCCGTATGGGCGGCCTCGAAGAGGCCCGGCTTGCCGCCGCGGCGCGACCCGGAGAAGGCGCCCTCCTCGTAGCCGAAGAGCTCGCTCTCGAGCAGCGTCTCCGGGAAGGCAGAGCAATTGACGGCCACGAAGGGCCGGTCGGCCCGCCGGCTCGCGCTGTGGATTGCCTGGGCGAAGAGCTCCTTGCCGGTGCCGCTCTCGCCCGAGAGGAGCACCGTGATGTCGGTCGCGGAGAAGCGCCGGGCTGTGTCCCGCGCACGCAGGAGCGCGGGCGAGCTGCCCTTGAGGTCGGCGAAGCTGTAGCGGGCGGTCGGGGATTTCTCCCGCCGCTTCTGCGTCCTGAGGCTCGTATCCGCCTCGCGGATCGAGCGGGCATCGTGCAGGGTGAGGACCGCGCCCGTGATCTGGCCGCGCTCCCTGATCGGCGTTCGCCCGAGGATCCAGTCGCGGCGCGCGACACGGATCACCCGCCCGCGTTCGGGCTGGCCGCTTTCGAGCGTGTCGAGAAGCGACAATTCCTGATCGTAGCTGTCGAGGCGCTCGCCCAGCAGTTCCGGCCGGCTGCCACCCAGCAGGCGCTCCATCGGGGTGTTCAGGGCGACGATGCGATGGTGCCGATCCACGGCCAGCACCGCCTCGTCCAGGCTCTGGAGCACCCCGTTGAGCTGCGCGTAGCGGGCGGCCTCGAGGCGCGCGACACGTCCGAGTTCGAGCGCGTCGTCGATGCCCTGGCGGACGGACGAGAGCGAATAAGACAGGATGGAGGCCAGCCCCTCCCGTTCGGCGCTCTCGCAGACGATGCTCGACCCGATCACGACCGGATAGCCCTGCGCGGCGAGTTCGCGCACCGCCTCCTGCGCCTCGCCGGGCGTGCGATAGGCCTTCTGGGCGACCTCGATCCGCAGCAGGTCGCGCACCTGGTCGAGTTCGGGCACCGTCTGGCGGTAATTGACGACGGCGACCCGCTTCGTGATCTCGCGCGCCTTCAGCATCGCGAGCAGCGTGTCGTAGCCCGTCACCTTGATGACGGCGACCGGAGTGGCGAGCGATCCGCGCAGGAAGCTGGCATTGGCGCCGGCGCTGATGAAGGCGTCGATGCTGCCGCTGCGCTCCCGCGCCCGGGCGATCGCCAGCGCGGCCTCGAAGGACTCGTCGATGACCTCGATCTCGGCCCGGTCCTCGTATTCCTCGATCACCGATCGGGCGAGACGGCTGAGATGGCGATAACTCAGGAAGCAGAGCCTGATCCGGCCGTCCGCTTCCGCCATCCGCCCTTGCACTAGCTGTCCCCCGCGTTTCAACGGCGTCTCACGCGCCGCCCTGAAACGTAGCACGCCCGACAGGCACTCCGTCAACTCGAAGCAAAAACAAAGACTTACGCAGCACCGCGCGTGGCACGCACATTGCCGTGAACCCGGCGTGGCGTACACTGAAACATATCCGCACCTGTTCTCGCCCATCGGGCTCGGACCGAAGGTTGCCAAGAACCGCGTGATGCGCGTGGCAACGACCTCGAATCTTGCCGAGCGTCACAGGGTGCGCGGCAGGATGCTCGCCTTCTACAGGACCGTCGCGCAGGGCGGCGCGGGCACGATCGTCAGCGAGGCGGTCCGGCTGCATCCGCTCGAAGCCGTGGTGCCGAACGCGATCCCGCTCTTCGACCGCGGCGTCATCCCCGGCCTGCGGAGGATATCGGACGCGCTGCACGAGGCCGGATCGCTCTTCGTCGTCCAGCTGAACCACGGCGGGCGGCAGCATCTCGGCCGGCGGGTCGGGACCCTCCTGGCACCGTCCGAGATCGCCTGCCCGCGCAGCGGCGGAACCCCGCACGCCCTCTCGACCAAGGAGGTCGAGGAGATGGTGGAGTGGTTCGCGAGCGCCGCCGTGAACGCCCGCGACGCCGATGCGGACGGGGTCGAGATCCACGGCGCGCAGGGCCACCTCATCGGGCAGTTCGTGTCGCCCTTCTCGAACACGCGGACGGACCGCTACGGCGGCTCGCTCGAGAACCGGCTGCGCTTCCCGCGCGAGATCCTGCAGCTTGTCCGCAGGCGCCTCGGGCCGAGCTCGGTCATCGGCTACCGGATGGGCGTGGAGGAATTCACCCCGGGCGGCATCACGATCGACGACGCCTGCGAGATCGCGCAGCTCTTCGTGTCTGAGGGATTGGTCGACTACATCTCGCTGAGCCAGGGCAACTTCAACACGATCGAGACGCACCTGCCGGATCGCCACTGGCCGCAGGAGAGCTACCGGGACATCCAGCGCCGCATCAAGGCGGCCGTGGGCGATGCCGTGGTCGTCCAGAGCACCCGCGTCCAGATGCCGGACCAGGCGGAGGACATCATCGCGTCCGGCGACGGCGACATGGTCGGCCTGTGCCGCGCGCTCATCGTCGACCCGGAATGGCCGACCAAGGCGCAGACGGGGCGCACGGCCGAGATCCGGCGCTGCATCGCCTGCAACCAGTGCTGGGACTGGATCTCGTCCGGCGAGCCGATCGGCTGCGCCACCAATCCGGTCGCAGGGCGAGAGCATGCCTTCCGCCACCACTCCCCGGCGCCGCCCACCCGGATCGTCGTCGTCGGCGGCGGACCCGCAGGACTGGAGGCGGCCCGGGTCGCGGCCGAGCGCGGGCACCGCGTGACGCTCTACGAGAAATCCCACGTGCTCGGCGGCAAGGTCGCCTGGTCGCATCGGCTGCCGAACAACGCCGAACTGCGCCATGTGATCGATTTCCTCATCCCGGAGGCCGGCCGGAAAGGCGTCGAGATCCGGCTCGGGCAGGAGGCGACCCTCGCCCGGATCCAGGAGGACGCCCCGGACGCCGTCATCATCGCGGCCGGCGCCGAGGCGCTTGCGCCGACGCTCCCCGGAGACGGCTCCGTCCCGGTGATCGCCGCCACCGGGCCCGACGACCTGAAGCGCGTCCCGTCCCTCGGACGGAACCTCGTCCTCATGGACGAGGACGGATACTTCTGGGCCTCCTCCATCGCCGAGGCCGCCGCCGCCCTCGCGCGCAGCTACGGCCTGTCGTTCACGGTCACGTCGCGGTTCTTCGAGAATTTCCGCGAGCTCCCGATGGTGTCCCGCATCGCGACCCTCAAGGCGCTCGACGAGGCGGGCACCGAGCAGAGGACCTCCATGTTCGTCGACCGCGTCGAGAACGGCGCGGCGGTGCTCAAGCACTACCTGACGGGCCGCGAGGTCGTCCTGCCACACACGAGCGCCGTGATCTGGACGGGCTACCAGCGGGCCCGCAACGCGCTTCATCGCGAGCTGAAGGCAGCCGGTTTCGACCGGACTTTCCTGGTCGGGGACGCCTACGCGCCAAGGCGGCTGCCGGTGGCGCTCGTCGAAGCCCACAGCATCGCCCGGAAGGTCTGATCGGCCATGGCCGAAGGAGGAGACGACGTAATGCCGATCGTGAAGCACACCATCGACGAGAAAACCGCCAAACGCATGATCAAGGCGGCGGTCGCCAAGGCCGAAGAACTCAAGAAGAAGATGTGCATCGCGATCACGAACGAGGCCGGACAGCTCAAGGCTTTCCTCGCCATGGACGGTGCCGCGCACCTGTCGATTGGCATCGCGCAGGACAAGGCCTATACAGCAAGTGCCTTCGGCATCGCGACTCACGTCTGGTGGGACTTCGTGAAGAACGACCCACCGCTTCTGCACGGAATAACCCACACGCCACGACTCACGATCTTCGGTGGTGGCTATCCGATCCGCATCGACGACGAGATGATCGGCGCGATAGGGGTCAGCGGCGGGCATTATTCGGAAGACATGGAGGTTGCCCGCGCGGCACTCTCCGCCGTCGAAGCCGACATCACCTGAACGATCGCGCCCTGTAACCAACAAGAACAGAGAGACACGAATGAGCGACGCCACCACCTCCCCAAAGCCCGTCCAGGGCGGCCCCCTCTCCGACCTGCGCGTGCTGGAGATGGGACAACTCCTCGCCGGCCCCTTCTGCGGCCAGCTCCTTGCCGATTTCGGGGCCGAGGTGATCAAGATCGAGCAGCCCGGCGCCGGCGACCCGATGCGCGAATGGGGTCGCGAGAAGCCGCATGGGCAGTCGCTCTGGTGGCCCGTCATCGCCCGCAACAAGAAGTCGATCGAGATCAATGCCCGCGTGCCCGAGGGCCAGGACGTCATCCGCGAACTCGTGCGGCGCTCGGATATCCTGATCGAGAATTTCCGCCCCGGCACGATGGAGAAGTGGGGCCTCGGCTACGAGGCGCTGTCGGCCATCAATCCGCGCCTGATCATGATCCGCGTCTCCGGCTACGGGCAGACGGGGCCCTATTCGAAGAATGCCGGCTACGGGGCGATCGGCGAGGCGATGGGCGGCCTGCGCTACGTGGTCGGCGACCCGTCGAACCCGCCGTCCCGCACCGGCATCTCGATCGGCGACACGCTGGCGGCGACCTTCGCCTGCCTCGGCGGCCTCATGGCCCTGCATGCGCGTGACCGCACCGGCCATGGCCAGATCGTCGACAGCGCCATCTACGAGGCGGTCCTCGCCGTGATGGAGAACCTCGTCACCGAGTACGACAAGACCGGCTACATCCGTGAGCGCACGGGTTCCATCCTGCCGAACATCTCGCCCTCCAACGTCTACCCGACGAAGAGCGGCGTGTTCGTCCTGATCGCCGCCAACCAGGATACGGTGTTCAAGCGCCTCGCGGCCGCGATGGGCCGGCCGGAGCTGGCCGAGGACCCGCGCTACGCCACGCACACGGCGCGCGGCCAGCGCCAGGCCGAGCTCGACGCCATGATCGCGGAATGGACGGCCGGCTTCGAGCGCGAGGAGCTCGGAGCCCTGCTGGACAGCCACGGCGTGCCGCGCGGCGACATCTACCGCGCGCCCGAGATGCTGGAAGATGCGCATTTCAAGGCGCGCGAGACCATCGTCCAGGTCGCTCATCCGCGGCTCGGAATGCTGAAGATGCAGAACGTCGCGCCGCGGCTCTCGATGACCCCCGGCGAGGTGAAGCGGGCCGGCCCGGATCTCGGCGAGCACAATGACGAGGTGTTCGGCGGCCTCCTGGGCATGACGGCCGACCGGATGGCCGAGCTTGCCCGGACCGGCGTGATCGGGCAGGGCCAGCGCAAAGCGGCATGATGACGAAGGACACCGCAATGCAGGCGCGACCGAAACAGGTTGAGATCGTCGAGGTGGGCCCGCGCGACGGGCTCCAGAACGATCGCCAGCTCCTTCCGACCGAGATCAAGATCGAGCTGATCCGCAGGCTGGCCGAGAACGGCCTGCGCCGCATCGAGGCGACGAGCTTCGTTCATCCCAAGCGCGTGCCGCAGATGGCGGACGCGGAGGACGTGATGCGGGGGGTCGCGGGCCTCCCCGGGGTCAGCCTCTCGGGTCTCGTCCTGAACGAGCGCGGCTTCGATCGGGCGCTCGCCACGGGGGCCTTCGCGGAGATTACCTTCGCGGCGGTCGCCAGCGAGACCTTCAGCCAGCGCAACCAGGGGACCACGGTCCAGCAGAACCTGGACACCTGGCGAGCCATCGGGCCGCGCGCGAAGGCGGCGGGCCTCTTCCGCTCGGTCACGATCGCGGCGGCCTTCGGCTGCCCCTTCGAGGGCGAGGTGCCGGTCGAACGCGTGGTGGAGCTCGCGCGCGGCATCGCGGAGATCGGAACCGACGAGCTGTCGCTGGCCGACACGATCGGGGTCGGCACGCCGTATGACGTCGAGACCCGCTTCACGGCCGTCCGGGAGGCCCTGCCGGGCATGAAGCTGCGCGCGCATTTTCACAACACGCGCAACACCGGCTACGCCAATGCCGACGCGGCCCTGCGGGCCGGCGTCTCGGCGCTCGATGCGAGCCTCGGCGGGATCGGCGGCTGCCCCTTCGCGCCGGAGGCGACCGGCAATATCGGCACCGAGGACCTTGTCTACATGCTCGACCGCACGGGCGTCGCGTCCGGTGCCTCCTTCGAGGGGCTCCGGGCTACGACGCTCTGGCTCGAGGAGCAGATGAGCCGCCGCCTGCCCGCGCAGACCGCGCATGTGAGCCTGTTCCCGCCGGCGCTCCAGGCCGCCTGATCGCACGCCGGGCCGACAGGTCCGGCGGGCCAGCATTCTCCGGATCCCGCTCCCCGCGAGCGGGATCCCCCCATCATCCCGGCAAAGCCCCGGCCGCGACGGACAGGCCCTTTACGACCGCGTGGACGAGCGCGTGGATCATCGGCCGGACGTCCTCCGGGCCGATCGGCCTAAGCCCGCCGGTCTCGCCGAGATAGACCATGCCGTGGACGCTCGACCAAAGCGTCCGCGCCATGACGGAAATCTCGGCCTCGTCCGCGACGCCCCCTTCCCTCAGCACGCTCTCCAGGATCGCGAACAGGGCCGAGATGTCGGCGGCGATCTCGGGAGGCGCCGTCATCGTGCTCGGCTCGAACAGCGCCGCCCAGGCATTGTGGTTGTCGGCCGCGAAACGGAGATAGGCCTCCGCAAGGCAGAGGAGCCGATCCTCCATGGCTTCACTCTGGCAGCCCGGCAGCGCGTCGGCGAGCGTGAGGCGCAGCTCGCGCATGGTCACGGCATTGGCTTCGAGGCGCAGCGCCTCCAGGCTCTCGAACTGCGTATAGACCGAGCCGACGGCGCTCCCGGCTCGCTCTGCGACGGCCCTCGCGCTGAAGGCTGGCGACCCGCCCTCACGCAGAATTTCCGCGGCAGCCGCGACCAGGGCGGCACGATCGGCGTTTCTCTGCGTCGAATCCTTCCGCGGACGCCCTCGTGCTTTTTTTTGAACGACGTTCATTTTTCCTCTTGAACGGGCCGGCACCCCGTTCTAGGCGTTTCATGAACGATGTTCAAATAACATCCGCCGATCGTGGCCGTCCGGCCGGGATGATCGGGCCCAGGTTTTTCACACCGCGGGTCAGGCTTCCGACAGGCAGGACGACAGAGGGACATTGAGGCCGCCATGGACCAGAGCGCTCCGGCTCACCTTCTTCGGACCCGCCGCTTTGCCCCGCTGTTCTGGACGCAGGCGCTGGGCGGCTTCAACGACAACCTCTTCAAGCAAGCGATGGCGCTCCTGGTCGCGTTCCAGGCGGGCGCCGCATCCGGCCTGGACCCGGCATCGCTCACGGCGCTGGCGGGTGCGACCTTCGTGGCGCCCTTCATCTTCCTGTCGGCGTTCGCGGGGACGCTCGCGGACAGCATGGACAAGGCGGTCCTCGCCCGCCGCCTGAAGCTCCTCGAGATTGCCCTGATGGTCCTGGCGGCCGGCGCGCTGCTCAGCGGCCATCTCGTGCCGCTCTTCGCGGTCCTGTTCCTGCTCGGCTGCCAGGCCGCCTTGTTCGGCCCCGTCAAATACGCGCTCCTGCCAGCCCATCTGCGGCCGGAGGAACTCGTCTCCGGCAACGCACTCGTCGAGAGCGCGACCTTCGTGGCGATCCTGCTCGGCAGTATCCTGGGCGGATCCCTGATTGGTTCGCAGGGCGGCGCGGCGATCGTGTCGGGCGCGCTCCTGGTCTTCGCGGCCGCTGGCTATCTCGCCTCGCGCTTCATCCCGCAGGCGCTCCCGGCCGAGGCGGCGCCGCACGGGACCGGGACGCTCGCCGTCCTGCGGGAGGCGCGCGGAAACCGCACCGTTTGGCTCTCCATCCTTGGGATCTCCTGGTTCTGGGTGATCGGCGCGACGCTTCTGTCCTTCGTGCCCCCGCTTGCCCGGGATTACCTCGGCGGCAGCGAGGCCGTCGCGAGCTGCCTCCTCGCCATATTCTCGGTCGGGATCGCGGCCGGATCGCTGCTCTGCGCGAAGCGGCTCAAGGGCGAGATCACGCCTCGCCCGGTGCCATTCGCGGCGCTCGCGCTGTCGTTCGGCCTCGCCGTCTTCGCGGCCGCTGCGGCCGCCCTCCCGGCTCCCGCCGCCATGGGCCAATCCGTCGCCGCGGTCTTTGCCACGCCCGGCGCGCTCCTGATCGGCGCCATCCTGTTCGGGTTGGCGACGGTCGCGGGCTTCTATGCCGTCCCGCTCTTCGCGATCCTGCAGCATGCCGCCCCGGAGGACGCCAAGGCGCGCACGATCGGGGCGAACAACATCGTCAACTCGCTGATGATGGTGGCGGGCGCGGTCGTGACGGCGATCCTGTCCTCCGGGCTCGGCCTCACGGTTCCGGCGCTGGCCCTCGTTCTCGCGGCCCTGAACCTCGTCGCCGCCTTCATCATGCTGCGTCTCCTCTCCCGCCTGGTGCTGAAGACGGTGACGCGCGCGATCCTGTCGGCGCTCTACGACGTCGAGGTCCGCGGCGAGGAGAATCTGGCCCTTGCGGGCGAGCGCCGGGTCATCGTCGCCAACCACAGCTCCTTCCTGGACGGGCTCGTCATCGCGGCCTTCACGCCGGGCGATCCCGTCTTTGCCGTGGACACGCTGATTGCGAAGCGCTGGTGGGTGAAGCCGCTGCTGTCGCTGGTCGATTTCGCGGCCGTGGACCCGGCGAATCCGATGGCCCTGAAGACCCTCACCCGCGAGGTCGAGAAGGGCCGCACGCTCGTCATCTTCCCCGAGGGTCGGCTGACCGTCACCGGGTCGCTGATGAAGGTCTATGACGGGCCCGGCCTTGTGGCCGACCGAAGCGGCGCGGACATCATCCCCGTGCGGCTCGACGGGCTGCAGCATACGGCCTTCACGCGGCTCGCCGGCCGGGTCGCCCGGCGCGCGCTGCCCAAGGTGACGATGACGATCCTGCCGCCGCGGCGACTCCCCGTCCCGCCCGAGCTCAAGGGCCGGGCACGGCGCAAGGCGGCCGGGCAGCGGCTCTACGACGTGATGTCGGAGATGATGTTCGTCACCTCCGCCATCGACCGGACGCTGTTCGCCGCCCTCGCGGATGCCGCCTCGCTCCACGGGCGGGGGCACGCCATCCTCGAGGACATCGATTTCGCCCCGCTCACCTATGGCCGTCTCCTGACCGGCGCCTTCGTGCTCGGCGCGAAGCTGCGGCGCGAGGCACAGCCGGGCGAGACGGTCGGGATCATGCTGCCGAACTCGGTCGGCGCCGCCGTCACCTTCTTCGCCCTCCAGGCGACCGGCCGCGTGCCCGCGATGCTGAACGTCTCGGCCGGCGCCGCCGGCATGGCGGCCGCCTGCCGGATCGCGCGCGTCGAGACCGTGCTCTCCTCCCGCCGCTTCATCGAGAAGGGCAAGCTCCAGGCGGTCGCCGACGAGCTCTCGAAATCGGTGCGGATCGTCTACCTGGAGGATGTGCGCGAGGTCATCGGCACCTTCGACAAGCTCGCCGGCCTTGCCAAGTCCTTTGCGCCGCGGTCCTTCGCGCGTCGCCGCGACCCCGACGCGCCCGCGGTCGTCCTGTTCACGTCAGGCTCGGAAGGCACGCCGAAGGGGGTCGTCCTGACTCACCGGAACCTGCACGCGAACCGGCATCAGGTCGGCGCCCGCATCGCCTTCAACACGCGCGACATCGTCTTCAACGCGCTGCCGATGTTCCACTCCTTCGGCCTGACGGTCGGGACGCTCCTGCCCGTCTTCGCCGGGATCAAGACCTTCCTGTACCCCTCCCCGCTCCATTACCGGATCGTGCCGGAGCTCATCTACCAGACCAACGCGACCGTATTCTTCGCCACGGACACCTTCCTGCGCGGCTATGCCCGGATGGCGAATCCTTACGACTTCCACTCCGTCCGCATCGTCGGGGCGGGCGCCGAGCGCGTGTCGGACGAGACGCGCCGGACGTGGTCGGAGCGCTTCGGGGTGCGCATTCTCGAAGGCTACGGCGCGACCGAGACCGCGCCCGTCATCGCCTTCAACACGCCCATGCACTTCAAGGCGGGCACTGTCGGCCGGCTCATGCCCGGCATCGAGCATCGGCTGGAGCCGGTGCAGGGCATCCCCGAGGGCGGGCGGCTCGTGGTGCGCGGGCCGAACGTGATGGCCGGCTACTACCGCGACGCCGCGCCGGGCCAGCTCGAGCCCGTCGAGGATGGCTGGTACGACACGGGCGACATCGTGGCGATCGACGAGGAAGGCTTCCTCGCGATCAAGGGGCGCGCCAAGCGCTTCGCCAAGATCGCGGGCGAGATGGTGTCTCTCGGCGCCGTGGAGGACCTCGCTTCCCGCGCCTCCCCGGGCTTCCGCCACGCGGCGATCGCCCGACCGGACGCGCGCAAGGGCGAGGCGGTGGTGCTCCTGAGCGAGGATCCCGACCTGTCGCGCGCCACCCTCCAGCGCGTCGCCTCCGAGCAGGGCGTGCCGGAGATCATGCTGCCGCGCGAGGTCCTCGCCGGCCGCACGATCCCGGTGCTCGGAACCGGCAAGACCGACTATGCCGGCCTCGCCAGCTCGATGGACGGGGAAGCCGATCGTGCCGCCGCGTGAGGAGGGCTGAGATCAGGCGGCGGCGCGCTCGTCCGGCGGCTCCCCGCCGCCATGCGTGTGGACCCTGAACGTCTCGATCGGCGAGGGACGGCCCATGAGGTAGCCCTGCGCCGCCGTGCAGTTCTCGGCAGCCAGGAACCTGAGCTCGCCGTCGGTCTCCACGCCCTCGGCCAGGACGGGCAGGCCGAGCCCGCGGCCGAGGCCGAGCACCGAGCGCACGATCGCGGCGGTCTGCTCGTTCGTGTCGACGGCGCGGATGAACGAGCCGTCGATCTTGATCTTGTCGAATGGATAGGCGCGCAGGTTCGAGAGCGACGAGTAGCCGGTCCCGAAATCGTCCATGGCGATGCGCACGCCGAGCGCCTTCAGCTGGCGCAAGGTCGCCTGCGCCCGGCTGGGGTCCCGGATCAGGGCGGTTTCCGTGATCTCGATCTCGAGGCGGGCCGGCTTGAGCCCGGTCTCGAACAGGATCTCGTGCACGGTCTGGACGAAATGAGGGCTGTGGATCTGGACGGCCGAGACGTTCACCGCGACGGACAGGGGCCTCGGCCAGCTCGCGGCCTCGCGGCAGGTCTGCCGAAGGACCCATTCGCCGATCTGCAGGATCGAACCGCTCTCTTCCGCGATGGGGATGAAGACCCCCGGGGACACCGATCCCCGCTCGGGATGGTGCCAGCGAAGCAGCGCCTCGAACCCGACCACCTCGCCCGTGCTGACGTCGGTCTGGGGCTGGAAGACCACGCGCATCTCGCAGCGGGCGACCGCGTGCCGGAGGTCGTGTTCGATCAGGCGGCGCTCGCGCACCTCGGCGCCCATCTTCTGCTCGAAGAAACGGTATGTGCCCCGGCCCTCGGCCTTTGCCCGGTAAAGAGCGGTGTCGGCGTAGCTGAGCAGCACCTCCCGGTCGCCAGCGTCGTCGGGGAAAAGGGCGATGCCGATGCTCATGGCGGCGAGCGGACCGGAGCTTTCGGCATTCGCACGCCGCAGCTCCTCGAGGATGCGCTCCGCGAGCCGCCCGGCGGACACGGCGTGGTCGCATTCCGCGATGATGGCGAACTCGTCGCCCCCGAGCCTGGCGAGAAGGTTCGCCTCGTCGAGCGCCGAGGTCACGAGCTTGGCGACATGGACGAGCATGTTGTCGCCCGCCGCGTGCCCGAACAGGTCGTTGACCTCCTTGAAACGGTCGAGGTCGAGGCAGAGCACCGCGATCTTGGTGCCCGCCAGCTTCGCGCGCTTGATCTCCTGATCGAGGTGCCGGTGGAAGCTGGCCCGGTTTGCAAGGCCGGTGAGCGGATCGTGATGAGCCAGATACCGGATCTGCCCTTCGGCCCGTCGCCGTGCGCGGAGATCCCGGACCGCCACGGCATAATGCGGCTGGGCACCGTAGGAGACCGGGTGGAAGATCACCTCGACGGGGATCCTTGCACCGCCGGTCTCCCGGAGCTCCGTTTCGAAGGCCTGGTCCGGATTGGCCGCGAGCGACAGGCGCGTCGGCCCGTCCGCGAGGAAGTTCGAGAGCGAGGCTCCGATGAGGTCGGACGACGTGGTGCCGACCAGCTTCGCGAAGCTGTCATTGGCGCTGACGATCGCGTCCCCCGTGCAGACCAGAAGGCCCTCGACGGCCGCGTTGGCGAGACTGCGCAGCCGGTCCTGCTCTCTTGAGGCATGCCGGCGGTCGCGGATGTCGAGGGCGACGGCCGCGCAGGCGAGCAGCAGGATCGCGAAGCTCGCAAGCGCAACGACCGCCGCCAGCCAGCGCGGCGGAACGGCCGCGGCGGAGATCTCCACGGACCCGTCCGGAACGATCGTGACCGCGCCCATCGCGGTGAAGTGATGGCTGCAGATGGCGAGAACGAGCAGGAGCGCGGCCACGAGGTGAGATCGTGGCGCGCTTCCCGTCGAGGAGAGCGCGAGGGCCCCCGCACCAAGGCTGGCGCCGAGAAGAAGCGACGCCGCGACGAGGATCGGATCCCACGAGATCTGCCCGCTGACCTCGTAGGCGGCCATCCCCGTGTAGTGCATGGCCGCGATGCCGGCGCCCAGCACCACGCCGCCGATCGGGGCCGCGCCGGGCAAGCCGCGCGTAAGGGCGATGCTGAGTCCGGCGCCGGTCAGCGTGACGGCATAGACGAGCGAAAGGACCGTCAGCGGGAGATTGTAACCGCTCGGCAAGCCCGGCTCGAAGGCCAGCATGGCGATGAAATGCGTCGCCCAGATGCCGGACCCGCCCGACAGGGCGCCGATCGCGATCCAGAGCGCGCGCCCGCGCAGGCTGCCGCTCTTGCGGGCATGCCGGAGGAGCTGGATGGTCGTGATGGCGGAGAGCGCGCAGATGGATGCTGCGAGCCCGACAAGCCACGGGTCGTGCGCGTCCCTGAGGCAGCCGATGACGGTGAACATGCGCGGTTCCGGTTGGAAGAGCCGGCCATAAAGAGGGCGCAAGGAGCGAAGGCGATCTTAACGCCGCTCCCCCGGAATCAGGCGTGCTTAACAGCGCGTGGAGGCATTCCCCGAAACTCGCCGCATCTGGGGCGAGGCCAAGCTCGCGTTCCCTCAGCGGGCGTCCCGTCCCACGCGAAGGAGTGCTCTCGATCGCCTTTGTCCGAAACGGTAGGCGAGCGCCGAAACACCGACGAGTGCGGCCGTGCAGGCGAGCCCGAGACCCGCTCGCACCGTCGTCTCAGAAAGCCCGCGAGCCGTCGCATGCGCGCCGAACCGACCGGCCGCCCCGGGATCGCCAGGAGGTGCCTCGAAGAGGTTGTCCGGTCGGGGCTTCGCCGGCTCCTCCGTCATCTGCCCGGGCCAGGCGCGGCGCGCCATCATGCGGTCCATCAGGGACGGGGCGACCATCGTTCCCAGGATCGCCTCGATGGCGGGCTTGCCGATCCAGAGCTCGCGCGGCGCCTCGATGGCGGCCCGGACGATCTCCCCTGCGATGCCGTGCGGTTCATGGATCGGCGGGACGGGCTGCAGGGCGCGCGGCAGGTGGCTTCGGGCCCAGTCGAATTGCGGCGTGTCGACGGCCGGCAGCTGCACCATCGTGAGCCGGATGCCGCTCTCCTCGTGCAGGAGCTCGCTGCGCAGCGAGTCCGTGAAGCCGCGAACCGCGGCCTTGGCAGCGCAATAGGCCGATTGCAGCGGGATCGACCGGTAGGCGAGAGCGGAACCCACCTGCACGATGGTCCCGCGATCCGCCGGCCGCATCAGGCGCAGGGCGGCGAGCGTCCCATGCACCTGGCCGAGATAGGTGACGTCCGTGACCCGCCGGATCTCGGCGGGGGTGAGCTCGACGACGGGCGCGTAGATCGTCGCCATGGCGTTGTTGACCCACACGTCGACCCCGCCAAAGGCGGCAACGAGGCGGTCCGCCGCCTCGTCCACGTCGTCGGGATTGGCGACATCGGCCTGCAGCACGAGCGCCCGCCCGCCCGCGCGCTCGACCTCCCGGGCGGCGCTCTCCAGGCGATCCCGGCCGCGCGCCAGGAGGCCGACGGACCAGCCCATCTCGCCGAAAGCCGTCGCCACGGCGCGCCCGATTCCCGCGGAGGCGCCCGTCA
Organism: Pseudomonadota bacterium; assembly: GCA_023423995.1. GTDB lineage: Bacteria > Pseudomonadota > Alphaproteobacteria > Rhizobiales > Beijerinckiaceae > Enterovirga. Next base: position 100,716 of record JAFAEL010000098.1, on the reverse strand, counting down.
CCATGACCACGCCCGATCCGTCCCTGTGCATCCGTCTCCGGTCTCCCGTTCGGTAGCTTGACGCGCAAGGGAGGCGGAAGGTTCAGGTCCGGTCTGAACCGCGGCGAGACCGGGCGGGAATGGCTGGGCCGAGGTTCCGTGCCCGCGCTACTCGTCGGGACGCGAACGCGGCAGGCCCGCAGCCATCCGCCGAAATCAGGAACGGGCCAGGCTCCAGCCCCCGATGCTGCTGTAGATTGCATCGCGGAGGCGCTTCACGAGCTGGTTCAGCTCTCCGAGCTCGTCCGCGGATTGGCCGGAGGCCCTCAGCAGGGCGTCGCCGAGACAGCCGGCCCTCGATTGCAGCGCGCGCCCCCGATCGGTCAACGCGACGATCACCTGCCGCTCATTTTCGGGGTTGCGGGCCCGGCGGACCAGATCGGCGGCCTCGAGCCGCTTGAGCAAAGGCGTGACGGTGCTCGATTCGAGCGCCAGCTGCTCGGCGATCCTGCCGACGCTCTGTCCGTCCTGTCCCCACAGGACGTTCAGCACGAGGTACTGCGGATAGGTCAGCCCGAGCGAGTCCAGCCAAGGCTTGTATGCGCGCTGGATCGCGATTTCTGCAGAGTAGATCGAATAGCAGAGCTGGTCCTCCAGGTCGGGAGGGCGGTTCGGTTCGTCTGTCATGGCTTGCACTCCGGGCTGCATATAACCCGTCCTCCGCAAACATAAATGTCGCGATAAGGATCGCGCTTGACACGTTAGGGCGAGCTCACTAGAAAAGATATCGCGATACTATTTATCGCTGTATCGGGACCTACACCCGCTCACGCTCCTGAAGGATCCATGACCATGAGGATTCGGAATGTCATCGCGGCCGCCGCTCTCGCAGCCTGCGTCGCCGTTGCCCACGCCCAGCCGGGCCCGGCCGGCGCCCCGGCGCAGCCGGCGAAGAACGTCGTCCTGGTGCACGGCGCCTTTGCGGACGGTTCGGGCTGGCGCGGCGTCTATGACGAGCTGACCGCGAGAGGATACCGCGTCAGCATCGTGCAGAACCCGCTGACCTCGTTCGCGGACGACGTGGCGGCCACCCGTCGCGTGCTCAACCGGCAGGACGGGCCGACGATCCTGGTCGGGCACTCATATGGCGGCTCGGTGATCACCGAGGCCGGGACAGACCCCAAGGTGACCGGCCTCGTCTATGTGGCGGCGCACGCCCCCGATGTCGGCGAATCCACCTTCGACCAATACGCCGAGTTCCCGCTGCCGAAGACCTTCGTGATCGAGGAGCAGTCGGACGGGTTCGCCTTCGTGAACGGGCCGAAGTTCAAGAGCGGCTTCGCCGGTGATACGAGCGATGCCGACGCGGCCTTCCTCCGGGACTCCCAGGTTTCGATCGCGTTCGGCGCGCTGACCGCCAAGCTCACCCAGGCCGCTTGGCGAACCAAGCCGAGCTGGGCCGTGGTCGCCACCGAGGATGCGGCGATCGATCCAAGGCTGCTGCGCCAGGCCGCGCGCCGGATCGGAGCCGTCACGGAAGAGGTCGCCGGCAGCCACGTCGTCTTCCTGACCAAGCCCAAGGCGGTGGCCGACGTCATCGACCGGGCGGCTCAAGGCACGGGCCGGGCATCGCGCTGAGCAAATGCCACTGCCCAATCCGGCGCGGTTCGCGGACGGAGCATGGGCTCCGCCGGTCCGGCCAGGCGAACGGAGTTGGATCCCGCCTGGTCTCTCCCTTACGTCTGGAACGCACCATCCACGGCTCCGGCCGTGCCCACGGCCTCGGCAGGAGGCCGTGTCTCGGCCCATTGCAGGAGCGCATCCAGGGCCGGGCACAGCGACTGGCCCCAGGCCGTGAGGCGATATTCGACCTTCGGGGGCACCTGATGATGCACGATCCGCGTCACGATCCCGTCGCGCTCCAGTTGCCGCAGCTGCTGGATCAGCATCTTCTGCGAAATGGCCGGGATTGCCCGCTCGAGATCGGAGAAGCGCAGGACCTTTCCCCCGAATAGGTGGAACAGGATCACGAGCTTCCACCGCCCTTCGAGCATCCGGATGACCTCCTCGACCCCGGACGCGGCCGAGAACGGCGTGTGAGCGACGGCCTTACCTTCGGGTAAGTACCGAACTTTTTCGTCTGTTCTTGTCATGATGGGCAGTAATGGCGAAATCCCCCGCGTTCGCAACGATCGCAGGAACATGAGCCGATGCCTGATCTGCCGGAGCCCGTAGCCGCCTATTTCTCGTCGGACACGGCTGCCGATCTCAAGGCGCTCGGCGCCATCTTCACCCCCGATGCCATCGTCAAGGACGAAGCCCGGACGCATCGCGGGTTGGCGGCGATCCGGACCTGGCGCATCGACACGATGGCCCGCACGCCGTTCACGGCCCGCCCGCTCCGCGTGGAGGAGCGGAAGGGCCGCGTGGTCGTCCCGACGGAGGTCTCGGGTTCCTTCCCCGGCAGCCCGCTCACCCTCGAGCACCGCTTCACGCTCCGCGACGGGCGGATCAGCGCGCTGGAGATCGAGTGATGAGCGACTGGATCGATCTGGCGGGCCGCCGCGCCGTCGTCACAGCGGGCACCAAAGGGATCGGCCAAGCGGTCGTCGCTTCGCTGCTGTCGGCGGGCGTGCGCGTCGTCACGAGCGCCCGGTCCCGGCCGGAGCGCATCCCCGACGGGGTTCACTTTCTGCCGGCGGAGCTGACCACCGCGAAGGGCTGCGCCGCTCTCGCCGCCTTTGCCACCGAAATCCTCGGAGGGGTGGACATCCTAGTCCACGTGCTCGGCGGCTCCAGCGCGCCCGGCGGTGGTTTCGCGGCGCTCGATGACGAGAGCTGGATGGCCGAGATCAACCTCAACCTGATGCCTGCGGTGCGCCTCGACAGGGCGATCGTGCCCGGGATGGCGGAGCGCGGATCGGGCGTCGTGGTCCATGTCACGTCCATTCAGCACGCGCTGCCGCTACCGGAATCCACCACCGCCTATGCGGCCGCGAAGGCGGCGCTCGCCACCTACAGCAAGGCGCTGTCGAAGGAGGTCACGCCAAAGGGCGTGCGGGTCCTCCGGGTCTCGCCGGGCTGGGTGGAGACGGAGGCCGCCGTCCGGCTGGCGGAGCGCCTGGCCGAGGAGGCGGGCACCGACTACGAGGGCGGCAAGAGCATCATCATGAAGAGCCTCGGCGGCATTCCGCTGGGCCGTCCCGCCAGGCCGCACGAGGTCGCGGACCTCGTGGCGTTCCTGGTGTCGCCGCGGGCGGCCGCCATCACGGGCACGGAATACGTCATCGACGGCGGCACCGTGCCGACCGTCTGACGGCCCGCGGAAGGCAGGCAGGCGTATCCGTGGCGGAGGCGCCTGCAATCTCCTCACGTTCAGGGACTACCGCCCGAGCTGCCGCCGGTGTTCGGGCCACCGAGATTTCCCCATTCGTTCGGCGTCGACCAGCGGATCCCCGGGAGGGGCCCCTCCGGCGTCCCCAGCAGGCTCGCGGGCCGATCCGACCGGATTCGCTCCGCCCGTCCGCGGGCTGCCTCGTAGCCTCTCGGCAAGGCGTTCGCGGGCCCACCCGCATGCGTTCCCGAATGGCGATAGGCGGGATCCCGCACCTCGGCGACCGCCTCAAGCGGGGCCAGCGCGGACAGCAGCCCGACTACCGCGAGGCTGGGCAGGCACATCAGCCGAGCCCCCTCGCCTTTCCGGGTGCGGTCCCGTTCGGGCTCCTCCGGCGGCAAACAGGCGAGCGTCGGATGAGCCGCGACGGCTGCCGCTGCGAAGCCTTCCGCCAGCCATGACAACACCCGCCTGAGGGGGCCGTGCCGAGCCGTCCCTGGATCGTCCCGCTCGACGGCGCCCGCCCTGCGCGAGCGCGGCAACCACGGGCCTTCGAGATACCGCCTGCTCGGCCGGAGCTCGCGGCGCCGCAGATCCGATGAAGTACAACGACGTGGATTGATGAACTTCGACATTATGTTCTCTCGCTCGGAAGCGGAGAGAACATCCGGCGCCGCGATGTCTCGGGAATTTTGAAGAGGACCCGACTGATTTGGAATGAAACGCCGGCGGGTCAGCTTGGACGAAGGGATTTGTGCAGGCGAAAGCATCCCGGTTCGCCGGATTCGAGATCATGCTTGAAGCCGGACCGGCGGGCGAAGGATTGCATCACGTCGTTGGTGGCGAGCACATCGCCGAACAAGCTGGCGAGCCCGGCCTGGCGCGCCGTCGTCTCAAGTCTGCCGAGCAGCAGGCGGCCGAGGCCGTGGCGCTGCCAGCGATCCGCCACCGCCATGCCGAGCTCCGCATCCTCGAAGCCCTTCCGGGCGTAGCGCGCCTCGCCGATGATGCTATCCTGGCCATCCAGCGTTTCGGCGATCAGCGCGAGATGGGTCAGCTGATCCACGCAGGTAAGCTGGGCGAGAAGTCCCGCCGGGAGCTCGCTGAACGCTCCATGATAGCGGTCCCGCCGCGACGCCGCGGAGAGGCTGCGCACGAACCCCTGGAACGCGGCAGCGTCGGCCGGGAGCAGCGGACGGATGAGGATCCGAACCCCATCCCGCAGTTCCGCAACGCCCGCGCCCGGCTTCCCGTCGGTGAAATCGGCCATGGATCAGAGCCTCCGAACCGGCCGCCGGTCTTTCGGCTGCGGCAGGTAGGAGGATCGGACGGGCCTGTTTCGCGCTCATGGCCTCCCGATTTCAGGCGTAATGACAGCCCTGTAAGAACGTACAGAGCATCCATCGACTTCCAATCCGACCGATCATTACAGATGACAAGCACGAGCAGATTGGCGCAATACACCTACTGTGTTCAATAGATAACGACAGCTCATCACGCAGCTCAAGGAGAGTAGTGATGAAGCGTCTCATCGGCCGGCAGGCCGTCGTCATCGGTGCCGGCATGGCGGGGCTCGCCGCAGCGCGGGCTGTCGCCGATTTCGTCGAGGAGGTCGTCATCCTGGAGCGGGACAGGACGCCCCCCTCCGAGCGGCCGCGCCCGGGCGTCCCGCAGGGGCGACAGCCGCACCTGCTCATGGGCGGAGGGCTCGCGGCCCTTGCCGATCTCTTCCCGGGTTTCGAGGACGATCTTCATCGGGCGGGCGCGTTGCCCTTCGATGCCGGATACGACGCGCGATGCGAGCTTCCGGACATCGGCTCGCTGCCGAAGCGGGAGTTCGGCATCATGGGCGTTGCGACGACCCGGCCGATCCTCGAGCAGGCGCTGGCCCGAAGGGTCGCGGCCCTGGACAACGTCGCCTTCCGCCGCAACACACGTGCTCTGGAGATCCTGACCACGCCGGGAGGCGCGAAGGCGGTCGGCGTCTGCGTCGAGAACGAGGGCGGGGAGGTCGATACGGTCGAGGCCGACCTCGTACTGGACGCGTCCGGGCGGGCCTTCCCCACCATGACCTGCATCGCGCAGAAGGCCCTCCAGCCCCCGCGCGAGACGAGGATCGGAATCGATCTCGGCTATTCGACCGCGACCTTCATGATCCCGCCTTCCGCCGAGCTCGATTTCACGGCTCTGGTCACCCAGCCGCGAGCTCCGGCGAGCAGCCGCACCGGCTACATGACGCGCATCGGCGAGGATCGCTGGCAGGTGCTCCTCGTGGGACGCGGTGACGAGCAGCCTCCCGCGAGCCTGCCTGAATTCCTGGCGCAGGCGGAGTTGCTCACCACCTCGACGATCGCCTCGGCGCTCCGGATGGGCCGCCCGGTCGGCGAGATCGCACAGTTCCGCTTCCCGGAGAGCGTATGGCGCCATTTCGGCGTGTCGGGCCGCCTTCCGGCCGGCCTCGTGCCGATCGGGGACAGCATCTGCCGCTTCAACCCGGTCTACGGACAGGGCATGAGCGTCGCGGCCCTCGAAGCCAGGCTGCTTCACGAACTGCTGCGCAACCACGTTTGGACGTCGGTCACTCTCGACGAGATCGTCTCGGAGTTCTTCGCGCGCGCAGAGGCGCTGATCGAGCCGGCCTGGCGCCTCGCGGCCGTTCCGGACCTCGGCTACCCCGACGCCCGCGGGGAGCGTCCCGCCGACCTCGAAGAGCAGTTGCGTCGGAAGGCCGACCTGTTCCGGCGGGCGATGCACGACAGCGACGCGCATCGATTGCTTGTGGAGGCCCAGCACCTCGCCCGCATCGCCGAGACCGTGGCGGTCGCCTGAAATGAGAAAGGCCCGGACGAGGGAAGCCTCGCCCGGGCGCCTTTTGCGCAGCGGCTCGCGTGGCGGATTCGCGCTACGACTGCGACCAGAACGGCCGCCCCTCGCCCGGCTCCCCGCGCCCGTGCAGGACGGCGTAGCCGATCTGCGAACGCTGTACCCCGATGTCCTTCAGCAGGCGGTCGTCCAGCCCGAGGAGCTCAAGCGTCGCCCGACGGGCGATCCTGCGCATGCGCCAGGCGCGCCACAGCCGGGCGATGGCGCCCAGTCCCGCCTCGCTCCACTCGCCCGGGGCATGCGGCCGGTATGCGCCGGCGCCGTAGACGGCATAGAACGATTGCGGCGTGTGGATATCCATGGTGATCGTCCTCATGCGCGCGTGCCGCCGCCCTGAGGAGCGCCGGCTACGCAACGGGGAAGCCGACGGCGAACATCCTCGACCGAGGATGCTTCACCCTGCTTCCGAGAAGACGTTACCCCTCGCACCGATCAGGGGTGTTTCGGTCAAGTACCAGCGCGTTACACAAGTAACGCAGCCATTCATCTTTCTGTCATCTACAATGATGACCGGATCAGACCGGGACGAGCCGCACGCGCCGGGCGGATGACAATTGGCGCACCAGACACTCGGAAAGGCCGCGCGAGCGGACGGGTTTCCGCAGCACCTCCTTGATCCCGGAACGTCGCAACGCCGGACCATCCAGCACTGCGTCCGCGTCGGCCAGGAGGATGACGGTCAGCCCCGGACATCTCTGGGCGAGCTGTCGCGAAAGTGCCGGCCCGTCCGGCCCCGGCAAGTCGACGAGCGCCGCGCTGAAGCGTTCGGGATCGCCGGCGACCGCGGCGACGGCATCCTCCGCTCTCTCGAAGCCTACCGGCTCGTACCCCAAGGCGGCGAGTATCTCCTCGTCGAGCAGCAGTTGCTTGCGCTGCGGCTGCACGAGCAGGATCGCCTGCCCGCCGCCTCGCATCGGCCGCCCTTCCTCTTCGGGCGGCTCGGTCCCGGGCTGCTCTTCGGGAGCGGTCGGGAGAAAGACCTGGACCTTCGTGCCGGCCCCCGGCCGGCTGATCACGTGCACGCCGCCTCCCCATGCGGTCGCGATGCCGTGCACGGTGGACAGCCCGAGCCCGGTGCCGCTTCCCGCTTGCTTGGTGGTGAAGAAGGGCTCGAACATCCGACGCATGACGGCAGGCGCGATGCCCGATCCGTGATCGGCCACCTCGAGGCGGACGAAACGCCCTCGGGCGAGATGGCCGTGGGAGAGGGCGCGCTCGACGGCGAGCTCCTCCACGGCGAGGGTCAGAGCGATGTTGCCCGCTCCGCCCATCGCGTGCGCCGCGTTGGTGCAGAGATTGAGGACGACCTGCTGCAGCTCGGTAGTGTCCCCGGATACCGCGGCGCCTTCGGCCAGGCTGGGGGAGAGACTGATCGTATCCGGCAGCGACGCGCGCAGCAGGTCCAGTGCTTCCTGCACGACCAGGGCCGGGTCGAGCCGCTCGACCGTCCGGCTCCGCCGCCGCCCGAATGCGAGAACGTTGTCGATCACCGCCTGCGCCCGTGCGCCCCCCTTGATCACCTGCTCGAGGTGCCGGCGCGTCGGGGAGTTCCGGCGAAGCGACAGCTGCGCCATCTCGGCATGGCCCAACATGCCGCCCAGGATGTTGTTGAACTCGTGCGCGATGCCTCCCGCGAGGGTGCCGAGCGACTCGAGCCGCTGCGCCTGCGCGAGCCGCCGCTCGAGCTCCTGGCGCTCCTCCTCGTTGCGGCTGCGCCGCAGCGCCATGCTGAAGATCTCGGCCGCCATGCCGAGGATCACCCTGTCCTCCGCGGCCCAGCCGGCCATATGGGGCGGCGACTTGAACATCACATAGCCCGAGCCGGCATCGAGGCCGCGGAGCGGGAAGGCCGACCAGCCGTCGCCGCCCGGCATCCGCCGTCTCAGCTCGGCCAGCCGCTGGAAGATGCAGGTGCCGGGTAGGGCCTCGTCTAAGCTCGCGAAGCTCCGGGCGTCGGCGGCACCGCGCGCCAACAATTCACGGGGGGAGGTCTCGCCGACCTCCTCGGGCCAATGATGGGCGAGCAGGATCTCTCCCTCTTCGTCGGCCGCGACCACGTGCACCTCCTCGGCGCCGCTATAGCGGGCGAGCAAGGCGAGCGCGGCCGCCATGCCGTCGCTGGCGCGATCGGAAGGCAGCTCGATGAAGTGGCTCGATATGGCGGCCGTCGCGTGTTCCAGCGCGAGCCGGCGCTTCAGCGCTTCCGTCTGGTAGCGCAGGCGAAGGAGAAGGGCTGCGATGTAAAGGGCGAGCGACACCGCCGCAGCATAGAGGCCCCGCTGCAGCCAGCCCGCCCGGAGCTCGACTGCGGCGCGCGCGCGGAGGAAATTGGCGTGGAGCACGCGAACCCGATCGGAGATGAGCGGCGTCTGCAGCTCCGTTGCAAGGCGCTCCGTGACCGGCAGGCTCGCCGATATCAGCGAGCCGTGCGAAATCATCGCGCGGAGGTCTGGGTCGGTCGGGACCCGGGCCTTGAGGCGGGCGAGGATCTTCCCGATCTCGTCCTGGTTCTGCTCGCCGGGATTGTCGACGAACCGCAGCATGGCGATGGCGGCCCCGCCGAGATCCGCCACCAGCGTCGGGTCGGCGACGGACACCGCGCGTGTGACCCGCTCGACCGAGTGGCTGAAGATCTGGATCGAGTTATGGACCAGGGCGTTGCGCGACTTGAACCGCTCGACCGTATCCTCGCGCGCCTGGACCAGCGCGGCGATCTCCTCCACGCCGCGCCTGAGGGCGAGCGCCGAATCGCCGTTCGCGATCCGGCTTGCCCCCCGCAGGTCGGTCACCGTCCGCTGGAGACGGCCCATCCGCTCGTTCAGCGGATCGTAGTTCCGCAGGCGCCCCGTACGGGCCTGCAGGACGTCCCGCTGCAGCGCCGCGTCGTCCAGGAACGCCGTGAGCATGCTGGTCAGCAGGCGCTCGTGCTCGGCAGGGTCCGGCGCGGCATCGCGGGCGAACACAAATCCGAAGAAGAGCAGGGCGACGGCAGCCGCAAGACCCAATGCGCGAAACAGGATCACGGCGAACCTCTGCCGTTGTCCTGATCGAGCGGGCGTCCGTTGTATTCGCCCGTCAGCGTCCGGAGGAACCGGACGATGAGCTCGATCTCGTTGGGGGGCAATTCCCGGCCGAGCTGCGTCCGGGCCATGATCGCCACGGCCTCGTCCAGCCTGCGGATGACGGCGTCGTGGAAATAGGGCGCGGTCAGCGCGACGTTACGAAGGCTCGGGACGCGGAAGACGAAGCGGTCCTCTTCGCGGCCCGTAATCGTGTAGCGGCCCAGATCCGCCGCCGAAGCGGGCGTTCGCCCGCTGAAGGGATCGGTGAATATCCCGAACCTCTGGAACAGGTTGCCCCCGATGTTCCTGCCCTGGTGGCAGGCGACGCAGCCGTAGCTTTCGAAGAGCCGGAAGCCACGCTCCTCCGCGGGCGTGATCGCGCCCTGCTCTCCCCGCAGATACCGGTCGAAGCGGCTGTCCGGCGTGACCAGGGAACGCTGGAATTCCGCGAGCGCGTCCAGCACGTCGGCCTTGCTCCAGCGAGGGCCGTAGAGTGTCGTGAGCGCCGCGCGATACGCCTGGTCGGCTGCCAGCTTCTTGAGGATCTCGCCCCAATCGCCCCCCATGAAGCGCGGGTCGGTGATGACGGCGTTGTTCTGCTCCTCGAGCGTGCGGGCGTTCCCGCGCCAGTTCATCCTGAAATTGTAGGCGGCGTTGAAGACGGTGAGCGCGTTGTAGTCGTGCATGTCGCCGCTCGCCTCGGAGCGGGCCTGGTCATCGCTGCCTCCGCGGGACAGGTCGTGGCACGAGGTGCAGGCGAGCTTGCCGCTGCCGGAAAGGCGCGCATCGCCGAACAGCCTCTCGCCGAGCCGCACCTTCTCCGGCTGCACCGGAATCGGCCGAACGGGCGTTATCACAGCCGGGCTCGCGGGAGCCGGTGCGCTCACGCCTTCCTGTGCGCGGGCCAGGAAGACCAAGCCACCGGCGACCAGGAGCCACCCCGCGATCTGCACGACCAGGAACGGGTCCCGAAGGATCCGGAACCATGGCGCAAGCAGCCGGTGGGAGCCTCCGCGCATTCAGCCCACCTCGACGGTGGTGGACAGCACGTAGCCCATGCCGCGCTCCGTCCGGATGAGGGTCGGCTGCCGCGGATCCCGCTCGAGCTTGCGGCGAAGCCTGAGGATCAGCACGTCGATGCTGCGGTCGTACACTTCGTCGTCGTGCACGCGGCTCGCATTGAGGAGCTGTTCGCGGGACAGCACATGCTGTGGCGAGCGGAGAAAGGCCGACAGGAGATTGAACTCCGCCGCCGTGAGGCGGATGACCTCTCCCTCCGGCGAGGTCAGCCGGCGTGCCTTCATGGACAGTTCCCAGCCGCCGAACCGATAGGTGGAGCGGTCGGATTTCCGCCGCGCTGCCGCGCCGGCGCCTTCGGCGCGGCGCAGCACGGCCCTGACGCGCGCGAGCAGCTCGCGCAGGCTGAATGGCTTGGTGATGTAGTCGTCGGCCCCGAGTTCGAGGCCGACGACCTTGTCCGCCTCCTCGCCCCGGTTGCCCGTGATGATGATCACGGGCGCCTCGACCTTGGTGGACATGGATCGCATCAGCTCGAGGCCGTCGTCGGTCCCAAGCTGCAGGTCGAGAATGATGAGGTCCGGCGGCAGGTGCGTCACCACCCGCGCCATCGCCGCGCCATCCGCGGCGCGGCTCACCTTGAAGGCGTGGCGGACGAGGTAATCGCCGATGAGGTCGCGCATGACCGCATCGTCGTCGACCACCACAACGTGCTTGCTCGGCATGACTCCTCCAAATCAGCGCGCAACGGCGTGGGTGCGGGCACGCCGTTGCGTCGGGAACATCTGATCGCGTGCGACAGGAGGGGCGCTGTGACCGACGTCACACTCGACGCGTGGGTGCCCGGCACCCGCGCGTCTTCGGCTCAGCACATGCTGGTTCCGGTCCAGATGTGGACCACCAGCCGCTCCGACCTGCCGCGGATCGCGGCGAGACGGCCGGCGCGCAGGAGCTGCTGCGCCCCCTCCGGAAGTGCCGGACCTGCGGCATCCAGCAGCGGCTTCGAGAAGACGATCGCCGATCCCCGCGCCGGCGCGAGCTCGAGAAGCCGGCTCGCGACGTTCACGTTGTCGCCGAGGATCGTCATCGGCCTGTGCGCCACCTCGCCCAACCGGGCGACGAGCACCTCGCCGACATGCGCGCCGATGCGCACGCCTGCCAGCGCCCTGTGCTCCGGCTGCCGGGAGATCCAGTCCGACACGCGCTCGAGGAGGCGCCGCGCCGCCTGGACGGCACTTCTCGCGTCCTCGCACTCTGGCCCGCCCCCGAAGGCGACCAGGGCGCCGTCGCCGAGGTAGTTCAGGACCACTCCGCCCTCGTCGAGAACCGTCGTCTCCACGATGCCGTAGAAGTCGGCGAGGATCGCAAGTGTCCCGTCGAGACCGATGCGCTCGCTCACCCCCGTGAAGCCGGAGAGGTCGATGAACAGGATCGCGGCCTTGCGCCGGATGGCGTCAGGCGGTGCACGCAGCAGCACTGGCCAGGTGCGCTCCCCCGGACAGACGCGAGGAGGTTTCGGACGGTCCGGCGGGCTGGCTCGCGCGCTCTTCCGGGTGGGCAGGATGGAGGACAGGCCTCGAAGCAGGGACGTCATGTCGCTCTCGCCCCGGCTCGTGTACTCGCTTCGGTCCCGACATCGACTTTCGGCTGGCAAGGCATCGCAAGCTCGCTCCTGGTTCGCGACCGCAATGCGGCCCGACATCAGGAGCCCGACTGGGTCGCCGCTGGTCCGCCGCGGATTTGCACCGCGAGGCCGGCCCGATCTGCGCCTGAGCCCGCGCATGCGGGCGATCGAGTCACCGGGCATTGCGCTCATTGGCCGTGTCGCCACGGGCGCGCGACCGCCCTCGCCGCTCGCCGTGCTCGCGCGACGGCCGGGTGCTGAGGAATTCGGCGGAAGGCGCCTCAATCCGGGCGGCGTCCTTGCCGGAGGGCTTCCTGCCCGGGCCGGTGCCGTAGGCATGCCAGTGCCCGCCGCCATAGAAGGAGGCCCGGGTCGCCATCTCGGCGCCTGTCCGATGCTGCTGCGTGCCGGCCGCCGGGGCCGCCTCCGCGCGAAGCTCGGCGAGACCGACGACCAGCGGCCCCGCGACCGCCGATCCCAGCAGCAGGCCGGACCGCAGCTGCTTCGGGCCCGAATGCTGCCGCTTCGCAGATCCCGACAGCGTATTCGTGAAGGTCAGAGGCATGATCGTCTCCAGCTTGGCAACGATCTGCTTCTCCCCTGTATGGGTGTCCTCCCTGTTGCAGCTGAGGGCCGTCGCGTTTCATCTGAAATCGCATCCGAGCCGGCGCGGCGGCCGGCAGCGGCTCAATCGGTCGAGGGAACCAGGAGGACGCCGAGCATGAGAAGGGCGCCATGACGCTGCCGGTCCGGATCCAGCTCAGCCGTCGCCAGGGCTGGCGCATGCCGCCCGGGACCGTGAAGGTCGACCGGAGCACGATCTGGGGCAACCCCTACGCGATCGGCCCCGAGAGCAGCCGCGAGGAGAGCATCCGGCTCTTCCGCCTGCACGCCGACGAGATTTTAGAGGTCCGGCCCGACTGGCTCGATCCGCTCCGCGGCAGGAACCTCGCCTGCTGGTGCCGGCTCGATCAGCCCTGCCATGCCGACGTGCTGCTCGAACTGGCGAACCGGCGGTCGGGCGCCGAGGCGGGCTAGACACCGCGCAGACTCGTCGCGCAGGTCCTCCGATCAGCTTCGGGCGTGGCGCTTGAGGGCAGCTTCGTAGTCGCGGGCGGCCTTTGCTCTCGCCCGTTCGAGTTCGAAGATGCGCGCCTCGCCATCCTGCCGGGCGGTGCGCTCCTCCGCGTCCAGCTCGGTGCGCTGCCGTGCCAATTCCGCGAGGCGGGCGTCCAGTGCCCGTTTCGCAGCGTCCAATTCTCGTTCCGCACCCTCGAGTTTCGACCGGTCCGGCGGCGGCGCTGCCTTGGTTTTGGGCGCCGGCGCCTTGGCCCGCGACGGCTTCCGCTTTCCCTCGGTCGCCTCGATATCCTGCAGGATCGCCGCCTCGTTCCCGCGCGAATGCTTGACCACTTCGCCCGGACGCGCGAGCGCCAGCTTCTGCAACTCCGGGTCCTCCACGATGGACGCCCGGCCCGCAGCGAAGAGATCCGTCGTCGTGCCCCAGGCCTTGAGCGCCGCTTTCTGACTCGGCGCGGCGACGAGCGCGTCGTGGAAGCCCATCGGCGCGCAATAGACCTTCAGCTTCGGCGCGCGTGCCATCTCAGAGAACGTGGTCGGAGGTGCCGGCCATCAGGGCGGGAACCGGGCGCGGGCGGCCCTCCTCGTCGATGGCCACGAAGGTGAACGTCGCCTCTGTCACCTTCTCCCGATAATCCTGGCGGAAGCGCCGGGCCCAGGCCTCGATCTCGATCTTCATCGACGTCCGGCCCACGGAGGTGACGCGCGTATAGACGCACAGCACGTCCCCGACGCGGACTGGGCGGATGAAGGTCATCGCATCCACGGCGACCGTGACGACGCGCCCCTGCGCACGCTCGACGCCCGCGATGCCGCCCGCGATATCCATCTGGGCCATCACCCAGCCGCCGAAGATGTCGCCATTCGCATTCGTGTCGGCGGGCATGGCGATGGTTCGCACAGTCAGATCGCCACGCGGTCTGTCCTCCCGGGAAGATGCAGAGGCCAGCCTCCCATCTCCGTCCACCTCTGTGCGCATTTTCATCCCCGTACCCTGGATTTGTTGTTGCGTCCTTATAGCGGAGCGGCGCGCTGGGCGCGCGGCCCTGCAGGCTCACGGCGCCTTCAACTCCCGTCGCATGAAGGCCTCGAAACGCGGATCGCCCACATGGGCGACGTTGAGCCGGGTCGTCGGTGCCGTGGAATGTCCGTCGGGGCTGAAGATGGTTCCGGGCGCGAACAGGATGCTTTCCGCCGCCGCGCGGCGCGAGAGCTCCTCCAGGTCGGTGCCGGAGGGCAGTTCGCACCAGATGTAGAACCCGCCCGCGGGGGCCCCGAAGACCGGCAGCCCAAGCCGCCCGAGGACGCCTTGCGCCTGCCCGGCCGCAGCTTCGATGCGGGCCGAAAGCCGTCGGAGGTGCTTCCGATAATGCCCTCTCTCGATGAGGCCATGGAGCGCCCGCTCGACGAAGCCGGAGCTGTTGACGGTCGTGACCATCTTCAGATCGAGCAGGCTGCCCAGCAGGGCGGCGTTTGCCGCGATGAAGCCGGACCTGAGGCTCGCGGACAGGGTCTTGGCGAAGGTGCCTACATAGATCACCCGTTCCAGCCCATCGAGCGCGGCAAGACGCGGGCTCATGGCCGGCAGCACGTCGCCGAACGGATCGCTCTCGACGACCTGCAGGCCGGCCGCCCCGGCGATCCCGAGGATTCGGTGCGCGACCGGAAGCGTGATCGAGCAGCCCGTCGGGTTGTGCGCCAGCGACTGCGTGAAGAACAGCTTCGCGCCTGTCGCGGCGATCTTGGCGGCGAGGTCCTCGGGGTCGGGCCCGTCCTCGCTGCGGCGAACGCCGACGAGCCTGGCCCGGGCGAGATGCAGCTTTCCGAAGAGCGGGTAATAGCCGGGAGCGTCGACAAGCACCGGCTGCTCGGGCGAAACGAGCTGGCGCACGATGAGGTCGAGCGCGTGGTTCGCACCCGCGGTCAGCAGGATGTTGTCCGCGACAGCCCGGATCGAGCGTTCCGCCAGGGTCAGGGCGAGCGCCTGGCGGAGCGGCAGGTAGCCGAACGGAGAGCCATAGCTCTCCTGCAGGGCACGGCCCCGTCCCGAATGCCCCCACAGGTGCCGGCCCACCTCCGACCCTTCCATCCAGGACGGTGGTGGGCGGCCGTCGCCCACCCGGACCTCGTAATGGCGCTCGAGCTGCTCGCGCAGCAGCCAGACGCTGTCCACGGCCTCGATCGCGGCCGGCTGCAGCGCCGGGGGCGGAAGCGGCTTGCGGCCAGAAACGTAGAAGCCCGATCCCGGCCGGCTCTCGACCCGCCCCGACGCGACCAGCCTCTCATAGGCATTGATCGCCGTGTTCTTGGAGACGCCGAACGATGTCGCCGCCGCTCGGATCGAGGGAAGCTTGCTCCCCACGGGCAGAGCACCGCTTTCGATCCGGTCGACCAGAGCGTCGAAAACGCGGTCGACCTGACGCGGGGGCCCATCACCGGGTGAGATCGTACCCATGCCGCCGAGGGTACGGTGCCTCCGGAATCGGCGCAAACCATACCTTGCGGCCGGGATGCCGACGGGTACGGTTTCCGCAACGGGCAGCAAAGCCCGGTTCAGGGGGGATGGATGGCCGGCTGAAGTCCGGCCGCATGATCCGCCGGCCTTTGCCGCCACTCCTGTCCGGCTCAGCTGCCCCATGCCGAACGAAGGCTGGGCGATGACAGACGGAACCCCACTTCCCAACCGCAGCTCGCGCATCGCGGGCTTTCACAAGAAGAGCCCGCGCGAGCGCCTCGACCTCGTGGGGAGCTTCGCCGACCTCGCGCCCGATGTCGTCGAGCGGCTTTCGGATTTCGGCAACCTGCCGTCGGATCTCGGGGACCGCCTGATCGAGAACGTCGTCTCGACGATGAACATCCCGATCGGCGTCGCCACGAACATGAAGGTCGATGGCGAGGACGTCCTCGTCCCCATGGCGACGGAGGAATCCTCGGTCGTCGCCGCGGTCTGCAACGCGGCGCGGCAGAACTACGACACCGGCTTCGTCACCTCCGTGTCCGGCAACCTGATGATCGCCCAGGTCCAGGCGGTCGGGATCAGCGATCCGCATGCGGCCCGCATCCGGATCCTGGAGCGGCGGAGCGAGATCCAGGCGATCTGCGACGGATGCGATCCGGTTCTGGTCCGGCTCGGCGGCGGGTTCCGCGATCTCGAGATTCGGGTCCTCGACACGCTGGGTGGCCCGATGGTCGTCACCCACCTCATCGTGGACACGCGTGACGCCATGGGGGCCAACGCCGTCAACACGATGGCGGAGACGATCGCGCCTCACGTCGCACGCTGGAGCGGCGGGCGGGTTTATCTGCGCATCCTGTCGAACCTTGCGGACAGGCGGCTGGCCCGCGCGCACGCCGTGTGGCGTACGGCGGAGATCGGCGGGCCGGAGGTCAGGGACGGGATCCTCAGCGCCTACCATTTCGCCGAGGCCGATCCGTACCGGGCGGCCACACACAACAAGGGCATCATGAACGGCATCAGCGCCGTGGTGCTCGCAACCGGGAACGACACCCGCGCGATCGAGGCCGGCGCGCATGCCTACGCCGCCCGGAGCGGCCGCTACACGAGCCTGACCCGCTACGAGACGACGGCAGAGGGAGACCTGTCCGCCTCCATCGAGCTGCCGCTTGCCGTTGGCCTCGTGGGCGGCGCGACCAAGCTGCACCCGACCGCGCAAGCCTGCCTGAAGATTCTGGGCGTCACCACGGCCGAGCGTCTGGCCCGCATCATCGCGGCGGTGGGCCTGGCCCAGAACTTCTCCGCCCTGAAGGCGCTCGCCACGACGGGCATCCAGAAGGGCCACATGGCTCTCCATGCGCAGAACATCGCTATGATGGCCGGGGCGGTCGGGGACGAGATCGAGACGGTCGCCCGCACGCTCGTCGAGCGCGGGACGGTCCGCGTCGACGTTGCGGAAAAGGTCCTCCAGGACCTCCGCAAAAGCTGACATTCGCGAACGAACAACCACGGGAGGAACGACGATGGTGAGACGAACGAGATGGGGCATCGGCCTGACGGCGGCCCTCGCCCTCATGGCGACGACCGGCCTGACCCGAGCGGAGATCCCCGGCAACAAGGTGAAGGTCGGGGTGCTCACAGACCTCAGCGGCTTCGCGTCGGACTCCACCGGCGAAGGCTCCGTCGTCGCTGCGCGCCTCGCCATTGAGGATTTCGCCAAGGAGAACGGCAAGATCCAGGTCGAGCTGATCCAGTCCGACCACCAGAACAAGCCGGATATCGGCACCGCGACGGCGCGGCGCTGGGTGGGCCAGGAAGGGGTCGACGCGATCCTCGACGTGCCGTTCTCTTCGGTCGCGCTCGGCGTCCAGGAGGTCGTGCGCGATTCCAAGGCGGTGTTCGTCGCCTCGGGCCCTGGCAGTTCCGACCTCACCGGCCCGAAATGCTCGCCCAACACGGTCCACTGGACCTACGACACCTGGGCCCTCTCGCACGGCACCGCGCTGGCGCTGCTGCGAGCCGGCAAGACGACCTGGTTCTTCCTCACCGCGGATTACGCCTTCGGCCATGCCCTGGAGGCGGATGCCGCGGCCGTCGTGAAGACGGAAGGCGGGAAGATCGTCGGGAGCGTGCGCCATCCTTCGGCGGCCGCCGATTTCTCTTCGTTCCTGCTCCAGGCGCAGGGATCGAAGGCGCAGGTCATCGCGCTGGCCAATGCGGTCGGCGACACGATCAACTCGGTGAAGCAGGCAGCCGAATTCGGCATCACGGCCGGCGGACAGAACCTCGCGGCGCTGCTGATGCAGCTCACCGACGTGAATGCGATCGGCCTCAAGGATGCCCAGGGCCTCTACCTGACCGAAGGCTTTTACTGGGACACGAACGAGGGCACGCGCGCCTTCGCCGACCGCTTCGCGGCCGCCATGAAGGGCCGGCGTCCGACCGCGAACCAGGCCGGCGTCTATGCCGGCACGCTGCATTACCTGCGGGCCGTCGCGGCCGCGAACACGACGGACGGCAAGGCGGTCGTGGCCAAGATGAAGGAGTTGCCCTCGAAGGATCCGCTCTTCGGCGAAGGCAAGGTGCGCGAGGACGGCCGCCACATCCACAACATGTACCTCTTCCAGGTGAAGACGCCTGCGGAATCGAAGGGGCAGTGGGACTATTACAAGCTCGTCCAGACCATCCCGGCCGCCGAAGCCTTCCGGCCTATCGCCGATGGCCGCTGCCCGATGCTCGCCGCCAACTAAGGTCCAGGCCCGGCCCGCCCGGGCCGGCCAACCGACAGCACCGAGCCGGCCCGCCTGCGGGCCGGCTTTCCCTGTTGAGCGATCCAGCACCGGACGGAAGACGAGGCGGCGATCATGTCCCATTGACCCGCCTATCGCGGCGCGGCAGGGGAGCCTCGTCTTTCGCTCGGCGCCGGATGGTAGTGCCGGTCGGCGAGCCCGCTCAGCAGGGAGAGAAGACGGTGTTCATCGCCATGAACCGCTTCAAAGTGCTCAAGGACGCCACGGACGAGTTCGAGGCGGTGTGGCGCAACCGGGACAGCCACCTCAACGAGATGAAGGGCTTCGTCGAATTCCACCTGCTGCGCGGGCCGGAGCACGAGGACCACATCCTGTATTCCTCGCACACGGTTTGGGCATCGAAGGCGGATTTCGAGGCTTGGACCCGGTCCGAGCAGTTCCGGAAGGCGCATGGTCGCGCGCCCGGCACCCGGCAGCTCTATGCCGGCCATCCGCAATTCGAAGGTTTCGAGGTCCTCCAGACGCTGAGCCGCGAGAGCCGGTCGCAGGCCGCGGAGTGATCGGAACCCGGCTTCAGCCGGGCGACCTGGGCCGTCACGCCGGGAACACCCTCACGTCGCGATTTCGATCCGGTTCCGTCCGGCAGACTTGGCTGCATAGAGCGCCTGGTCCGCTGCCTTGATGAGATACTGCTGATCCGGGTGGCCGCCATGGGCGGCGATGCCGAACGAGGCCGTTATCGCGAGTGCCTCGGACGTGCCCGTGTCTAACTTTGTGATCTCCAGGGCGAGCCGGATGCGCTCGGCCACGATCTGGGCATCGCCGACCGCGGTCTCGGTCAGCACCACGAGGAACTCCTCGCCGCCGTAGCGGAACACGAAGTCGCTCGGCCGGACATGATCCATGATGACCTGCGCGACCTGCCGCAGGACACCGTCGCCGGTCTGGTGCCCATGGCGATCGTTGATCGCCTTGAAGTGATCGACGTCGAGCAGGATGATGCAGAGCGGGGTCTTGCTCTGGTTGGCGAAGCTGATCTCCCGGCCCAGGATCGCCGGCAGGAAGCGGCGGTTGAGCGCACGGGTCAGCGGGTCCCGCCCATTCTCGAGCGCGGTGAGCGTCTGGAAGAGCTCACCTAGGAGATAGGCGACGCGGTCGACCGCCGCCTGCAGATCGGTCAGGGCAGCGGCCTGCCGGTTATGCTGGCCCATATCCTCCAACTGGGGCAGCAGCGTCCCGTCGATCCGATGCGTTTCCGCCAGAAGTTCCTGGAACCGCCCAGACTTCTCGAACATGAATTCCGCCCGGTGACGGAGCCACAGGCCGAAGGGCGAGTGGGCGAGCCGGTCGAGGCCCACCTGAGCCTGCCCGCGCAGCAGGCCGAACAGGGTCTTCTGGCTCCATTCCATCAGGCTCGCCCGCTGCGCCTCGCGCTCGGTCGCGACATCCTGGTCGATCGAGAACAGGCGATAGGCCTCATCGAGACGCGCGCGGGCGGTGGCGTCGTTCACGTAGGCCTGGCTCATCAGCATGATGGCGGTGTCGATCCGCACATTGGCCAGCCGCGCCGCGCCCATCGCCGAGGAGGCCTCGATGTCGCCTGCCGCCACCAGGAACTCGGCAAGGCCCTCCTTGATGACGATCGCGCCCTCCATCACGAGATGGATCGGCACCTTGATCCGGGCATGCACCTCGCCGATCGTCTTCTGCTGCCCCCGAAGCTCATCCGACATGCGGATGTCGTCCTCGCCGAGCAGCGCGATCAGCCATTTGAGCAAGGAAGCGCTCAAGCGGTCATGCACGACCGAGTGGCTGAGAAAGCTCCGCGCCTCGGCGTCCTGGAGCAGCACATCGTAGAACCGCGCCACCAGGACGGTCCCATGCTCGGCGACGATGTCACGGAGGAGCCGGATGGAGGCGCGGTCGGTAACGGTTTCCGTCATTCAGACAATGTCTCGCAACTTGCTGCGCGCCCCCGCCCCAGAACGAGGAACTCATCGGGCATTCCGTCAGGGATGGTTGGCTTCGCTGCCCGGCCTCATAGCCCAGGCCGGGTGAACAACCTTCATGGCTTTCGACAACTCAAGGTCGAAGGGCCGCCAAGGGCGCAGGGCGTTCGATCATTCTGTTTTTGGGGCGTCTCTGGCGCCCCGAGCCGGCGAGATCGGCCGGACCTTTCGCGCATCCCCGAACGAGCCGCCTGAGCCCTCGGCCTCCCGGCTGTGTCGCCCGCGCCAGCCTGACGGGTGGGCGGGGTCCGGCGGACAGGACGAACTGCCCGCCCAATCTACTGGTGAGAACGCTGAAACGCCCCCGAGCAAGGGACCGACTTACTCTCTCATTGCGCCCCGGGAGCAAAGCGCGGTCGGGACGACGGAGGAAGAGGGTGCGCCGTCGAGCCAAGCCCCCGGCCCGTCTCGGAGCGGCGCGCCCTCACAATCCCCGACAGCGGCATGGTGCCCGGGACGGAGATCCTGTCTTTCTCGAGCTGCCTAGCCGGCGTCTGCTACGAGCCCAGCGGCCGCGATGGCGGCCGTGGCGCAGGCCTCGTCGTTGTCCGAGGTGTCGCCCGAAATGCCCACGGCTCCGAGCACGGCGCCGGCCTGATCCTTGACCAGCACGCCACCCGGAACTGGGATCAGCGCGCCGCCCAAGAGGCCGTTCACGGCCGAGACGAAATAGGGCTGCTCCTCGGCGCGCTTGTGCAGCGCGCGCGACCCGATCCCCAGCGACAGCGCCCCATAAGCCTTGCCGAACGCCACCTTGTCCCGCGACAGCGACGAGCCGTCCTGCACGAGGGCGGCCTTGAGCGCGCCGCGTGCATCGAGCACCAGCACGGCGAGCGGCTTGAGGCCCCGCTTGCCGGCCTCGGCAATCGCGGCATGCAGGACGGCGTGGGCCTGGTCGAGCGTCAGCATGGTTTCGTCCCTCAATTGGCCGGCATCGCGCCAGGCGCGGCATTTCCGGCGAGATAGCTCATCGCGGCCTCGACGCCCCCGGAATTGTGCGGGATGCCGCAGACGCGCAGGCCCATCTCGACCCCGGTGAGCACGCCCGTGACCATCAGGTTATGGAAGTCGCCCAAATGGCCGATGCGGAAGACCTTGTCGGCGAGCGGCCCGAGGCCGTTGCCGAGCGACATGTTGAACCGCTCGAGGATCTCGGCCCGGAGATTGTCGGCGGAATGGCCTTCGGGCAAGCGGACGGCCGTGAGCGAGGAGGAATACTCCGCCGGCTCGGCGCACTGGATCTCGAAGCCCCAGTGGCGCACGCAGCGGCGCGTTGCCTCCGCGGCGCGGTCGTGCCGGGCGAACACGTTGTCGAGACCTTCCTCGTGCAGCATGCCGATCGCGACGTTCAGGCCCTGAAGGAGGTTCGTCGAGGGCGTGTAGGGGAAGAAGCCCTTGGCGTTGATCGCCAGCATCTCCTCCCAGTCCCAGAACGAGCGCGGCAGCTTCGCTGACTTGGAGGCGGCGAGCGCCTTGTCCGAAATGGCGTTGAAGGACAGCCCTGGCGGCAGCATCAGGCCCTTCTGCGAGCCGCCGACGGTGACGTCTACGCCCCATTCGTCGTGGCGGTAGTCGATCGAGCCGAGCGAGGAGATCGTATCCACGAGGAGGAGGGCCGGATGGCCCGCCTTGTCGATCGCCCGCCGCACGGCCGCGACGCCGGAGGTCACGCCCGTCGAGGTCTCGTTGTGCACGATGCAGACGGCCTTGATGGACCGGCCCTTGTCTTCCGCGAGCCGCGCCTCGATCGCGCCGGCATCGACGCCGTGGCGCCAATCGCCCGGGATGACTTCCGCCTCGAGGCCGAGCTTCTTCGCCATGCGGCTCCAGAGCGTCGAGAACCAGCCGGTCTCGGCCATCAGGATGCGGTCGCCGGGCGAGAGCGTGTTGCAGAGCGCCGCTTCCCAGGCACCGGTGCCGGAGGCCGGATAGATGATCACCGGGTTCTCGGTCTTGAAGATCGTCTTGATGCCGGCCAGCACCTCGCGGCCGAGCTTGCCGAATTCCGGCCCGCGATGGTCGATGGTCGGCTTCGCGATGGCGGCGAGCACCGGAAGAGGCGTGTTCGTGGGCCCCGGGATCTGCAGGAAATGACGGCCGGCCTGGTAGCTCACTGAACCCTCCCCGATGGGCGGTTGCCCGGATTGCATTTTGTATTATCTTTGCCGGCGGGCACGTCAAGCCGGTCTGGACAACGACAAGAATGAACACCCTGAACGCGGCCGGAACGTCGCGCGATCTTGGCCTGGAGCGCCGCCTTTCGAAAGCTCTAGAGGGCGAGGTCCGCTTCGACGCCTTCACACGCGGGCGTTACGCGACGGATGCCTCGATCTACCAGATCATGCCGGCCGGCGTGCTGTTTCCGAAGAGCACGGCCGACATCCAGGCGGCGCTCACGATCGCGCGCGAGCATGGCGTGCCCGTCATCGCGCGCGGCGGGGGCACCTCCCAGAACGGCCAGCCGATCGGCTCCGGCCTCGTGCTCGATTGCTCGCGCCACCTGAAGGCGATCCGCTCGGTCGATGTCGCGGCAGGGATCGCGGTCGTCGAGCCTGGGCTTGTGCTCGAGCACCTGAACGGGCGGCTGAAGGGCGACGGCTGGTTCTTCCCCGTCGAGCCCTCCACGGCGAGCCGCTGCACGATCGGCGGTATGACGGGGAACAATTCCTGCGGCGCTCGCTCGATCCGCTACGGCAAGATGGTCGACAACGTGCTCGGGATCCGGGCGCTCCTGCCCGAGGGCGACGAGATCACGGCCGGGCCGCGCGGCGGCAACGCGGCGGGCTTCGCCGGATCGGATCGCGCGGCCGACCTCGCCGACCGCATGGTCGCGCTGGCCGACCGCGAGCACGACGAGATTCTGCGCATGTTCCCGAAGGTGCAGCGGCGGGTCGGCGGCTACAATCTCGACGCGCTCCTTCCTGAGCATCCGAACCTCGCCCATCTCCTCGTCGGCTCGGAAGGCACCCTCGCCTTCACGACCGAGGTGACGCTGAAGCTCTCGCGCCTGCCGACGCATCGCGTGATGGGCGTCTGCCACTTCCCGTCCTTCCGCTCGGCCATGGAGACGACGCGCCACCTCGTCGAGCTCGGGCCGGTCGCGGTCGAGCTCGTCGACAACAACGTGCTGGTGCTCGGGGCCGACATCCCGCTTTTCCGCCGCACGCTCGCCGACATCACCAAGGGCCAGCCGGACTGCCTCCTGCTCGTCGAATTCGCGGGGGACGACCTCGCGAGCCTGCGGGGGGACCTGCGCCGCCTCGATGCCTGCATGGCCGACCACGGCTTTCCGGATGCCGTGGTCGAGGTGACCGAGCCGCCGCGCCAGCGCTCCGTCTGGGAGGTGCGCGAGGCCTGCCTCAACATCATGATGTCCATGAAGGGGGACGGAAAACCCGTCTCCTTCATCGAGGATTGCGCGGTGCCGCTGGAGCACCTCGCCGACTACACCGACGCCGTGACCGAGCTCTTCAGCCGCTACGACACGGTCGGCACCTGGTACGCGCATGCCTCGGTCGGCTGCCTGCATGTGCGGCCGATCCTGAACATGAAGGACGAGGCCGGCGCGCGCGCCATGCGCGAGATTGCGGAAGCGGCCTACGACCTCGTCCGCCGCTTCGAGGGCTCGCATTCGGGCGAGCACGGCGACGGCATCTCCCGCTCGGAGTTCCATGAGCGGATGTTCGGCACGCGGCTCGTCCGCGCCTTCGAGGAGGTGAAGGATGGGTTCGACCCGGAGAACCGCCTGAACCCCTCGAAGATCGTCCGCCCGCACCGAATGGACGACCGGTCGCTGATGCGTTTTCCGCCCGGCTACCAAACCGTGGAGCCGGCGAAGCCCGTGCTGGACTGGTCCGAATGGGGCTCGTTCGGCCAGGCGGTCGAGATGTGCAACAACAACGGCACCTGTCGGAAGACGCTCGCCGGCACGATGTGCCCCTCGTATCGGGCGACGCTCGACGAGCAGCACGTCACCCGCGGGCGCGCCAACTCGCTGCGCCTCGCCATTTCCGGCCAGCTCGGGCCGGACGCGTTCACGTCGGCCGAAATGAAGGAGACGCTCGACCTCTGCGTCTCCTGCAAGGGCTGCCGCCGCGAATGCCCGACGGGCGTCGACATGGCCCGGATGAAGATCGAGTTCCTGCACCACTATCACGCCCGGCACGGCCTGCCCCTGAAGGAGCGGCTGATCGCGCACCTGCCCCGCTATGCGCCCGTGGCATCGAAACTCGCGCCGCTGCTCAACCTGCGCGACCGCATCGGCCCGGTGGCGCGTGCGACCGAGCGCTATCTCGGCTTCTCGGCCCGGCGGACCCTGCCGAAATGGGGCCGACCCTGGGCCGAGGGCGGACCTGCCGCTTCCCCAGCGGATGTCGCCGGCGGCGGGCTCGACCTCGTGCTCTTCGGCGACACCTTCAACCGCTATTACGAGCGCGAGAACCTGGAGGCGGCCGAGCGCGTGCTCCGCGCCGCCGGCTACCGCCTGCACCGGGTCGCGCCGCAGGACGGCAAGCGCCCGCTCTGCTGCGGCCGGACCTACCTGTCGGCCGGCCTCGTCGACGAGGCTCGCGCGGAGGCGCGCCGCACCCTCGACGCTCTCGCGCCCTATGTAGCCAAAGGCGCCCGCGTGGTCGGGCTGGAGCCTTCCTGCCTGCTCACCTTCCGGGACGAGTTCTTCGCGCTGCTGCCCAAGGCCGAGGTCGAACCTCTCGCGCAAGCCACGCTGCTCTTCGAGGAAGCGCTCGCGGCCGACCTCGCGTCGGGGCGCATTGCGCTGCCGCTCTCCGGTCAGAACGGACGGGTTGCCCACCTGCACGGCCATTGCCACCAAAAATCCTTTGGCGTGATGGGAGCGGTCGAGACCGTGCTGAAAGCCGTGCCCGGCCTGGAGGTTCGGACCGTCGAGTCGAGCTGCTGCGGAATGTCCGGGGCCTTCGGCTACGGTGCGAAGACCATCGACGTCTCGTTCGCCATGGCCGAAATCTCACTTCTCCCGGCACTCCGAAAGGCGGGACCGGACGACCTCGTCGTCGCCGACGGGACGAGCTGCCGCCACCAGATCCATGACGGCGCGGGGCGCGATGCGGTCCATGTCGCCCGCGTGCTCGACGGGGCATTGAGGGCCGCATGAGCCAGCCGCTCCACAAGGCCCCGATCAGCAAGCGCTACCTCCATGACGAGGTGGCGGACCGCATTCGCGAACTGATCCGCGAGGGCGAGCTCGAGCCGCGCGCCCGCGTGAACGAGCTGGAGCTCTCCGAGCGCTTCGGCATCTCGCGTACGCCGCTGCGCGAGGCGATCAAGATCCTGGCGACGGAAGGCCTGCTGGAGCTCCTGCCGAACAAGGGGGCGCGGGTTGCGTCCATCTCGCCGGAAGAGACGGACGAGATGATCGAGGTCGTGGCAGGCCTGGAAGGAACCGCCGCCGAGCTCGCCTGCAGGTCGATCACGGACGAGGAGATCGACGCCATTGCAGAACGGCACGCCCGCATGGTCGAGGCGTTCCGGGCCGGCGACAACGTCGCCTATTTCACCCTCAACCGCGAGATCCACGAGGCCATCATGGCCGCCTCACGCAATGCCACGCTCCAGGGCATCTACGCGACGCTCTCCGGCCGCATCCAGCGCGCCCGCTATGCGGCCCACAAGACCCCGGAGCAGTGGCAGCGCGCATTGGAAGAACACGAGGAGATGCTGCGGCTGCTGAAGGCACGCGACGGCGAGGCCCTCGCCGCCCTCATGCGCCGCCACATCCGCGGCAAGGCCGAGCTGATTTTGGCGAGCTATGGGTGAGCGTCATCCTCGGGCGTCGCGCAGCGACGACCCGAGGACCTCCAGCCAAGTGCAATTTGCACGAGATGGTCGGCTCAAGGCCGACCATGACGGCGCACCATCCCGCCGTCATCCTCGGCCGCAGCGTAGCGTAGAGCCGAGGACCTCAGGACGAGAATGGCTCCTTGCAGAGCTGAACCGTCCCGCTAAGCTCCGCTCGTGAAGTTCTCGTTCGTCTACATCGTCACGAACAAGCCGCGCGGCGTGCTCTACATCGGTATTACGACCGATCTCGTCCGCCGCATCTCTGAACACCGGCAGTCGCTCATCCCCGGCTTCAGCAGCAAGTACAACTGCACGCGCCTCGTCTGGTACGAGGTTCACGAGGATGTTCGTGTCGCCATCCAGCGCGAGAAGAGCCTCAAGCGCTGGTATCGCGACTGGAAGATCGATCTGGTCGAGCGCGACAATCCAACTTGGCGCGACCTCTTCTTCGAGATGTCCGGCCTCGCGCCGGAGTAGCGATCATCCTTCAAGAGGCCCTCGGCTCTCCGCTTCGCTCCGGCCGATGATGACGGCGGAGCGGGCCGTCATGGTCGGCCTCAAGCCGGCCATCTCATTCAGAGTGCCCTCCGCAAGCGGTCCTCGGGTCGTCGCTGCGCGCCGCCCGAGGATGACGGGCCGCCCGCTACCCCCTCATCCACCCCAGCGGCAGGGCCGTGCCGGTCTTCAGCGTCTGCAGCACAACGGCCGAGCGGACGTTGGCGACGCTTTCGTGCGGCAGGAGGTGCTCGTTCACGACCTCCGACAAGGTCGGCAGGTCCGGCACGATCATCTTGACCAGGTAATCGGCGTCTCCCGTGAGCGCGTGGGCCTCCAGGACGAAGTCGAGGCGGCGGACGAGTTCGGCGAAGCGGCGGGCGTTGTCGGGGCTGTGCCGGGCGAGCGTGACCTGCGTGAACACCGTGACGCCGAGGCCCAGCCGCTCCGGCGCGAGTTGGGCCGGGTAGCCGCGGATCACGCCTTTCTCCTCGAGGGCGAGACGCCGCCGAGAGCACTGGCTCGCCGACAGCCCGACCTCGTCCGCGAGTTCCTGGTTCGTCAGGCGCCCGTCGCGCTGCAGAGCTGCGAGGATCTTGAGGTCGAACCCATCCAGCGTGACCGTGTCGAGCAAAACAGAATGCCTCCTTGCGCGTTTCTTGCAGCAGGAGCGCCTCGTTCCGTCAACTTCGCACGCACCATGCGGGCAGGGCGTGCTGGAATCCCCGCTCCCCCAAGGAGGTTCGAATGGGTCCCTTTCCGCACGACGCTCCCCCGCCCGCGATCTCGGACGAGAACCCGATGGGAACGGACGGCTTCGAATTCGTGGAGTTCTGCCACCCGGACCCCGCCGCGCTCGACCGGCTGTTCCGGCAGATGGGTTTTTCCGCCGTCGCCAGGCACCGCTCGAAGGACGTCACGCTCTACCGCCAGGGCGACATCAACCTCCTCCTGAACGCGGAGCCCGGCTCCTTCGCGGCCCGGTTCGCGGCCGAGCACGGGCCGTCGGCACCCGCCATGGCGTTCCGGGTCGTCGACGCGAAGAGGGCCTATGAGCGCGCGATCGCGCTCGGCGCAAAGCCCGTCGAGCGGGAGGTTGCGGCGGGCGAGCTGACCATCCCGGTCATCGAGGGGATCGGCGGGCTGCACATCTACCTGGTCGACCGATACGGAGCCAAAGGGTCGATCTACGACATCGACTTCACCTGGACGGGCGAGAAGGATCCGCATCCCGAGGGCGCCGGGCTCTGGTACATCGACCACCTGACGCACAACGTCCATCGCGGCCGCTTGAACGAATGGGCGGGCTTCTACGAAAAGCTCTTCAACTTCCGGCAGATCCGCTACTTCGACATCGCCGGAAAGCTCACCGGCCTGCACTCGCGCGCCATGACGAGCCCGGACGGCAAGATCCGCATCCCGATCAACGAGGATGCCGGCGAGCAGGGCCAGATCGAGGAATACCTCAAGGAATACAAGGGCGAGGGCATCCAGCACGTCGCGCTCGGCTCGCGCGATCTCTACGAGTCGATCGAGACGCTGCTGGCGAGCGGGGTCGAGTTCATGCCGGCCCCGAACGACGTCTATTATGCCCGCATCGACAAGCGCCTGCCGAAGCATGGCGAGGACGTGGAGCGCCTGCAGCGCAACGGCATCCTGATCGATGGCGAGGGGGTGGTCGAGGGTGGCTTCACCAAGGTATTGCTGCAGCGTTTCGGCCAGACCGCGATCGGGCCCATCTTCTTCGAGTTCATCCAGCGCAAGGGTGACGACGGCTTCGGCGAGGGCAACTTCAAGGCGCTCTTCGAGTCGATCGAGGAAGACCAGATCCGCCGCGGGGTGCTGAAGGCGGAGCCGGCCTGACCGGCGCCGCGGCAACGACATAGGCGAGGAGAGCGTCCCATGAACGTGCAGAACCCGTCCGGCTTCGCGCTCGACCAGGGACGCACCGGCCAGAGCGCGCTCGAGCCCGGCTACATGTCGGGCTTCGGCAACGGTTTCGAGACGGAGGCGCTGCCGGGCGCCCTCCCGATCGGGCGCAACTCGCCGCAGAAATGCCCCTACGGGCTCTATGCCGAGCAGCTCTCGGGCTCGCCCTTCACGGCGCCGCGCACAACCAACGAGCGCACGTGGCTGTACCGGATCCGGCCGACCGTCGCCTATTGGGGCGATTTCGAGAAGGCGGATATCGGCCTGTGGCGCACGGCGCCCGCGCATGAGGTGGACGTGCCGATCGCGCCGATGCGCTGGTCGCCCGTGCCGATCCCGGAGGAGCCGCTCTCCTTCGTGGAGGGCGTGCGCACGATGACGACGGCCGGCGATGCCGGCTCGCAGGCCGGCATGGGCGCGCATCTCTACTTCTGCACGCGATCCATGGAGGACGAGTACTTCTACAATGCCGATGGCGAGATGCTCTTCGTGCCGCAGGAGGGGCGGCTACGGCTCGCGACCGAATTCGGCATCATCGACATCGAGCCTGGCGAGATCGCCATCATCCCGCGCGGCGTGAAGATCCGGGTCGAGCTGCTGGGCGGGCCGGCGCGCGGCTATCTCTGCGAGAACTATGGGGGCGCCTTCTCGCTGCCCGAGCGCGGGCCGATCGGCGCGAACTGCCTCGCCAACCCGCGCGATTTCCTCACGCCCATGGCGGCCTATGAGGACCGCGACGCGCCGTCCAAGCTGTACGTCAAATGGGGCGGCACGCTCTGGGTGACGGACATCGACCACTCGCCGCTGGACGTCGTCGCCTGGCACGGCAACTACGCCCCCTACAAATACGATCTCCGCCGCTATTCGCCGGTCGGGCCGGTCCTCTACGACCACGCCGACCCGTCGATCTTCACCGTCCTGACCTCGCCGTCGGAGACGCCGGGCACGGCGAATATCGACTTCGTCATCTTCCCCGACCGCTGGATGGTCGCCGAGAACACCTTCAGGCCGCCCTGGTACCACATGAACGTGATGAGCGAGTTCATGGGCCTGATCTACGGCCGCTATGACGCGAAGCCGGAAGGCTTCGTGCCGGGCGGCGTGTCGCTGCACAACATGATGCTGCCGCACGGGCCGGACGAGGAGGCGTTCGAGAAGAACTCGAACGTGGAGCTCAAGCCGCACAAGCTGGAAGGCACCATGGCCTTCATGTTCGAGACCCGCTTTCCGCAGCGGGTCACGGCCTATGCGGCCGGGCTCGACGCCTTCCAGAAGGACTACAAGGCCTATGGCCGGAAGCTGCGGAAGCATTTCGACCCGACGCGGCCGTAGGCGTCGCCGCTCACCCCGGCGAAAGCCGGGGTCCAGCCTCCCCGGCCGTCATCCTCGGACTTGACCCGGAGACCCGGGTTGCGCTTCCGCTTGCGCTACGGACCTGGGATTGCCCACGCCGCGGAAGCCGGGTCCGGACAACGCGAACCTGGGTATCGGCTCTCGCCGGTCCGGGCGGAGGATGAGGACCCATGACCCCAACGCTCGACGCGACTCATGACCCCGCGCTGCGCAGCTGGGCCGCATCCGCGAACGACCATCCGGATTTCCCGATCCAGAACCTGCCCTTCGGAATCTTCTCGCGGCATGGCGGTGCACCCCGCGCGGGAGTGGCGATCGGGGACGAGATCTTCGACATCCATGCGGCGCTTGCCGAGGGCCTGTTCGACGGCGAGGCCCGCCGGGCGGCCGAAGCCGCCGCGGGCAGTACCCTCAACGGCTTCCTGGCGCTCGGACCCGGGCCGCGGAGGGCGCTGCGGGCCCGGCTGTCGGAGATCCTGACCGCCGGCTCGGCGGACCGCATCAAGGCGGAGCCGTTGCTCTCCTGGGCTAGCGAATGCACCCTGCACATGCCGGCACGGGTGGGCGACTACACGGATTTCTACGCCGGCATCCACCACGCGATGAATGTCGGCAAGCAGTTCCGGCCCGACAACCCGCTGTTGCCGAACTACAAATACGTGCCGATCGGCTATCACGGCCGCGCCTCCTCCATCGGGGTGTCGGGCGGCGACGTCCGGCGGCCCAACGGCCAGCGCAAGCCTGCCGCCGAGGCGGTTCCGACCTTCGGCCCCTCCCGCAATCTCGACTACGAGCTGGAGATGGGCATCTGGGTCGGGACCGGGAACGCGCTCGGCGAGCCGATCCCGATCGCCGAAGCCGGCGAGCACATCGCCGGCTATTGCCTCCTGAACGACTGGTCAGCGCGCGACATCCAGGGCTGGGAGTACCAGCCGCTCGGCCCGTTCCTGGCCAAGAACTTCGCCACCACCATCTCGCCCTGGATCGTGACGCCCGAAGCGCTCGCGCCGTTCCGGATCGCGCAGGCGCGCCGCCCGGAGGGCGATCCGGAGCCGATGGCCTATCTTCTCGACGCCGAGGACCAGAAGGCCGGCGGGCTCGATCTCGAACTCGAAGTGCTGCTGCTCACGCCCGGGCTCGAGGAAGGCGGCCTGCCGCCCCATCGCCTGGCGCTGTCGAACGCGCGCCATCTCTATTGGACGCCTGCGCAACTCGTCGCCCATCACGCCTGCGGAGGCTGCAACCTGCAGCCGGGCGACCTCGTCGGCACGGGCACGATCTCGGCCCCCGAGGAGAACGGCTTCGGCAGCCTGCTGGAGACGACGAACGGCGGCCGCAAGCCCGTCGAGCTCGCTTCCGGCGAGACGCGCCGGTTCCTGGAGGACGGCGACACCGTGATCCTCAGGGCCCGCGGCGTCCGGGCCGGCTGCGCCCCGATCGGCTTCGGCGAGTGCCGGGCAACCGTCATTCCGGCACCGCCGGTCCGCTGATCGCCGCCGCGACCTGCCTGATCCGGCAGCTTGCGCGGGCTGCCGGATCGGGACTGTTGCCGATCCGCCGCAGGGCGTTCCTATCCTGTCGAGCTTGATTTTCGCGCCGCGGGATGCTCTCGACGAACCGAACCCTCCCACCCATGTGATCCCATACCTCGTTGCGGCGAGCGACCGGTTGGCCCCGCCGCCCTGTCTCTCCTTTGCGCAGCGCGGGGGTCCCGGTTGGGGGGACTCGGATCTTCGACGCGCGGAGTGCGCAGAGCTCTAGGGAGGGCCCGTGAGTGAATTGCTGACAACGGAAGCGCTGACAGCGCTTCTCCAGGTCATCATGATTGACCTGGTTCTTGCCGGCGACAATGCCATCGTCATCGGCCTCGCCGCAGCCGGATTGCCTGCCGAGCAGCGCAAGAAGGCGATCCTGATCGGCATCATCGCAGCGACCGTGCTGCGTATCGGGTTCGCGGCCGTCACCACCCAATTGCTGCAGATCGTCGGCCTCCTCTTCGCGGGCGGCGTGCTCCTGCTCTGGGTGTGCTGGAAGATGTGGCGCGAGCTGCGCACCAGCCACCATGAAGAGCACGAGGCGGCGGACGCGCTCGACGACGCGACGGGCCGGCCGACCGAGGTCACGGCACCGAAGAAGAGCTTCGCCCAGGCCGCCTGGCAGATCGTCATCGCCGACGTCTCGATGTCGCTCGACAACGTGCTCGCGGTCGCGGGCGCTGCGCGCGAGCACCCGATCATCCTCGTCTTCGGCCTGGCGCTCTCCATCGCCCTCATGGGCCTTGCGGCGACCTTCATCGCACGGCTGCTGCACAAGCACCGCTGGATCGCCTATGTGGGCCTCGCCATCATCCTCTACGTCTCGGGCGAGATGATCTATCGGGGTCTGGTCGAGCTCTGGCCGCACCTGCAGAGGGTTGCGGGGCTCTAGCCCCGCTTCACTCGGCCCGGCGGAGCTTTCCGTCGAGCGCCTCCGAGTAGATCGAGAAGGCATCCGCGTAGGTCACCTCGCGCGGATTGTTCACCAGGAGGCGGGTCTGCTTCATCGCGTCTTCCGCGAGCCGAGGCAGATCCGCTTCTTTCACGCCGACCTCGGACAGCCGGGCCGGCACGCCGCAATCCCGGCAGATCGCCGCCAGGCTCTCCACGAAGCGAGACGCGGCCTCCGCCCTGGGCAGGCCCGCTGCGGACGGATCGAGGATCGGGGCGAGCTCGGCATAGGCCGCCTCCGCCTCCGCGGCTTCCAGATTGAAGCGCATCACTCCCATCAGCACGAGCGCATTGGAAAGGCCGTGGGGGACGTGGAAGATCGCCCCGATCGGATAGGCCAGCGCGTGGACGGCGGCGACAGGCGCATTCGCGAAGGCCATGCCGGCCAGCATCGAGCCGAGCAGCATCGCGGACCGCGCCTCGAGATTCGCGCCGTCGCGGTAGGCCGTGCGGATGTTGGACGACAGCAGCGCCAGCGCCTGGCGCGCGAGCTGGTCCGACATCGGGTTCTTCCGGTGCCGGCTCGTATAGGCCTCGATCGCATGGACCATCGCGTCGATGCCGGTCGCGGCGGTGACGTGTGCCGGAAGGCCCAGCGTCAGCTCCGGATCCAGGATCGCCCAATCGGGCAGGAGGCGCGGCGCGACGACGCCCTTCTTCTCCGTCGTGGGCGTCGTCACGATGGCGATCGGCGTCACCTCGGAGCCGGTCCCGGCCGTGGTGGGCACCAGCACGAGCGGCAGCCGCTTCCCCTTCGCGAGCCCCACCCCGTAGATGCCGTCCAGACCCTCGTCGTTCACGGCGAGATAGGCGACTAGCTTGGCCGTATCGAGCGCGCTGCCGCCGCCGATGGAAAGGACGAGCTCGGCTCCCGTCTCCCGCGCCTGCGCGGCCGCCCGCTCGACCACCTCGGAGGGCGGGTCGGCGACGACGTCCTCGAACACGGACAACGTCAGCCCGGCCTTGGCGAGCGCCTCCTCGGCCGTCCTCGTCAGGCCGGCGCCGCGCACGCCGCGATCGGTCACGAGCATCACCTGGCTCGCGCCGAACGACGCGACCGTCTCCGCGATCTTCCCGGCCGCGCCGGGCTCGAACAGGATGTTGGGCGAGGTCTGGAAGGTGAAGGGCTTCATGGTCCGTCCTGTTCGGGCAAAGCGATCGGGGGCTTGTATCGCGCCGTGCGGGCGCTGCTAAGCTCCGCCGCGCCGTTTCGATGGGACATGACCTTGCTGACTCTCACCGCCCAGGACCTCAGCCGCTTTCTCGACCGCACGTCTCTGGTCGATGCGATCGAGGCGATGTTCAGGGAGGGGTGCGAGGCGCCGGTCCGGCACCATCATACGGTGGCCGTGCCGGGCGGCTCGGACGCGACGCTGCTTCTCATGCCGGCCTGGGTTCCCGGGCGCTTCGTCGGAACGAAGATCGCCAACGTCTTTCCGGACAACGGCACGGTCGGGCTCCCGGCCGTGCAGTCGCTCTATCTCCTGTTCTCCGGCCGGACGGGCGAGCTGCTCGCCACGATGGATGGCGGCGAGCTGACGACGCGGCGCACCGTCGCCGCCTCCTCCGTCGCGGCTCGCTACCTCGCGCGCCCGGACGCGTCGCGCCTCCTCATCGTCGGGACGGGGCAGCTCGCAAGCCACCTGGCGCAATCCCACGCCGCCGTGCGCCCCATCCGGCAGGTCCGCGTCTGGGGCCGTGACGCCGCCAAGGCGGCCGAGCTTGCGCGGAAGCTTGCCACGGAGGGTTTCGAGGCAGAGCCCGTCGCCGACCTCCCCTCCGCCGTGGCGGAAGCGGACATCGTGAGCTGCGCGACGCTCGTGCGCGAACCGCTCGTCCGGGGCGAGTGGCTGCGGCCGGGCACCCATCTCGACCTGATCGGCGGGTTCACGCCGCTCATGCGCGAGGCCGATGACGAAGCCGTTCGGCGGGCTTCCGTCTTCATCGACACGGAGGGCGCCCGCAAGGAGGCCGGCGACATCGTCGTTCCGCTCCGCTCCGGCGTCCTCGACGAGAGCGGGATCCTCGCCGACCTGCCGGCGCTGGCCCGCGGCCAGCACCCCGGACGGTGCGCAGCTGACGAGATCACCCTGTTCAAGTCGACCGGCGCTGCCGCGGAGGACCTCGCGGCCGCGATCCTGGCCTTCGAGCGCTCGGCCCCTGAACGAGGCTAGGCCGGCGGGATCAGCGCATTGTCGATCTCTTCGGCGCGCTGGTGGGCGGGCCGCATGGCGAGGCGGTTCCAGTAGGCCTCGAAGGCCGGCCGCTTCTCGACCGTGCCGAACATCATGCCCCAGCTGAGGTGGGAGCCGAGATAGAGGTCGGCGGCCGTGAACCGGTCGCCGACCAGAAACTCGCGGCCGGACACCGCGCTTTCCAGGGCTCCCAACACATCGGAATAGGTGCCGTAGCCCATCATCTTCTCGCGACCCGGCGGCACCTCGAAGCCGAGCGCTTTGTTGCTCGCAGCGGCTTCCAGCGGACCGGCGGCAAAGAACAGCCATCGATAGTAGGTGCCCCGAAGCGGATCCCCGGGCGCGGGCGTGAGCCCCGCCTGGGGGAAGGCGTCAGCCAGATAGGCGCAGATCGCGGCCGCTTCCGTGACAACGGCGCCGCGATGGGAGATCGCGGGCACCTTCCCCATCGGGTTCACGGCCAGGTAGGCCGGATCCTTCATGGCCGCGTATTCGAGGACCTCGGTCCGGTACGGCTGCCCGATCTCCTCCAGCATCCAGCGCACGATCCGGCCGCGCGACATCGGGTTCGTGTAGAAGACGAGCTCTTCGTTCACGCAGGATCTCCTGGTTCCGGTATGTCAGCAGGCCGGCACCGCGGCCCGGCCTTTATCGCACGAGCCGGTTGGCGTAATCCGCCCCGAGCCCGATCCGCTCGTAATGCCTGCGGACGTTCTCCAGCTTCGTGAACACGTCCTCGTACCCGACCGCCGTCCCGTAGGGGTCGACATAGGTGTAGCCGCCCGTCACGTGGAACAGGGTGGCCATCTCGTCCACGCCCTCCGGCACGACCAGCGTATGCGTCTCGCCCGGCGGCTCGAAGGCATAGTCGCCCGCCTGCGCGACCCAGTCATGCTCGAGATAATGCCAGCTTCCCCGGAGCGTGAAGGCATGAACCGGCCCGCTATGGCGGTGGCGGGACAGGACGCCCGACGCACGCACCCGCAGGATGTTCACGTAGTAGCCCTGGCTGACACTGAGGATCAGGGGCTTGAAGGACACGTCGTCCGATTGCGGCACCCAGTCCCGCTCGTCGCCGTCGAGGGACAGGCCGCCGCTCAGGAACACATCCGGCATCATGCCGATGGGCTGCGGCCGCTGGTACGCGACCTTGCTCATATCGAGCTTCGGCGCAGGTCTCTCGATCGTTTCCGGATCCATATTCCGTCCGTCTTCTACGCCGTCGCAGCCGAATCAGGCCTTCGGAGCCTGCGGCTGCGTGATGGTCTTCAGCTCCTCGACCTGCTTTTCCATCACGGCCGCCTGCTCCTTGACGAACTCCGCCTGGAGCCTCGCCGCCTCCTTCATGTCGGGAGCCCGGACCAGCTGCTGCGCGAAATCGAGGATCGCCGAGATGTTCTGCTGCGCATACCCGAAGCCCCGCGCGACCGCCTTCCCTTCGGGAGTGTCTGCGGTCTTGGTGGCGGACTGGATCGACTCGGCTGCCTTCTGAGCCGTCTCGAGCAGCGTCCCGAGAGCCCCCCGCGCCTGCTCCACGCCCTTGTCGGCGAAATCGCGGAAGGGTGTCCCCGTGTCTCCCTTCTCGGTGCCCATCTTCTTGGTGGTCATCGCTGATCCCTTCGACCGGCACGCCAACAGGGCGAGCATCTGCGCGCAGGGTGCTGCGGCCGTGCTTGCTGGTCAAGGCAGCGCCCCGGGAGCTGCTGCGTTCCTTCGCCACAAGCTCGTCCGGTTTCGCCGGCATGACTTTGCGGCCGTTCTCACGGATTGTGCCCCCGGACTGGAGCGATTCGGGTGACCGAAAAAGCGCGGCCACCCGGCCTCGACCAGATTGCGCGGGAAGGCGTCCGGCTCGCCACACGGCTGGCCGTCGGGCTCACGGCGCTGCCGCTGCTCGGCCTCGCCTTGTTGTCGGCTCGCAGAGATGCGCCCCTCGCCGAGGCCTCCGGCGGCGAGGACGCCGGCGCGGGCGATCGGGCCGAGATCCCGAGGGAAAAACCCCTCTCGCCAGCCGGTACGAACCCGGACACCGATGTCCCTCCCGAGGTCGAGGCGGCGCTGAAGAAGCTCGCCGAGGCGACGGTCGCGCGACCGGCCCGACCGAAGAAGAAGTCGCGGCCGAAGGGAGCCGATCCCGAGCCCGCCAAGGCGGCCAAGCCGGAATTAGGCCGCAAAGCAGCGATCCCGAAAGGCGGTCGCGGCAGGTCCCAACCCGACCTCGCCGCCGGGTATTCCGGCGGGGGCCGGTGAGAATTGCCCTGGCTCAATCTGTGGGGACAGCCGGGTTTCCGGCTGTCGACGACCAGCGGCGTACGCTGCTAGCCTCCCCGCCCCTTATCGAGGCGCGCGTGTCCGTATGCTGAAATCGGCCTTTGCGGCTGCTCGCGACCGGCAGCGCCTCCAGCAGATCGTAGGCGTTCTCATCGCGTACGGCGTCACGAACGTCGTCGACAAGCTTGGCCTGCGCGCCGTGGCGCCCCTGGCGCGATGGCGCACGCCGGCCGTCGACGTCTCCCGCCTGTCGCAGCCGGAGCGCGTCCGCCGCGCCATCGAGACCCTCGGCCCGACCTTCATCAAGCTCGGGCAGATCCTCGCCAGCCGCACGGACCTCCTGCCGCCCGCCTGGACGAACGAGCTCGGCAAGCTCCACAGCCAGGTCGCGCCGCTCCCCTGGGATGACATGGCCCCGCAGCTCGAGGCGGCACTCGGCTGCCCGCCCGAGGACATCTTCGCGGAGTTCGACCGGAACGCCATCGCGTCGGCATCCATCGCCCAGGTGTATCGCGCGCGCCTGATGAACGGCGACGACGTCGTCGTGAAGGTGCTGCGGCCGGGGCTGCGCCCGACGATCGAGGCGGACCTGCGGCTTCTCGGGCACGCGACCTCGCTCGTCGAGCGCCAATGGCCCGAGCTCACCCGCTACAAGCCTCAGGAACAGCTCAAGCAACTCGCAACCGGCATCGCCGGCGAGCTGGACCTGATGAGCGAAGGCACCAATTGCGAGCTGCTCGCCTCCATCTTCCCGGACAGCGAGGACGTGATCTTCCCGAAGATCTACTGGGAATACACGAGCGAGCAGGTGATCGTGCAGGAATACATCGACGGTATTCCGCCGACCGACAAGCAGCGCGTGCGCGAGGCCGGGCTGGACCCGGCGGCGCTGGCCCAGAACATCACCAACGCCTTCCTGCACATGGCGCTCGTGGAGGGGGTGTTCCACGCCGATCCCCATCCGGGAAATCTCCTGGCTCTCCCGGGCAACCGGATCGCCTATCTGGATTTCGGCCTCGTCGGCCGGCTCACGGAGCGGCGCCGATCGCAGCTCCTGATCCTGATCGGCGCGATGCTGAAGCAGGATGCGGACGGCCTCATGGGCGTCCTCCTGGCCTGGACGGGGGCGACCAATCCCGACCTGACCAAGCTCGACGCGGCCGCGCACAATTTCGTGGTCCGCCATTCGAAGAAGCCGCTCAACATAGGGCTGGTGCTCGAGGACTTCATGACGATGGCGCGCGAGAACGACCTCGCGATGCCGACAGACCTCGCGATCCTGTTCAAGGCGCTCATCACCTGGGACGGGGTGATGCGGCAGCTCGATCCCAGCTTCGACCTCTTCGCGGCGGCCGCTCCCACCGTTCAGCGCAAGATGAAGGCGCGCTTCTCCTTCTCGGGGTTCCGCCACAAGGCGGAGCAGCTCGGCGCCAGCATGTTCGGAGCCGCAACCGAGCTGCCCAGCCTCATCCACCTGATGCTGGTCCGCCTCAAGCAGGGCAAGGTCACGGTCGAGATCGAGATAAAGGGTATCGACAAGCTGACGAACGGCATCGAGCGTGCGGCCGCCCGGGTGTCCATCGCGATCGTCGTCGCGGCCTTCGCCATCCAGGTCGCCCCGCGCCTCGTCGATCTCGGGACGCCCTTCTTCGCGGTGGTGACGGCCCTGATCGCGATCTTCGGGATCGGCTGGGTGCTCCTCCTGCGCCGGAACAAGATCTGAAAAGGCGCGGGGCCGCGCCGCTCATGTGCGCGGCCACACTGCAATTCTTTCCAGGATGTTAAAAAACGAACCTGTCCGAAACACAGGGGAAGGTCATGGACAGGATCGGTCAGAAGCTCGATGCCATCATCTGCGAAGTCGCAGCGATCGTATGGCTTCTGCGCTCCGCGGCGGCGCGCTGATCCTCTCCGGCCGCGCTGGATCAGAGCGCCGGTCTGAACGTCAAGGCCACGGAGGCGGCCAGCCCGGGCTTCGCCTCCGACGAGAAGCGGTAGCCGAGGCTCACGTCGAGCGCGGACTTGAGCGACCGAATCGGTGAATAGAGTTCGGTGCGGGCCGCGAGTTCGGGTCCCGCCGCCACGCTGACCGTGTTGGGAATCGCCTGGTAGTTCAGCTCGGGAGAGATCCGGAGCCGGGTGGAAGCGAACGGCAGCAAGTCGGGCAGCGCGAGGCTCAGGTCGCTCGCGAGGCTCTGCGACAAACCACGGTCGAAGACATTCAGCCGCCCGTCGGTGCGCAGCCCCCAGCTGAGGGCATCCAGCCCGAAATTCCGGCCCTTCAGCTTGTAGCCCCAGGTCACGTCCGACTGGCTCGAAGCCGCCGGCTCGTCCGGCCGGCGCAGTTCCCATCCGAACGCGATGCCCGTCATCGGCGCGGGCGGAAGCCGGATTCCGATCGCCCGGTCGCTGCTCGGAACCGGCTTCGCCTCCGCCCTCGTGAGGCCGCTCCCCCACACCTCCGCGCCGGTCGTCCGCGCCGGCGCAGCAGGGCGGGCCGCGAAGAGCGCCGCCTGCTCCGCGATCGCGAAGGAAGCGTCCCCGTCATCGGCCAGAGCCGCTCCTGGAGGCACAAGCGCGGTCGCGAGCAATGCGAACAGGCGCCCGCGCCGCACCGCCCCGCAGGCGCGCAGCATCATTTGCAGCCACTCACCATGGTGTCGTAGGCCTTGGTGAACCCGTCGAGCGAATAGGTGTCCTCGGTCACGTTCTGGCGGACGGAGGTCGTCTGCACCTTGGCGGTCGCACCCCGCTTCATGGCCGCAACCGCGCGCCGCTGCTCCTCCTCGTTCAGGAGCCAGGCCTGCTCGTTGCGCTCGCCGAGCTCGAATTCCTGCGTCCCGATCGTGAGCGAGGAGCGGGCGTCGCTGTCGAGCGGAAAGCCGAGCTCCAGGGCGATTTCGTCACGCGGATTGCGGGACACGAAGAGATAGGCGGGGCCGCGCTTCAGGCCCGCAGGAAGCCGCTGCGTCGGGGACGACAGGATGTAGCAGGAGCCCGCGCCGCCCGAGGCCGACTTGTAGGCCTGCCATGCCCCTGATTCGGTCAGCAACTGCGGCTGCCCGGTGGCGGCCAGGGCCGGGGTGCCCGCGGCAAGTGCGAGCGCTAGCAATGCGGGCAGGCGGAGGGGGATCAATTCATCTCTCCCAAGTTGGAGGTGTCTGGAGGCGTGGAAATCCGCTCGCGGGTGGAGCGGACCTGTTCAGGTCGGTTGCGTTGCCCCGAGGGCGAGCGCGGGAGGACCGTTCGACGGATCGTTCCGCTCGCGGGACGTCTCCCAGACCGGCTGCAAGACCACCGCCCAGAGCAGGACGAATGCCGCGGCCAGCAGAGTGAGCGGATGGAACATGCCCGCGCGAATGCGATTCGGCTGCCGCAGCCATTGTGCCGGCATCAGTTCTCCCTGGCGTTGCGATGCGGCCAAGCTCGACCGGCTTGGTTAAGGGAGTATGAACGCAGCTGGCCGCGGGAGGAGGCGTAGCCTTCTTGGCGCAATGCTTGCCCGAGGCCGCAAGGCGGGCCGAAAAGGCTGTCCGTCCGGGCGAAGATCGCCCGAACCCGGCTTTCAGCGAGCCCGACCTCACGGGCGATGAGCCGGAAACCAAATCCCTCGTTCCGCATGCCGATCATCCGGCGCAGGAGATCGTACTCGTCCGGCTTGGGCACCAAGTGCCCCTTCACGGCGTCGAAGCCGAACGGAACCACCTCCCCGCGGTACGGCCCCTGCGACGCGAGGTGCCGCTTCATGGCTCGGCTTTCCTCTACCTCGACACCCCGTTCGCTGCGCGAGAGGCTGCCCAGGAGGCCCACGACGAGGCGTGCCATCGCCTCCCCGCAGATGTCGCAGCCGAGTTCGATCATGTGCAGGGCGATGCGCTCCTCCCTGAGCGCGCCAAGGGTCGCGAGTGCGTGCCGCGCCGACGGGAACATGCTGTCGAGACCAGGTGTTATGACCGCATCCCCGGGTGCGAGAAGCCGCAACAAGCGCGATCCAAGCTCGCGGCGTTCCAGGGGCAGCGATGCGGGGCGCGGAGCCTCCACCATCACCTCGGCCACCTGCAGACCGTTCACCTCGGCATAGCGCACGACCGCATCGCGCTGCCGCTCGATAGGCTCGGCAGGCGCTCCGCTGCCCTGGCATGTGGCTCGTAAGTAGCCGTAAACTCTCATCAATCGTCTTCGCCGTGGTGCCAGACGGCATGTCCGGCCCTGCGTCGCAGATGAACAGAAGCTAAACGGCCCGTTCAGAAAGCGTCAACCTCGCGTTGTTCGAAATCGAACCATCCGCCGCGCGGCAGAAGCTCACGCCACGCCGAATCCAGCCCGCTTCAGGCGAACGATCGCAAGGTCCAGGGCCTGGAGAAAGGCGGAGCGATCGCCCTTCGAGAACGGCCGAGGGCCGCTCGTCACCGCGCCGGCCTCGCGCAGCTCGGTCATCAGGTTCCGGGTGGCGAGCGCCGCGCCGATGGTGGATTCCGTATAGGCCCGGCCGTTCGGCGCGATCACGTCGGCGCCGGCCTTCACGGCCCGGTGGGCGAGCGGGATATCCGCCGTCACGACGATCTTTCCCCGCTCCGCGCGCTCGGCGATCCAATCGTCGGCGACATCCAGGCCGGAGCCGACCACGACACGCTCGATCAGGGGATCGCGGGGCAGCATCATGAAGGAGTTGGAGACCACATAGGTCTTCACGCCATGCCTCGCCCCGACGCGGAACACCTCGTCCTTCACGGGGCAGGCATCGGCATCGACCAGGATCTCGATCGGGTGGGTCAAACGTCGGCTCACTCAGGCCGGCACGCGCCTGGATTGTCGTCCGGGCGCCGCCGCGCGGTTCCGGATGCGAGCGTGGAGGAAGGCGGCCGCCTCCGCAACAGACCGTGCCGCCTCCGGAACGATGCCTTGGAGAAGTTGCCAGCCATGCGGCACGACCGGCCACCGCTCGAAAGCGACTTCGTTCCCCGCCGCCGCGGCCCGCTCGACGAGGCGGACGGCGTCGTCGAGGAGGAGCTCCCGCTCGCCCACATGGACAAGGAGCGGCGGCAGCCCAGTGAGGTCGGCATAGAGCGGCGAGGCGAGCGGGGTCATGGGGTCGGCGCCGGCCAGATACAGCTCCGCGACAGGCCGAAGATTGTCGTTGAAGAAGAGACCCTCGGCCCGGTTGTTCGTCTCGACCGAATGCCCGGTGATCGCGAGATCCGTCCAGGGCGAGAAGAGAGCAGCCGCGGCTGGAAGCGGAACGCCGCCGTCCCGGAGCCGCACGAGGAGCGACAGCGTGAGCCCTCCCCCGGCGGATTCGCCGGCGACCGCGATCCTGCCCGGGTCGATCCCTTCCTGCGCCAGCAAACCACGATAGGCCGCTTCGCAATCATCCAGCGCAGCCGGAAACCCATGCTCGGGCGCGAGCCGGTAATCCGGCACGAAAACCCGGAAGCCGTGCCGGCAGAATGAGCCGGCCAGCAGGCGATGGGTCGCCGGGGAGCCGAGCACATAGGCGCCGCCATGGAGGTAGAGGAGATGCGCGACGGGGTTCTGCGGTTCGAGC
Organism: Pseudomonadota bacterium; assembly: GCA_023423995.1. Taxonomy (GTDB): domain Bacteria; phylum Pseudomonadota; class Alphaproteobacteria; order Rhizobiales; family Beijerinckiaceae; genus Enterovirga. Next base: position 58,432 of record JAFAEL010000098.1, on the reverse strand, counting down.
CACTCCCCGGGCACGCCGCCGAGGCGGGCGGGCCTGACCGCCGTCCCTCGGGGCGGCGCAGTCTCCATCCAGCCCGTCCAGCCGCGCAGCCGCCCGATATCGAGCGGCCGACGGGTGCGCGGCTTGACCAGCTTGCGCAGCAGCCATGCTGCAAGATGGGCCCTGAGACTGGCGATGTCCCTGCTCCTGCTCTGCGTCTAGGGAGCCGCTTGCCGGCCGGCTCCGATTGCACCAGAACCCGCCAATGCACGACACAGTTCGGATGATCCTGACCGCGCGGGTCTACGACGTCGCGGTCGAGAGCCCGCTTGATCCCATGCCGCGCCTCGCGCGCCGCATCGGCGCGCCGGTGCTCCTGAAGCGGGAGGATCTCCAGCCGGTGTTCTCCTTCAAGATCCGCGGCGCCTACAACAAGATCGCGAGCATGTCCGCGGAGGCGCTGGCGGGTGGTGTGATCTGCGCCTCGGCCGGCAACCACGCCCAGGGGGTGGCGCTGGCGGCCGCGCGACGGGGCATCAAGGCGACGATCGTGATGCCGACCACCACGCCGGACATCAAGGTCGAGGCGGTTCGCGCACGCGGCGGCGATGTCGTCCTGCATGGCGAGGCCTTCGACGAGGCCTATGCGCATGCCCGGCGGCTCGAGGCGGAGGCGGGCGCCGTCTTCATCCATCCCTTCGACGATCCGGCTGTCATCGCGGGCCAGGGGACGGTCGGGCTGGAGATCCTGCGCCAGCATTCGGACCCGATCGAGGCCGTGTTCGTGCCGATCGGAGGGGGCGGCCTCGCGGCGGGCGTCGCGGCGATCGTTCGCTTCCTCCGGCCGGAGACCCGCATCATCGGCGTCGAGCCGGACGACGCAGCCTCCATGAAGGCCGCCATCGAGGCCGGCGACCGTGTCATCCTGAACCGCGTGGGGCTGTTCGCGGACGGGGTCGCGGTGCGGCAGGTCGGGGAAGAGACGTTCCGGCTCTGCCGCGAACTCCTCGACGAGGTGATCACGGTCGATACCGACGCGATCTGCGCCGCCATGAAGGACATCTTCGACGACACGCGCGCGATCGCGGAGCCGGCCGGCGCGCTCGCCCTTGCGGGGCTGAAGGCCTATGCGGAGCGTGGCGAGAGGAGCGGCCCTGGAGCCCTCGTGGCCATCAATTCCGGCGCGAACCTCAATTTCGACCGGCTGCGGCACGTGGCCGAGCGGGCCGAGATCGGCGAGGGCCGGGAGGGCCTGATCGCCGTCACGATCCCGGAGCGGCCGGGAAGCTACCGTCGCTTCATCCAGCTCCTCGGAAACCGCTCCGTCACGGAGTTCAACTACCGCTATGCCGATGCCGAGGCGGCGCACATCTTCGTCGGCGTCGAACTCAGGGATGGCGGGCGCGAGAAGCGGCAGATCATCGACCTCCTGCGGGGCGAAGGCTTTCCCGTCGTCGACATGAGCGACAACGAGATGGCGAAGCTGCACGTCCGCTACATGGTCGGCGGCCGGGTGGACGGGCTGCCCGACGAGGTGCTCTACCGCTTCCAGTTCCCCGAGCGGCCCGGCGCGCTCCTGCGCTTCCTGGAAAGCCTCAAGCCCGACTGGAACATCACGCTCTTCCACTACCGCAACCATGGCGCTGATTTCGGCCGGGTCCTGGCCGGAATACAGGTCCCCGAGGGGCAGCGGGCCGAGTTCGCGAAGACCTTGGACGAGCTCGGCTACCCGTTCACGGACGAGACGGAGAACCCGGCCTACAGGCTGTTCCTTGCAGGCGGCAACGGGGGTGAGAGGCCGTCTCATTGACCCGGCGCAGCATCTTCCTCGTCCTCGCCTGGATGACGGGGGCGGTGTTGTGCTTCTCCGCCACGGCGATCGCGGTCAGGCTTCTGGCGGCTCGCCTCGGCGCATTCGAGATCCTGACCACCCGTAACGCGGGCGGGCTCCTCATCCTGCTTGCGGCCTTGGCGGCACGGCCGGCGCTCAGGACGAAGCTCCGCCCCGGCCCCTTGGGCCTCCACGTCGTCCGCAACCTCGCCCATTATGCCGGGCAGTATGGCTGGAACTACGCCGTCGCCGTGCTGCCGCTCGCGACCGTGTTCGCGCTGGAATTCACGGCTCCGATCTGGCTCGCCGCATTGGCGGTCCCGCTGCTCGGCGAGCGGATGAGCTGGAGCCGAGCCGGCGCGATCGTCCTCGGGCTCGCCGGTGTGCTGGTGATCCTGCGGCCCGGGCACGAGTCGTTCCAGCCGGCCGCCTTGGTCATGCTGGGGGCGGCGATCCTGTTTGCCAGCGTGGCGGTCGCCACCAAGGCTCTCACGCGCCAGGTCTCGACCTTCACGATCCTGTTCTGGATGAACCTCCTGCAGCTGCCTCTCAGCCTGGGGCTGATCGACATGGGATTCGTGGCCAGGATGGAGATGCCCCAGATCATCGGCGCCGCGATGCTCTCCTTCGGGGGCCTGGGCGCGCATCTCTGCCTCACGCAGGCCTACCGGTACGGCGATGCGCTCGTCGTGATGCCGCTCGACTTCCTGCGCATTCCGATGATCGCCGTCGTCGGATGGTACTTCTACGGAGAGCAGCTCGACCCCTTCGTCTTCGCCGGGGCGGCGCTGATCATCGGGGGCATCGTCTGGAACCTCTCGTCGGAGGCGCGCCGGCGCGCCCCCGTCGCCGCTGTCACCGCCAGCCAAACACCTGGATGAGCGCCGGCGTCATGATGACGACGAAGAGCACCGGAAGGAAGAACAGGATCATCGGGACGGTCAGCTTCGGCGGCAGAGCGGCGGCCTTCTTCTCGGCGTCCGACATCCGCTGGTCCCGGCTTTCCTGGGCGAGCACGCGCAAGGCCGTACCGAGCGGGGTGCCGTAGCGCTCTGCCTGGATGAGCGCGGTCGTGACGGACTTGACGGTATCGAGCCCCGTCCGATGCGCCAGGTTCTCGTAGGCGACCCGGCGCTCCTGCAGGTACGAGAGCTCCGCGGTCGTGAGCGTCAGTTCTTCCGCGAGCGCGACCGATTGCGTGCCGACCTCCTGGCTCACCCGCCGGAAAGCCTGCTCGATCGACATGCCGGCCTCGACGCAGATGAGCAGCAGGTCGAGAGCGTCCGGCCAGGCGCGCCGGATCGATTGCTGGCGCTTCGCGGTCGCGTTCGAGAGGAAGATCTCCGGGCTCTTGATGCCCGCGAAGGTCGCACCGATCGCGATCGCGATCCGCATCAGGACAGGGAGCCCAAAATCATTGACGACGAACAGATAAAAAAGCGAGACCAACAGGAAGCCGATCGGAGCAACGAGCCTGAAAAACAGGAACGTCACTTCCGCCTGCTGCCCACGGAAGCCAGCCTTGACCAACTTATCTTTCGCGGTCTCCGTCCCTAGCCAATCGCTCAACTTGAAGCGATCGACGATCTGCTTCATGTACGCCTTTGGCTCTTGGCGCAGCGAGATTTTCTGCTGGCCCTTCATCATGCGCTCGCGCTCGCGGGCACGGATACGCTCGCGCTCGTCGGCGACGGCTTTCATGCGCTTGTTGAGCGTATTCCCCTCGACCAGGGGCATGGCCAGCGTGATGACGGTGGCGCCGGCCGCAAAGGCGGCCAGAAGCGCGGCGATGACGTGCGGCTCGGAGAGCTTCGCGAGGAGGAACTGGAACACGCTCTCCTCCCTTAGAAGTCGAAGTTGATCATCTTGCGCATCACGAGGATGCCGAAGGTCATCCAGACAGCCGAGACGCAGAGCATCAGCTTGCCGGTCAGGGTCAGCCAGAGCAGCTCGATATAGGTCGGGCTCGTGATGTAGGTCAGCGTCGCGACCACGAAGGGCAGAGCAGCGATGATGGCCGCCGAGGCCTTCGCCTCCGTGCTCATCGCGATGATCTTCTGCTTCATCTTGCGCCGCTCGCGCAGGACCCGCGACAGGTTACCGAGCGTCTCGGCCAGGTTGCCGCCCGATTTCTGCTGGATGCCGATCACGATGGCGAAGAAGTTGGATTCGGCCACCGGCACGCGCTCATAGAGCTTCCCGACCGCCTCCCCGATGGAGAGGCCGAGGGTCTGCTGTTCCACGATGTAGCGGAACTCGGACCGCACAGGCTCCTGCGCCTCGCTCGCGATGATCCGCAGGCAGTCGCCGAGCGGCAGGCCCGAGCGGATGCCGCGCACGATCACGTCGATCGCATTCGGCAATTCCTCGAGATACTTGTTGAGGCGCCGCTTCTTCATGAAGCCGAGAGCCCAGCGCGGAAGGCCAAGACCCCCGACGAACGCACCCGCGGCGCCCATGATGGGTGAACCGGTCAAGGACAGGAGAGTGAGCCCGAGCGCGGCGGCCGCGGCCGCGCTCATCATGTAGAACCGGCCCTTCGTCCAGGTGAGCCCTGCCTGCGCGATGCGCTGCTCGAGCGTGACCTTGTTCCGGTTCTTCTCGCGCTCCTCCATCTCCTTCAGGCTTTGCGCGATCTGCTCGCGCCGGTCGCCGCCACGGCCGACCTTCTCGACGCGCCGCTCGGTCTTCCCGACGAGAGCGCGCGTGCGCTTCTCCGCCCGCGCCTCCCCGGACAGGACGGGATAGAGGAAGACATAGGCGAGCCCGCCCGCCGCGATCGCCGCGAGCCCGATCGCCGCCAGGATGCTCATATCCACGGGGCGTATCCCTCGATGATCCCGGACGCCCTGCCGGTCACGCCGCCTGCTCCGTCGCTTCCATCGAGTCGAGCGCCGTCGCGAGGTTTCCTTCCTCGCCGAAATAGCGCGCGCGCTCCCAGAACTTCGGACGACCGATCCCGGTGGAACGGTGCCGGCCGATGAGCCGGCCCGTCGCGTCCTCTCCCTGGATGTCGTAGACGACGATGTCCTGCGTGGTGATCACGTCACCCTCCATCCCGACCACCTCGGTGATGTGGGTGATGCGGCGCGAGCCGTCACGCAGGCGCGCGGCCTGGATGATGACGTCGATGGACGTCGCGATCATCTCCTTGATCGTGCGGGAGGGCAGCGAGAAGCCGCCCATCGTGATCAACGATTCGACACGCGACAGGCACTCGCGCGGCGAGTTCGAGTGGACCGTGCCCATCGACCCGTCGTGGCCGGTATTCATCGCCTGCAGGAGGTCGAAGGCCTCCGGTCCGCGCACCTCGCCCACGATGATGCGTTCCGGCCGCATACGAAGGCAGTTGCGGACGAGGTCGCGCATCGTGACCTGGCCCTGCCCTTCCAGGTTCGGCGGGCGCGTCTCGAGCCGGACGACATGCGGCTGCTGGAGCTGCAATTCGGCCGCGTCCTCGCAGGTGATGACGCGCTCGTCCGGGTCGATGTAGCGGGTCAGGCAGTTGAGGAGCGTCGTCTTCCCCGAGCCCGTGCCGCCCGAGATGACGACATTGCAGCGCACCCGGCCGATGATCTCCAGGATGCGCGCGCCCTCCGGCGAGATCGCCCCGAACCGTACAAGCTGGTCGAGAGTGAGCTTGTCCTTCTTGAACTTGCGGATGGTGAGCGAGGGGCCGTCGATCGCGAGCGGCGGCCCGATGACGTTGACGCGGGATCCGTCGGGAAGGCGCGCGTCGCTGATCGGGGAGCTCTCGTCCACGCGCCGGCCGACCTGGCTGACGATCCGCTGGCAGATGTTCATCAGCTGCTGGTTGTCGCGGAAGCGGACATTGGTCAGCTGAATCTTGCCGCCGACCTCGATGTAGGTCTTGTTCGCACCGTTGACCATGATGTCGGCGATGTCGTCGCGCGCCAGCAGCGGCTCGAGCGGGCCGTAGCCGAGCACGTCGTTGCAGATGTCGTCGAGCAGTTCCTCCTGCTCGGCGATCGACATCACGACGTTCTTGAGCGCGATGATCTCGTTGACGATGTCGCGGATCTCGTCCCGCGCCGATTCCTGGTCGAGGCGGGACAACTGCGCGAGATCGATGGCCTCGATCAGCGCGCCGAAGATCATGCTCTTCGTCTGGTAGTATTCGTCCGACTTGCGGATCTCGGAGACGTGTGATGCCACCGGGATCTCGACCGGGCGCTGCACCACGTCCGGCTCAGGGAGCACCGGGACGGGTGGCGGCGCCATCACCTCGCGCGACCCCGGCCGCGCAACCGGAACCGCAGCCGGTGTGCTCGTCGTGGATCGTTTCCCGAACATTCGACTTTACTCCGCGCCGCTCACGACGCCTTGAGGCGGGCGAGCTTCGAGATGAACGGGTCCAGGAGGCCCGACCGGGACCGCTTGGGCTCGATCCGACCCGTGATGCTGGCCGCGAGCCCGGCGAAGATCTCGGCACATTTCCCGGAGGGCTGGACCTCCGCGATCATCTGGCCGTTATTCGCCGCCGTCCCGAACAGCGCAGCGTCGAAGGGTATCACGGCGGCCAGATCCGCCCCGATGGCCTTTGCGAAATCGGCAGCCGCGATCTCGGGCCGCTTCGGCAGCCCGACCTGGTTGAGGATGACGCGCGGCTTGGCGTCGTTCGGGCGCGCCGCGCGGAACAGATCGTAGAGGTTCTTGACGTTGCGGAGCGAGGCGAGATCCGGCGTCGCCACCAGCACGATCTCGTCCGACGAGACGAGGAGCCGCTTCGCCCAGGCCGTCCAGGTATGCGGCATGTCGAGCACGATCGTGGGCACGGAGCCGCGCAGGATGTCGATGAGCCCGTCGACGGCCGTCTCGGTCAGGTCCGTCGTCCGGTCCAGCATCGCCGGCGCGGCGAGCAGGCTGAGATTGTCGCTGCATTTCGACAGAAGGCGGTCGACGAGATTTGCGTCCAGCCTGTCGGGCGCGAAGACCGCCTCCGAGACGCCCTGGGGCGGATCCTGGTTGAAGTCGAGCCCGGCCGTCCCGAACGCGATGTCCAGGTCGACGATCACGGTCTGAGTCGACAGGGTCTTGGCAACCGCCCAGGCGATGTTGTGAGCGATCGTCGACGCCCCGACGCCGCCCTTGGCACCAGCGACCGCAACGGTCCGGCCGAGCGGCTCCGCCCCCGGCGTCGAGAACAGTTCCGACATCGCCCGGATGAAGTCGAGCACATCGATCGGGGCGATGAGGTATTCGCTGACTCCCCGCCGCATCAACTCGCGATAGAGGATCACGTCGTTGACGTGGCCGATCAGGAGAACCTTGGTGCCGGCGTCGCAGACCGTCGACAACTGGTCGAGCGACGTGAGGATTCCCGACCGGTCGCCCTGGAACTCGAGCACGATGACGTTCGGCGTCGGATTGTGCCTGTAGGCTTCGACGGCGGCGGCAGCGCCGCCCATCTGGACCTTCAGATGCGCCTTCTGCATCCGGCGATCGCCCGTGGCCTCCGTGATCGCATCCGCTACGGCCCCCGTTTCGCAGAAGGCCTGGATGGTCACCCGCGGAAGCGGGGCGATCATCCGGTCTTGCGTGTCGCCCGCGCCGGGCGCTGCGATCTCGTTGCTCATTCGGAGATCCCCTGACGGACGCTCGTGCCCTGCTCCTTGTACTGGGTCGAGGGATCCTGGCCCTGGCGAAGCCGGTCGATGTTGAACATGCGCCGGCCGGTATCGGGCGGCGTCGCCTGCCTGCCGCGGACGAGATCGACCGGATCGGCGACCTGCGCGGCGAAGTTCGACTGCGTCGCGCAGCCGAAATTATGATACTGCCGGTTCTCGAAGGAGAACTCCGCGTTCGACACGCCGAGATCCTCTGGCCAAAGCCCGCAGGTCGACCCGACCTTCGCCTGGAGACGGCTGAAGCTGAGACGCACGGGCGAGGCGAGACGCGGATCGGCCGGGCTGTAGCGGGAGATCGCCACGCGACCGCCGGCGGCGCTGCGGATGCGCTCGACCGCCGCCCGGGTCGCAGCCGCATTTTCCGTCCCGACCGGGACCTGCACGATCAGCGCACCCTGGCCATGGCGCCGGTACTCCGCGATGAAGGCCGAAAGGTCCGCCCGCTCCCGCTCGCCGAAGCCACGCGGGGCATCGACGAAGATGTCGAGCACGCGCGGAGCGTTTGCCAGCACGATCGGGTGGCGGTCCCGGACATCCACCGGTTGGATCGCGCCCGTAACCTCCCGGCTCGCCTGGCACCCCGCCAGGGCCGCGGACAGGACCCCGAGCGCGGCGACAAGGCTGCCGCAGCGGCCGAGGTTGCGAATGTCAGCCATCTTTGTGCTCTCGTGTTCTGTGCGGCCGCGGCTCGTGGAGGGGTCTGCGTCAGTCCGTGATGAAGCCGAACCGCCCGGAGCGAAGCTGGGCGGGCGCCGATCCGGCTCCCGCCACGCCGTAGAGCTTGTTGATGCGGCCGAGGAACACGGTGTCGGGGTCGTTGGAATCGACGAAGCCGTCATCCGGGCGCTTCACCTGCGCGGCTTCCATCGGCTTGGCGATGTAGGGCGTCACCATGATCATCAGTTCCGTCTCGCGGCGCTGGAAGTCGCGCGAGCGGAACAGCGTCCCGAGGATCGGCAGGTTGATGAGACCGGGCACGCCTGAGATCGTCTGGCTCGACTGCACGCTGATCAGGCCGGCCGACATGATGGTGCCCCCGGACGGAAGCTCGATGCTGGTCGCCGTTCTGCGCGTGCGGAAGCCCGGCGAACCCGTCAGGGCATCACGGTTCTCCCGGTCGATCTCGCTGACCTCGGTCGAGACCCGCAGGCTGATGCGCCCCTCCGACAGGACGATCGGAGTAAAGGCCAGCGAAATACCGTACGGCTTGTAGGTCACGGTCGGAGTACAGCCCGTCACAGTGCCGCCGGATCCGCAGGTGTTGATCACGATCGGAATCTCGCCGCCGACGAGGAAACTCGCGGACTCGCCGGAGATCGCAACGAGGGTCGGCTCCGCGAGGACGCGCGATACGCCGGCCCGCTCGAGCGCGGAGAGTGTCCCCGAGATGCTGGAATTGCCGTTCCCGAACGAGGCCGTACCGCCCAGCGTGCCGCCATTGGGGCCCGCGGTTCCGGCAATCCCGCTGATCAACGTATTCGCGGCCGCGATCCCGGGAGAGTATCCCCCGGCCGCGGTCGCAAAGACATTCACCAGGTTCCAGTTGCCCGAAACGTTCACGCCCAGTTGCTTCACGACAGAGCGGGCCATCTCGACCACGCTCACCTTGAGCATGACCTGGTCGCGGCCGACGATCGTCAGCGCGTTGATGACGGCTCCAGAGAACCCCGCCGCGGCATTCGTTCCGCCGCCCCCGGCACCTCCGCCACCGGCCTGGCCGACGAAAGCCTTTGCGATGTCGACCGCCTGCTGGGCATCCCCGGCCGAGTTGACCGTCCCGGTGAGCAGGATGGAGTCGCCCGCGGGCTTCACCTCGATCTGCCCCTTGGGGATCGTCGTCCGCAGCGTCTGGCGCAGGACGTTGAGGTCCCGCCCGACATTCACCTCCAGGCTCGCGATCTGCCGCCCCTCGGCGTCCATGATGAAGACGGAGGTCGAGCCGTTGGCAACGCCGAGCAGGAAGAGCTTTCGGGTCGAGCGCACGACCGCATTCGCCACCGCCGGATTGGCGACGAAAACTTCCTTCGCATCGCGGGCGAGTTCGACGATGACCGACCGGCCGATCGACAGGTCGAGGCGGCGGGCTGCCCCGGAGCCGAGTTCGAGGGCCCCTCCCCCGGCATGGCCGCCGTTGCCGTAGCCCGGTTCGGCGGCAATGGAGGGCGCGCCCACGCTCGCCACCAGCGCGGCGGCCAGGGCCACACGCCGCAGCGACGCCGTGAGTGACTTGCTCGTCATCATCGAGTGGGCCTTCGCAATACGCATCTGATCAGTGCGGCTTGGGGGCGGAGCGCGCCACGCCAGCGCGGATCACGGTCAAGTTCTGCTCGGCACGGTCGTCGCGGCTGGCGACCTGTTTCGCGTCGGCAAGGCTCCGGAGCGCGAGGGAGAGCTGCCCGGTGCGCTGTGCCAGCGCCAGCGTTTCGGCCTGGCTCGGCGACAGCTCGAGCGTTGCCGTCTCGCCCGTCACGACCTGCTCCCCCTGGCGCTCCTGGACGTTCTGACCGATGGCCAGGACGCGGATGTTCGACAGAATGGTCTCGGCCACCTGGACGTCGCTGCCGCCGGCCTTCGAAGCTTCCTCGTCGCGGTATATGCGGAGAACATCGACGCGATCGTTCGGAAGGACGAAGCCGCCGGCGGAGGTGGCGCCCCGCGTGTCGATCGAGATCGCCAGCGCCCGCATCCCGGAGGGCAGGATGGCCGACATGAAGCCCGATCCGTCGGCCTTCACGAGCTTCTCGCGCCGGATCGGCTCGCCGCCGAGGAAGCTGGTGCGGACGAGCGCTCCCTCGAACTCCGTCGCGGCGTTCGGCGCGTTTTCCCGCGTCAGCGCGGCCGCCGGGGCCAAGTCGGCCGGCCAGGGCTGCCACCGCATGTCCGCCGGCTTCAGGACCTGCCCGACGGGCAGATCGTTCGCAGCCACAAGAACGTCGATCGCTCTCGAAGGAACGGTCGTCGTTTCGACGACCACGGGCCCCGGCGCGTTCGAGCGCATCATGATCATCGCCGCGACGCCGGCCGCGCCAAGTGCCGTGACAAGTACGAGGAGGCGGGCGGGCTTCATGGACGAGCTTCCGGACGCAACAATCGGTCGAGCCGATCCTGCGTCGGGAATCGTCAAAACATGGTTAATCAGATCTGCCGGAAAGTCGCCGGATTAACACTCCACTCAGGATAACTTCCGGCGGTGAAGGAGCGACCGAAAAGCCGAAGTCGATCGACCAAAAAAAGCGAAAGCTGATGCTGTCTGCCGCACTCTTCTGCACGGATCAGTTCGCGAGAATGGCGGTCCAGATCTCCGATTGCGGATAGACCAGGAGGGCTGCGGCCGCCAACGCGATGCCATAGGGCACCCCGGCGTTGCGGTCGTGCATGCGGGACAGCCATGTCCAGCCAAGCGCGAAGCGCGGAAGCGGGAAGAAGCGAAGCGCCAGGATCGCCAGCGTCAGCAAGCCGCCGCCGACCGCCGCGATGAACAGGTAGTCGACGAGAGGCGTGAAGCCGAACCAGAGCGCCGTCGCGGCCGCGAGCTTCGCATCCCCTCCGCCGATCCAGCCGAAGGCGAACAAGGCGAAGGTCACGGCCAACACGACGCCTCCCGCGAGCACGTGGAGGAGAATCGTCTGGGCTGCGAGCCCGCTGATCACGGCCAGCACGGCGAAGCCCGCCACCAGGGCGAGCGTCAACCTGTTCGGGATCGTCATGGTGAGGAGATCGCTCGCGGCCGCATAGGCCATCAGAACGGGAAAGACTCCCAGAACGGCGATCTCGGCGAGGCTCGTCATCGCAGCTTCGATAGCAAAAAATATTCGGGCTCCGGCACGGCCGGAGCCCAGGAAGGTCGACGCTCTTGTCCCTTAGCGGGTCCCGAGGCTCGTCCCGATCGTATTGAAGGCGGTGTTGAGGTTCGTGCCGATCAGGTTCAGCGCGCCGATGATCACGACGGCGATCAGCGCGGCGATAAGGCCGTACTCGATTGCGGTAGCCCCGGACTCATCCCGGATAAAACGATTGAAGATGTTTGACATGCGATCGCTCCTGTCCTCGTCGCCCTTCCGTCCGCCGGCCTTTCAAGGGGCACTCGGAACGGCAAGACCCTAATTCGAGCCCGTTTCGACATAGTTAAAACGATCGCGCGACCCAGGCCCGCGGCTACAAAATGGCTAATACTGCATCAAGATTCTGCTGGCTACTTGCCGCGAAGGCCTGACTTCTAGGACCACGATACATAATTCGGAGAACAAGAGGTTATCTCTTCGAACCATCAGCATACGCGCGCGAATTCGGCGGCAACGGCCCAAGACCGTTCCACTTCCTCAACATTATGTTCACCATTGCGCACCATTGTCGCCGCCATCTGGAGTGCGTGGTAGCCGCGATGGGCACGAGAACGTGGATGCTGGTATCGCTGCCTTGCGCGATGGCAGCTCTGTCTCTGGCGGGGCCGTCCTTTGCTCGGGAGGGCGTCAAGACGATCCCGCTCGCGGCCGTATCCGCTGTCGAGGACCGCAATGTCGCAAGCGTCCGGCCCGTCGAACCGATCAGGCCCGCCGTTCCGATCGCGCGGGACGAACTCTCCGTCGCGGTGAATCGCGCGAAGGTGATCAAGCTGCCCGAGAAGGCCCAGACGGTGGTCATCGGGAACCCGGGCGTCGCGGATATCGCGATCCAGAAGAACGGCGTCGTCGTGCTGACCGGCAAGAGCTTCGGCGTGACGAACTTCATCGCGCTCGATTCCAGCGGCAGCATCATCGGCGAATCCATGGTCAGCGTGACCGCGCCGACGGACTCGACCGTCACCGTCCAGCGCGGGCTGGAGCGCCAGACCTATTCCTGCACCCCGGTCTGCCAACCCTCCGTGGCCCTCGGCGATGCCGGCGGGTACTTCGCGGAGACGAAGGGCCAGGTCGAACAGAACTCCGCCTTCGTCGGCACCCGCTAGGGCGCTCCCGAAGGGCGCTGCGGCACCGGCAGTGCGGGATCGGCTCAACGAACCTGCAATCATTATGGGCTAGCTCTGGCGTGCACCGGCTATCCGGCCGGCATCCTGGAGCAGCCATTCCATGTCGCTGAGCCTGTTTCGGCGCAGCCCGGCTGACGCGAAAGCCGGACGATCCGGCCTGCTTCGCCGCTTCCGGCGGGCGGATACGGGCGCGCTCGCGGTCGAATTCGGGCTGATCGCGCCCTTCTTCTTCGGCCTCCTGTTCGGAATCCTCGAAGTCGCGCTCACCTTCTGGTCGACGCAGGTGCTCGAGACGGCCGTCGCCAATGCCGCCAGGCAGATCTACACGGGCGGATTCCAGCAAGGCGCCACCAGCATGACGCAGGCGCAAGCCCTGGCCAAGTTCAAGGAACTCGTCTGCGCGAACGTCACCGCCGTGTTCAACTGCAACCAGCTGGTGCGCGTCGACATCCAGAAGGCCTCGAGCTTCGCCACCGCGAGCCTTGCCGTGCCGATCAAGAACGGCGCCTTCGATACGTCTGCCTTCGGCTACAACCCGCCTGGCCCCAACGAGGTGTGCGTCGTCCGGGCCGCGATGGAATATCCCGTCTACGTGAACATCTTCGGCTACTCGACGGGGCTGCGCAGCGGGAACCGGCTCATCATGGCTTCGTCCGCCTTCATGACCGAGCCTTACCAATGATCGACGTCTCGAAGCGCTTGCCCGGAAGGGCATGGGACGCGCTCCGCGGCAAGGCGGAAGCGCTGCGCAGATCCGTTGCGGGTGTCGCGGCCGTCGAGTTCGCCCTGGTGCTCCCCGTGATGGTGGCGATGCTGCTCGGGATGAGCGAAGTCACGCTCGGGGTGAACATCGACCGCAAGCTCACGCTTCTGTCCCGAAGCCTCGCGGACCTCACGTCGCGCCCGAAGAGCCTGACCCCGGCCAAGCTCGACGAGTTCTTCAAGGCCGCCAGCGTGATCATGCAGCCGTTCGATGCGGCGCAGATGAAGATGACCGTGACCTCAATGAAGGTCACGAAGGTCGGCTCGAACTTCAACGGGACGGTGGATTGGAGCTGCGCCCGCGGCTCGGGCGCGACCACCAAGCCGAAAAACGTGAACTACCCGGTGCCGAGCGGATTCCAGACGGACGGCAGCTATTACATCCTGGTCGACGTATCGCTGCCCTACACGCCCATGTTCGGGAAGGCGATCTCGGGGACGATCAACCTGTCGGAATCGACCCCCTGGCCGGTGCGCAACAACACCCGGGTCGAGCTGCCATCCGGCTGCCCGAGCTCGACCTGAGGCCGCCCCACCGGGCACTTGCCGGGCGGGGCCGCCGATCTGCGGCAGATCAGATCGTCTGGTTGTAGGCGCCGACCTCGGGATTCTCCCGCAGCACCTTATCGACTGCGGCAAACATCTCCCGCAGCCGCGCCTCGGAAACGGGGCTCTCGACCACCACGACGAGTTCCGGCTTGTTCGATGAGGCCCGGACGAGGCCCCAGGTGCCGTCCTCCGCCACCACGCGCACGCCATTGACGGTGATGAGGTCGCGGATCGGCTGCCCGGCGAAGGTCTCGCCCTTAGCCTTCATGTCTTCGAAGCGCTTCACGACCTTCTCGACGACGCCGTACTTCTTCTCGTCGTCGCAATGCGGCGACATGGTCGGAGAACCCCAGGTCTTCGGCAGCTCGGCATAGAGCTGGGACATGGTCTTGTCCGGGTTGTGGTCGAGCATGTCGAGGACGGCGATCGCCGTCACCAATCCGTCGTCGTACCCCCGCCCGACCGGCGCGTTGAAGAAGAAGTGGCCGGATTTCTCGAAACCCGCGAGCGCGTTCAGCTCCTTCACGCGCCGCTTGATGTAGGAATGTCCGGTCTTCCAGTAATCGGTCTTCGCGCCGAGCTCCTTCAAAACCGGGTCGGTCAGGAACAGCCCGGTCGACTTCACGTCAACGACGAATTGCGAGGGACCGTGCACGCGGGTCAGGTCGCGCGCGAGCATCGCGCCGATCTTGTCGGCGAAGATCTCGTCCCCGTTCTCGTCGACGACGCCGCAGCGGTCGCCGTCGCCATCGAACCCGAGCGCGACGTCGGCGCCATGCTCCTTCACGGCGGCCGCCATGGCATGGAGCATCTCCATGTCCTCGGGGTTCGGATTGTAGTTGGGGAAGGTGAAGTCGAGATCGGTGTTCAGGGGCACCACCTCGCAGCCGAGCGCCTCCAGGATGCGGGGCGCGAAGGCACCGGCCGTCCCGTTGCCGCAGGCCGCGATCACCTTGAGCTTGCGCTTGAGCTTGGGGCGCGAGGTCAGGTCCTCGACGTAGCGGTCGGGGAAGTTCTCAACGAATTCGTATGAGCCACCGCCGACGAGGTCGAAATCGGCAGCGAGCACGATCTCCTTCAGCTGCGTCATCTCGTCGGGCCCGAAGGTGACGGGGCGCTGTGCGCCCATCTTCACGCCCGTCCAGCCGTTGTCGTTATGCGAGGCCGTGACCATCGCCACCGCCGGCGCATCGAGCGCGAACTGGGCGAAATAAGCCATCGGCGACATGGCGAGGCCAATGTCGTGCACCTTGCAGCCCGCCGCCATGAGGCCGGTGATCAGCGCATACTTGATCGAGGAGGAGTAGCTCCGGAAATCATGCCCCGTCACGATCTCGCGCTTCACGCCCATGCGGCCGATCAGCGTTCCGAGACCCATCCCGAGGGCCTGGACGCCCATCAGGTTGAGCTCCGGCGCCTTGTCGGAGCCGGGGTGGCCAAACCACCACCGCGCGTCGTATTCGCGGAAGCCCGTCGGCTTCACCAGCGGGAAGGACTCGAACTCGTAGGTGTTGGGCGAGAGTGACGGACGGGGCTTCGGATACATCTGGCGACAGGAGCTCCGGACAGGAAGGCGGCCATAGCCGATCGGCCTGCAAAAGGAAAACGCCGCGCATCCCGGCAGTTCCACGGCCGAGCTTGCGCGCCTGTCTGGAATGGGTAGGCCTGATCCTCCTTTCAATCACCCTGTGGGCCACTTTC
The DNA here is from genome assembly GCA_023423995.1 of Pseudomonadota bacterium. Taxonomy (GTDB): domain Bacteria; phylum Pseudomonadota; class Alphaproteobacteria; order Rhizobiales; family Beijerinckiaceae; genus Enterovirga. The sequence goes on along the minus strand of JAFAEL010000098.1, from coordinate 42,996 downwards.
GAGGCGGTCCGCCTGCCCGCAGCCCTGCTTCTCGGCCCCATGGTGGCCGGGATCGCCTTCGGGGCTGCCGGGGCCTCCCTCCGGATGCCGCGCCCGGCCTTCACGGCGGCGCAGAGCATCGTCGGATGCCTGATCGCGCATTCCATCACGGGAGCGATCATCGCCTCTGTCGCGCGGGACTGGCCCGCCATGCTCCTCGTCGTGGCGAGCACGATCCTGTCCGGGGCCCTGGTCGGATGGCTGCTGGGGCGGTTCGGCACGCTGCCCGGATCGGTTACGGCCTGGGGCTCCTCCCCGGGCGGCGCCTCGGCCATGGTCGGAATGGCCGATGCGACCGGTGCCGATCCGCGCCTTGTCGCCCTGATGCAGTACGTGCGCGTCGTCTGCGTGGTCGTGGTCGCATCGGTCGTGGCGCGCTTCGTCCTCCCGGAAGGCGCGGCGCCCTCGCTCCCGCAGGCGGCCCACCCGGCGGACATGCTCGGCGAGATCGGGCAGGTCGCCGCAACCCTCGCCATCGCTGTCGTCGGTGCCGTGATCGGGCGCGCCTTGCGCCTTCCAGCCGGCGCGCTGCTCGGGCCGATGCTCCTCGGGTCCGTCCTCCATGCGACCGGGATCGCCGACATGACGATACCCGGGCCGCTCCTGGCCCTCGCCTATGCGGTCGTCGGCTGGTTCGTCGGGCTCCGGTTCACGCGTGCGACCCTTGCCACGGCCTGGCGCGCGCTCCCGGAAATCATCGCCGGCTCGCTGGTCCTGGTCGGGCTTGGCGGAGTCTCGGCCTGGCTGCTGATCCAGGTGCGCCACACCGATCCCCTCACGGCCTTTCTCGCCACGACGCCCGGCGGGATCGACTCCATCGCCATCATCGCGATCGGCTCCAATGTCGACGTGGGATTCGTCATGGCCCTCCAGGCGATCCGGGTGCTCCTGGTCGTACTCACGGGCGCACCGCTCGCCCGGCTGATCATCCGGACGACGCCCCCGCGCTAGCTCGCGCGTCGACTTGCGCGCGATCCGATCGCCACGGGAGGCCAAGGCGGCCGGATCGGGCGCCGGCGTGGAACGTGGAGGGCCGGCGCGCGGTTCAGCTTCACGCAGGAGGACCGGAGCCGATGAACACAGCCAATCTTCAGCTCGAAGGCGTTTATGCTGCCATTGCCGCGCTGATGAGCGCGTTGCGGGCGAAGAATCTGCTTTCGGAGGTCGAGATCGACAAAGCCCTGGCGGAGGCAGAGCAGTGCCTGGCCAAGGACGCGGCCCGTCCGGCCGAGATCTCGGCCGCGAACCTCGATGCCATCCGCTTCCCCCTCCGCCTGCTCCGGGTCGCCAATGCCCGGGCCGCCCGGGGCGAGGATTGCTCCTTTACGGGGCTTGCGGCGGAGGTGGGGCGCACCAAGCCGGGGCAGCCCCGCAACGCGGTCCGGGCCGACCTGCCGGCCTAGAGAATTCGCCTGACGCCACCGCGCGCTCACCATCTCGGAAGGACTTCGTGGCGGGGCGGCGCGGGGAGCGGTAAAGGCGTGGCATGGACAACGAGCAGCCCATTCCTGATCTGTCACGGCGCAAGCTTCTCGCAATCGGGGCCGCATGGGCGGCCCTCGCCGGAAGCAGCGCATCGGCCCTGGCGCAGTCCCGGCAGCGCTACGACGACCCCTATTTCAATGGTGGGGAGGACGACCTCTGGCAGGGGCGCGGCCGCTACCGCTCGCCGCCGCGCGACAGTTTCTACGACACCCAGGTCCAGCAGGATTACTACATCCGGGACCCGTTCGGACCGGGACCGGGCCAGGGCGAGCCGGCCGACCCCTACGGGCAGTATCCCTACGGGTCACGGCGCCGGGCGCCCGCGACCGAGAGCCTGCCGCCCGACACGCCGATCGCAAGCGGCGGCTTCGACTACCGGCGGATCTATGCCCGGAACGATTCCGAGCCCTACCCGGTCCCGGCCTTCAACTATGCGCGGGTGCGGCCGGAATTCCTGCGGCGGGGAGTGGAGTATCGCGGCCGCGAGCCGGCCGGCACGATCGTCGTCGATCCCCGCGCACGGCACCTCTACTTCGTCCAGGGGAACGGGCAGGCCGTGCGCTACGGCGTCGGCGTCGGCCGGCAGGGCTTCTCCTGGTCCGGCATCGCGACGATCAATTCGAAACAGGCCTGGCCGGACTGGTATCCGCCCAAGGAAATGATCGCGCGCGACCCGAAGCTCGCCCGGTCCCTCAGCCAGTTGCAGAGCGGCGTCGGCATGAATGGCGGCCCCGGCAATCCGCTCGGTGCGCGCGCCCTCTACCTGTGGCAAGGCAACAAGGACACGCTCTACCGCATCCACGGCACCACGGAGCCCTGGACGATCGGCACGTCGGTCTCGTCCGGCTGCATCCGCATGATCAACCAGGACGCGATCGACCTCTACAACCGCACGAGCGTCGGGGCCGAGGTGCGGGTCCTGGGGTGAAGGACGCCCCTCCTCTCCCCACCCATGGCGGGGAGAGGAGAAAAGCGTTGCTCAGATCGTGAGCGTGCCGGCCTTCGCGGCCGCGTAGCGCTCGGCCACCTTCGGCCAGTTCACGACGTTCCACCACGCCTTCAGGTAATCCGGCCGGCGGTTCTGATATTTCAGGTAGTAGGCGTGCTCCCACACGTCGTTGCCGAGGAGCACGCGCTGGCCGTCCATGAGGGGCGTGTCCTGGTTCGGCTTGCTGACCAGGCCGAGCTTGCCCGACTTGTCGACGGTCACGAACACCCAGCCCGAGCCGAACACCCGGCCGCCGGCGGCGTTGAAGTCCTCCACCAGCTTGGCATAGCCGCCGAGGTCGCGGTCGATGGCGGCCTTCAGCTCGCCCGTGGGCTCGCCGCCCGCGCCGCCCATCACCTCCCAGAACATCGTGTGGTTCGCATGTCCGCCGCCATTGTTGCGGATTGCCGTGCGCACGTTCTCCGGAACGGAATTGAGGTTCGCCAGGATCTCCTCGAGCGGCTTCTTGGACAGCTCGGCATGATCCTTCACGGCGTTGTTGAGATTGTTCACATAAGCCGCGTGATGCCGATCGTGATGGATCTCCATCGTCTGCGCATCGATATGCGGCTCGTTCTTGTTGGCGGCATAGGGCAGCGGGTCGAGCCTGAACGGGCCGCTCGGCGCCGTCGATTGCGCGAAGGCCGGCCGAACCAGGGGCGTGGCCGTCAGGGCGACAAACCCGGCGAGAAGCGAGCGGCGGTGTAGAGCTGTCATCCGGTTCCTCCTTGCTGGCGAGGGATGTGAACCGCCCCTGGCCATTGGTGATCGGTCCTCGACCATTTGCGTGACGCCGCAGGGCGAGCACAAAGGGGAAGTGGGACGCCCCCGTCCTGCGCCAAGATACGGCCGCGCTTTCCGCACGACACCATTTCGTGACGAGGCTCAATCGAACCAGTCGTCCAGGCTCGGCTCGATGCAGCGGTACCCGATCGGGCAGGCGGGCGTGTCCCGGGTCGGCACGAAGGCCTGCTGCGTCACCTCCGTCGGCTCGCAGAAGCTGCGGTCACGAACGAAGCGATCGTAGGTGTAGCCGCCGGTGCCGAGGACGGCGGCCCCGCGCGCGGCGATGAAGTCGCGCGCCTGCCCGCAGGTCATGGTCGTCGTCGAGAGGCGCTGGGCGGAAGCTGCCGTCGCCACCATGGACAGGGCGATCGCCGTGGCCAACCTGAACATGCGCGCACTCCTGCACGCCCATTCAACGTGCCTGCGCGCCGAGCGATCCCGACCCGCTCAGGCCAGCATCTGCAGGTCTGAATCCACCGAGATCGCCTGGCCGGAGATGGTGCGCCCGCGCGGCGAGCAGAGGAACACGATCTGGTCGGCAAGCTGCTGGGGCGTGACGTATTCCTTGATGGAGGCGTTGGCGAAGGCCCGCACCTCCATCTCGGCATAGGAGATGCCCTGCTGCTGCGCCTTGGCCTCCAGCACGCGGCGCTGCCGGTCCCCGGACACGATGCCGGGCAGGACGGCGTTCACCCGGATCCCGAACTCGCCGAGCTCGCGCGAGAGCGATTTCGTGAACCCGATCACGGCCCATTTCGCGGCCGCGTAGGGCGTGCGCAGCGGAAACCCGAACCGCCCTGCCGCCGAGGACAGGTTCACGATGGAGGCGTTGCGGCTCGCCTTGAGATGCGGGATCGCGAGCCTTGTGCAGTTGAACTGCCCGGTGATGCAGATGTCGAGGCAGCGGTCCCAATCCTCCGGATTGATCTCCTCGACGCGTCCGGTCGGGCCGGCGATGCCGGCATTGTTCACCAGCACGTCGAGCCCGCCGAGCGCCGCGAGCGCATCGTCGAAGACAGCCGCCACGTCCGAGCGGTCCGCGACGTCGCCGTAGGAGCAGGTCACGCCCGGATCGCTCGCCGGCATGGCGTCGAGCGCAGCGCGGTCGACGTCGCAGACATGCACCTTTGCGCCCTCCCGGACGAAGGCGCGGGCGATCTCGAGCCCTATGCCACCCGCTCCGGCCGTGACGAGGACGCGCAGTCCCGCAATGTCGAGATCCATCTGGTCGTTCTCCCTAGAGGGCGAGGCGTCCGGTCGCCTCGATGAAGGCGGCCGCTCCCTCGATATCGGCTGAGATCGCGGCCTGGGCGGCCCGGCCGTCGCGCGCCTCGATCGCCGCGACCGCCCGTGCGTGATGCGCCTCCGCCCCGCCATGGGCGAGGCGGTCGGGCGAAACCCGAAGGTCGAGATTCAGCACCGGTCCGATCTTCAGCCACAGGCCCTCGATGATGCCGACCAGCGACGGCATCCGGCTCGCCCGGTAGATGGCGAAATGCAGGTCCTTGTTGGCCCGCACGGCGCGCTTGGGGTCGGGCTCGTCGCTGCGGGCCTCGCGCCGGAACGCGGCATCGAAGGCCCCGATGACGCGGAGCTCGGCCGGCGAGCAGTTGAGAGCGGCCTGCTCGGCCGCGAAGCACTCGATCACGAGCCGGATGCGGGTGAGCTCGCGGAACTTGCTCCCCGTCATCACGGGGACCGTGACGGCCCGGTTGGGAAGTACCTCCAGGGCCTCGTCGGCGACGAGGCGCGAGACGGCCTCCCGCACGGGCATGATGGAGACCCCGAGCGTGTCGGCGACCGACCGCAGGGACAGCTTGTCCCCCGGCGCGAGATCGCCGCCGATGATGAGGTCGCGGAGCTCCTCGTAGACGCGCTCGCCGAGCGTGATCCGCTCGAGCCGTCCGACCTGTGCGAGGGCTGCGACCAAGGTGACGTCCGGACTCGACACGATCGTCGAATTACGCCAGCCTAGCTGTGATCACAGATCACGGCAACAAGCCGTGGCGTTCGGGAGGGACACGATGACGAGATACGACAGGCCGAGTCGCCGCACGCTGCTGAAGGGCGCAGCCGGCGCCGGCGCGCTCGCCGGGATCGGCATGCCGGCCATCTCCTATGGCCAGTCGGACGTGATCCGCATCGGCCATCTCGTCCCGATCACCGGCTTCCTCGGCCCGCTCGGCGAGTATGCGCAGATGGGCGTCAAGCTCGCGGCGGAGGAGGTGAATGCCGGAGGCGGCATTCTTGGCCGCAAGGTCGAGCTCGTGCTGGAGGATTCGGTCAATCCGCAGACCGGCTCGGCCAAGGCAGAGCGCCTGATCGAGCGCGACAAGGTCGCGATGCTCATCGGCGAGATCTCGTCCGCGACCGCACTCGGCATCGGCCAGGTGGCGCAGCGGACGAAGACCGTCTTCATCAATACCGGCGCGAATTCCGACGCGCTGCGCGGCCAGAACTGCAACCCCTTCATGTTCCACATCGAGGCCGCGAACTCGATGATGGTCACGGCCGTCGGGCAGTACCTCAAGTCCGAGAAGATGATCTCGGGCAAGAAGTGGTATTCGCTGACGGCGGACTACGCCTTCGGGCACGATCTCTTCCGGGTGGCGAAGAAGTTCGTCTCGGAGAACGGCGGCAACTTCATCGGCGAGGAGCTGGTCCCGACGGACGCGACCGATTTCAGCCCCTACCTGCTCAAGATCAGACAGGCCCGCCCGGACGTCGTCGCCTCGAACCTCGCCGGCAACCAGATCACGAACTTCATCAAGCAATACGCGGAATACGGCCTGCAGATGCCCATCACGGGCTTCGGCTTCGATACCGCGGTCGCCTGGGGCGCCGGCCAGGACAATTTCTCCGGCATCTGGCCGCTGATCTGGCATCACCTCGTCGACAACCCGTCGTCGAAGAAGTTCGTCGAAGCCTTCACGAAGAAATACGGCAAGCCGCCGGAGAACCAGGCCTGGGGAGACTACAACTCGCTGAAGCTGGTCGCCCAGTCCTTCAACGAGATCAAATCGACCGAGTCCCAGAAGCTCGCCGAACACCTGCGCAAGGGCGCCAAGTTCGACATCCTGAAGGGCCGGGAAGGCTACTTCCGCCCCTACGACAACCAGATGATCCAGGAGATGTACGCGGTCCGGGCGAAGCCCGCCGCCAAGATGAAGGACAAGTGGGACATCTACGAGCCCCTCGGCACCGTGCCGGAGCCGGGCGGAGACCTGGAAATGCTCGCCCCGCCGAAGGACGGCACGTGCAAGATGCCGGCGTGACGCGATGTCTCTTCTCCCCGCCACGTGGCGGGGAGAAGTCGAGTTGCGCGTCAGCGCAACCGGATGAGGGGCGGAACGCCTCAACGTGATGTCGAACCAGCCATGCCCCTCACCCGGTCCGCGTCGCCGCGGACCCGACCTCTCCCCGCTCTGCGGGGCGAGGTGAAGGACGCGCAGTGCAAATCGTCTTTCTTCTCGAACAGGTTCTGAACGGCCTCCTCGTCGGGGCCTATTACCTGCTCATCGCGCTCGGATTGTCGCTGATCTTCTCGCTCGGCGGCATCGTGAACCTGGCGCACGGCGCCTTCTATGCGATCGGCGCCTACCTGGCCGTGACGCTCGCGCCGCATATCGGCTTCGCGGGCGCCTTCGTGGCCTCGCCGCTCCTGGTCGCGGCGATCGGCGTGATCGTCGAGCGCCTCCTGTTCCGGCGCTTCTACCGGTCGGACCCGATCCTCTCGCTGCTCCTCACCTTCGGGCTCGCCATGGTGATCGAGCAGAGCCTGCGCATGACCTTCGGGGCCGCGCCCCTGCCCTTCTCTATACCCCGGGAGTTGCGCGGCCAGGTGCTCCTCGGCGACTTCATCTATCCCCGCTACCGGCTGATGATCTTCGGCGTGGCGCTGGCCGCCGTCGCGGCCACCTGGGCGGTCGTCTACCGCACCTCGTTCGGCCGGGTGGTCCGGGCCGGCGTGCAGAACCCGGAGATGGTCGGCGCGCTCGGCATCTCACTCGGGCCCTACATGACGGCCGTCGTCGCGCTCGGGATCGGGCTCGCCGGCCTCGCGGGCGTGCTGCTCGCGCCGATTTCCGGCGTGCATCCGGCCATGGGGGCCGAGATCCTGACCGCCGCCTTCGTGGTCGTCGTCATCGGCGGCCTCGGATCCTTCTGGGGCGTGATCGCGGCCGCGGCGCTGGTCGGCGTCGTGCGCGGGCTCACGATCTATTTCTTCCCGCCGGCCGGCGAGGCCTCGATGTATCTCCTGATGGCGCTCGTCCTGCTGCTGCGCCCGCGCGGCCTCCTCGGCGAGCGCATCCAAAGGTTCGAGTAGGCCGATGCGCTCCGACATCCGGCCGCTCGTCGTCGCGGCGCTCTCGCTTCTCGTCCTGCCCTTCGCGCTCGATCTCGTCGGCCTGCCGCTGCGCTCGTCGATCGACGTCGTCGTCATGGCGATCGCCTGCCTCGGACTGAACGTCCTGGTCGGCCACACGGGCCTCGTCTCCTTCGGGCACGGCGCGTGGTTCGGGCTCGGCGCCTATGCGGCGGCGCTCAGCCAGCTGCACTGGTTCCCGGACGGGATCGTCCTGCCGACAATCTTCGCCCTCGTCCTCACGGCGATCGCCGCGACGCTCCTCGGCGCCCTGATCCTGCGCCGCCGCGGCGTCTATTTCTCCCTGCTGACCCTGGCGCTGACCGCCATGCTGTTCGCGATCGCCTATCGCTGGACGGCCCTGACCGGGGGAGAGAGCGGGCTCGGCGGCATCAAGCGTCCGCAACTGCTCGGGCTCGATCTCGGCTCCGACTGGACCTATTACTGGGTCGTCGCCCTGATCGGCTTCGTGGTCTGCTTCAAGCTCTGGCGCTTCCACGCCTCGCCCGTCGGCAGCGTGCTGGTCGCGATCCGCGAGAACGAGCAGCGCGCCCGCTTCATCGGCTACCCGACCAACCGCTACAAGCTGATGGGCTTCGTGGTCTCCGCGACGGTCGTGGGCACGGCGGGAATCCTGTCGGTCTTCAACCATCGCTTCGCTTCGGCCGATGCGATCTCGGTCGCATTCTCGGGCGAGCTGATCGCCATGGTGGTGATCGGCGGGATGCGAAGCTTCCTCGGGCCGGCGCTCGGGGCCCTGTTCTACATCCTCTTCCGCGAGTTCCTGTCCATCTGGACGCCGCATTGGCTGTTCTGGTTCGGGCTGCTCTTCGTCGCCTTCATCGTCTTCTCGCCGACGGGTCTCGTCGGTGTCGCCGGACGCCTGCTCGCCCCGTTCCGCAAGAAGCCCGCGGGCGAGGCCGCGATGGCGGGACGCACGCTCTCCGACGAGCCGCTGCCGCCCTTCCTCCTGCCTGAGAAGCACGTGGCCGGCTCCATCCTCGAGGCGGCCGGGATCTCGAAGAGCTTCGGCGGCCTCAAGGCCGTGCAGGACGTCACGATCCGCGTGCGCGACCGCAGCCTGCACGCCCTGATCGGCCCGAACGGCGCCGGAAAGACGACGGCCTTCAACCTGATCTCGGGCCTCTACAAGCCGGATTCCGGCGACGTGATGCTGGCCGGCCGGTCGATCGCGGGTCTCTCGCCCGAGCGCATCACCGAGGCCGGGATCGGCCGCTCCTTCCAGATCACCAATCTGTTCCCGGGCCTGAGCGTCGGCGAGAACCTGCGTCTCGCGGTGCAGGGCCGGCATCCGCGCCGCTTCGATCCCTGGAGCTCGGCGCATGGCCTGACCGATGTCGGGGTCGAGACCGCGGCGCTCGCGCGCTATCTCGGGGTCGCCGGCATGGAGACGGCGGAGGCCGGCACCCTCTCCTATGGCGGGCAGCGCCTGCTCGACATGGGCCTGGCGCTCGCCACGAAGCCGCGCGTTCTCCTCCTGGACGAGCCGCTCGCCGGGCTCTCCGCCGCCGAGCGCCAGCGCATCGGCGACATCATCAAGCGCATCTCGGCCGACCTGCCGGTGCTGCTGGTGGAGCACGACATCGACCGCGTCTTCCAGATTGCCGACGCCGTGACGGTGATGAACGAGGGCCGCGTCCTCGTGGACGGGACGGTCGAGGATGCGCGCTCCAGCGCCAAGGTGCAGGAGGTCTATATCGGCTCGGGCGCTTCCGCCGTGGCGGCCCGCCCGCGCGAGAGCGCGGCCGAGCCCGAGACGCTGCTCGCCGTCTCCGGCGTGAACACCTTCTACGGCAAGAGCCACATCCTGTCCGACGTCTCGTTCGACCTGCACCGGCACGAGATCATGGCGCTGCTCGGCCGCAACGGCGCCGGGAAGTCGACCCTGCTGAAGACCCTGATGGGCATCGCGCCGCCGGCCTCGGGCTCGATCCGCCTCGCCGGCCAGGATCTCGCGGGCCTCTCCTCCGCCCGGATCGGCCGGCTCGGGATCGGCTACGTCCCGCAGGGACGCGGGCTCTTCGCCGGCATGACCGTGAAGCAGAACCTGGAGCTCGGGCGCCTGCGCCGGATCACCGGGCACGGCGTTCACTGGGACCTCGAGCGGATCTTCGACTACTTCCCGCGCATCCGCGAGCGCCTCGACACCCCGGCCGATTTCCTCTCCGGCGGCGAGCAGCAGATGGTCGCCGTCGCCCGGGCGCTGTCAGGCGACGTGCGCGTGCTCCTGCTCGACGAGCCCTTCGAGGGCCTCGCTCCGGCCGTGGTCGAGCAGCTCTTCGAGAGCTTCGATCGGCTCCGGCGCGAGATTTCCATCGTGATCGTCGACCACCATCTGGACCTCGCCCTCGCCTTGTCGGACAGGACGGTTGCGCTGGAGCGCGGCCGCGTGATCCATGTCGGGCCGTCGAAGGCGCTTCGCGACGATCTCGCGCTTCGGCGCAAGGTGCTGTGGCTCTGAGAAGGATCAAGGGATCATGCCGAGCGTCGCCATCGTCGGATCGGGCCTGATCGGCCGCGCCTGGGCCGTCGTCTTCGCCCGGGCGGGGTGGGACGTCCGGCTGACCGACACCCATCCCGAGACGCTCCAGAGCGCGCCGGCGCTCGTCCGGCAGGGGCTGGAGGATCTGGCGGAGCACGGGCTCGTATCGGATCCGGCGGCAGCGGCCGCGCGCGTAAGCGTGGCGCCCACGCTCGGCGACGCGGTGCGCGACGTCGACCTCGTCCAGGAGAACGGTCCCGAGACGCTGCCGATGAAGCGCCTGCTCTTCGCCGAGCTCGACCGCCTCACGCGCCCCGACACGATCCTCGCCTCCTCGACCTCCGCCATCGTGGCATCCGCCTTCACGGAGAACCTGCCCGGCCGCGCACGCTGCCTCGTTGCGCATCCCGTGAACCCGCCGCACCTCGTGCCCATCGTCGAGCTCTGCGGCGCGCCCTGGACCGACCCGGCCGCGATCGAGCGCGCCAAGGCCATCTACGAATCCGTCGAGCAGGTCCCGATCATCGTCCACAAGGAGGCGGAGGGTTTTGTGCTGAACCGCCTGCAGGGCGCGCTGCTGGCCGAGGCGTTCCGGCTCGTCGGCGAAGGCGTCGTCAGCCCGCAGGACCTCGACAAGACGATCAAGGACGGGCTCGGGCTGCGCTGGTCCTTCCTCGGCCCGTTCGAGACCATCGAGCTCAACGCTCCGGGCGGCATCCCGGATTACTGCGCCCGCTACACCGGCTTCTACCGCCGCGTCAGCGCGGATCCGCCCTCCCCGACCGTTTGGGACGCCGAGAACGTCTCCCGCATCCTGCTCGCCTGGGGCGACACGCCGAACCGGGATGCGCTTGCCGAAAAGAGCGCGTGGCGCGACCGCCGCCTTGCGGCGCTCAAGGCGCATAAGCGAAACCAGCCCGCCTGACCTGAATCACGATCCAGAGGAAACGCCATGGCCAGCCGCAAAGTCATCATCACATGCGCCGTCACGGGGGCGATCCATACGCCCTCGATGTCGCCCCACCTGCCGATCACGCCCGAGGAGATCGCCGACGCTGCGATCGGGGCCGCCGAGGCAGGCGCAGCGATCGTCCATCTGCACGCCCGCGATCCGCAGACGGGCAAGCCGGACCAGGCCCCGGAGGCGTTCGCGCCCTTCCTGCAGGTCATCAAGCAGCGCTCGGACGCCGTCATCAACATCACGACGGGCGGTGCGCCGACCATGCTGGTCGAGGAGCGCGTGCAGCCTGCGGCCCATTTCAAGCCGGAGGTCGCCTCCCTCAACATGGGCTCGATGAATTTCGGCCTCTACCCGATGCTGAACCGCTTCAAGGAGTTCAAGCACGACTGGGAGAAGCCGTATCTGGAAGGCTCGCGGGACCGGATCTTCCGCAACACCTTCGCGGATATCGAGTACATCCTGACGACCTGCTCGGAGAACGGCACCCGCTTCGAGATCGAGTGCTACGACATCGGCCACCTCTACACGCTGGCGCATTTCGTCGACCGTGGCGTGATCAAGGGGCCGCTCTTCGTGCAGAGCGTGTTCGGGCTGCTCGGCGGCATCGGGCCCCATCCCGAGGACGTGATGCACATGAAGCGCACGGCCGACCGGCTCTTCGGCGACCAGTACCGCTGGTCCGTGCTCGGCGCCGGCCGCAACCAGCTCCCGATCGCCGCCATGGCGGCCTCGATGGGCGGCAATGTCCGCGTGGGCCTCGAGGATTCGCTGTGGATCGGCCCCGGCAAGCTCGCCGAGTCCAACGCCCAGCAGGTGAGGCTCGCCCGGCAGATCATCGAGGGCCTCGGACTGGAGATCGCTTCGCCCGACGAGGCCCGGGAGATCCTGGAGCTGAAGGGCGGCGACCGCGTCAACTTCTAGCCCCGGCCTCGGGCGGCGCCTCACGGGGCGCCGTCCCCGAGAGCGGGCGTTCGTGGGGAGGTCCAAGCGCAGGAGCTTGGAAAGACGGGCCCGAGCCTCTATTCTCCCGGCCTCCTCACGAGCTCAGATCTTGCTTCACATCTCGACCCGCGGCGAGGCGTCGCCGCTTACCTTCACGGATGCCCTGCTCGCCGGCCTGGCGCGTGATGGCGGCCTCTACGTTCCGGAGGCCTGGCCGAAGCTCTCGGCGGACACGATCGCCTCCTTCGCGGGCCGGCCCTATGCCGAGGTCGCGAAGGCGGTCCTGGGTGCCCTGATCGGCGACGAGATCCCGGCCTCCGAGCTCGGCCGCATGGTCGACGAGGCCTACGCGACCTTCCGGCACCCGGCGATCTGCCCGCTCGTGCAGATCGGCGACAACCTGTTCGTCCAGGAACTCTTCCACGGCCCGACGCTCGCCTTCAAGGACGTCGCCATGCAGCTGCTCGGACGGCTGATGGACTATGTCCTGGCCGCACGCGGGCAGCGCGCGACCATCGTGGGCGCGACGTCCGGCGACACGGGCAGCGCCGCGGTCGCGGCCTTCGCGGGCTCCTCCCGGGTCGACGTGTTCATCCTCTACCCGCATGGCCGGGTCTCGGAGGTCCAGCGCCGGCAGATGACATCGGTGCCGGACGCCAATGTCCACGCGATCGCGATCGACGGCACCTTCGACGACGCCCAGGCCGCCGTGAAGGCGATGTTCTCCAATCCGCGCTTCCGCGACGAGATGCAGCTCTCGGGCATCAACTCGATCAACTGGGCCCGGGTCGCCGCGCAGGCCGTGTACTACTTCACGGCGGCCGTCGCGCTCGGCTCGCCGCACCGCCCGGTCTCCTTCGCGGTCCCGACCGGCAATTTCGGCGACGTCCTGGCCGGCTATGTCGCCAAGCAGATGGGCCTGCCGATCGACCGTCTGGTCGTTGCCACCAACGCCAACGACATCCTGGCGCGCACGATCGCGACCGGCACCTACGAGGTCCGCGGAGTCGTCCCGACCACCTCGCCCTCCATGGATATCCAGGTCTCGTCCAATTTCGAGCGGCTGCTCTTCGAGGCCTATGGCCGCGACCCTGCCGCGATCCGCGGCCTCATGGGCAGCCTGGCGCAATCGGGCTCGTTCGCGATCGCGCCGGAGCCGCTCGCAAGGATCCGCCGCGACTTCGAGGCCGCTGCCGTTCCCGAGGACGAGGTCGCCGACGAGATCAACCGCACCTGGCGCGAGGTCGGCTATCTGCTCGACCCGCATACGGCGATCGGAACCCGCGCCGCGCGGCGTCACCTGTCCGCCGACCCCGCCACGCCGGTCGTCGCGCTCTCGACGGCGCATCCGGCGAAGTTCCCCGACGCGGTCGAACGGGCCGCCGGGATCCGTCCCGCCCTGCCCCCGCACCTTTCGGACCTCATGGACAGGCCCGAACGCGTGACGCGCCTGCCGAACGAGATCGGCGCCATCGAGGACTTCATCCGTGCCGAGGCGCGGGCCGTCGCGGGTCAGGCCGCGTGAGCCCCCTGGAGAGGTCCGAGGCGGCGATCCGCATCACACGGCTGCGAAACGGACTGACGGTCGCGAGCGAGACGATCCCCGGGGTCGAAACCGCGACGCTAGGGGTCTGGGTCTCTGCCGGGTCCCGCAACGAGCGCGAGGCCGAGCACGGCCTCTCCCACCTCATCGAGCACATGGCCTTCAAGGGCACCGCTCGCCGCAGCGCGCGCCAAATCGCCGAGGATATCGAGAATGTGGGCGGCGAGATCAACGCCGCGACCTCGACCGAATTCACGAGCTACACGGCGCGGGTCCTGGGTCAGGATATCGAGCTCGCCATCGACGTGCTCGGGGACATCCTGACGAACTCGGTCTTCGACCCCGCTGAGCTCAAGCGGGAGAAGAACGTCATCCTGCAGGAATACGCCGCCGTCGAGGATTCCCCCGACGAGGCGGTGGGCGATGCCTTCATGGAGGTCGCCTTCTCCGGCCAGGCGATCGGACGTCCGATCCTCGGCAAGCCGGAGACGATCACGAGCTTCGACGGAGACGTGATCCGCGCCTTCATGGCCCGGGAATACACGCCGGCCCGCATGGTCTTCGCCGCCGCCGGCCAGGTCGATCACGACCGCGTGGTGGACGCAGTCGGCCGCGCGCTGGGCTCGCTCCCCGAGGGGCAGGCGCCTGAGCCGGCCCCGGCCACCTATACGGGCGGCGAGCGCCGGATGCCGCGTCGCCTCGAACAGGCCAACCTGATGATCGGGCTGCCCGGCGTCTCGTTCCGCGACCCGTCCTATTTTGCCACGCACATCTTCGCCCAGGCGCTCGGAGGCGGGCTGACTTCGCGGCTCTGGCACGAGGTGCGCGAGACCCGCGGCCTCGCCTATTCGGTCGACGCCTTCCACTGGCCCTTCACGGATTGCGGGCTCTTCGGCATCGGGGCCGGCACCTCCGCCCGCGATCTCGCGGCCCTCGTGGACGTGGTGACGGAAACCTCGCGCGAAGCCGCCCGGGGCATCGAGCCGGTCGAGCTCGCCCGCGCCCGCGCCCAGCTCAAGGTCGCGCTGCTCGCGGCCCTCGAGACCCCGGGCGGCCGCATCGACCGCGCGGCCCGCCAGCTCCTTGCCTGGGGCCGGATCATCCCGGCCGCGGAGACCATCGCGCATGTCGACGCCGTGACCGTCGAGGAGGTCAGGGAAGCGGGCGCGCGCACGCTCGCGGGGCCTGCCACGATCGCGGCGATCGGGCCGGTGAAGACATTGCAGCCGATCGCCCGCCTCCAGGCGGGATTTGCCGCGTGACGCCACGTCACGTCGAAGACAAGTTGGCGCATTTTCCGGCCGAACCTCTTTTCGGCCGCAAAGCCCCCGCAGAGCGCCGTTCTCCACAAGGCAATCCGTCCGGCTCCGGCCGGCCTTTGCCTTGCCGCCCGCCTTCCCCCTATTGAGTACGGCTGCCAGCCGTGGCTGACAGGCACGGATCAAGACACCCGGTGCGCGCACTCCTTCTCGTCCTCGGCCTCCTGGCCGCTTCGCTCGCGGGCGTCTTCGTCCCGGTGCCGGCGGCAGCGGTCGAGGCCGTCCGGGTCGCTCCGGATGCCCCCGCGATCGACCTGACGCCGATGATCGAGCGCTATCGCTCCGATGGCGATCTCGTTCAGATCTCGACCGCACCTGGCCGCGACGGCATCGTGCGGCGCATCGCCGTGAAGGCGCGCGAGGCGGGCTCGCGCCCGGACTGGATCGTCTTCGCGCTCACCAATTCGACGGACGAGCAGATCGAGCGATTGCTCGTCGCGCCCCATTTCCGGCTCGTGGGCTCTGGGCTCTTCTGGCCGGACCTCGGCGCCACCCGCATCGCCGCGATCACGGCAAGCGAGGGCATCCGGCCGGAGCGGGAGCCCTCGCCCGATGCCGACCTCTTCCAGATCACGCTCGACCCCGGCACGACGGTGACCTTCGTGGCCGAGCTCGCCTCCTCGAATGTCGGCCAGCTCTATCTCTGGGAGGCCGAGGCCTACCGGCAGAAGGTCTCGGGCCTGCTCCTCTACAAGGGGATCATCATCGGGATCGCGGGGCTGCTCGCGCTCTTCCTGACGATCGTCTTCGTCGTGAAGGGCGCCGTGATCTTCCCGGCCGCGGCGGCGCTCGCCTGGGCGGTGCTCGCCTATGCCTGCATCGATTTCGGCTTCTTCCAGCGCATCTTCCCCGTGCCGGAGACGGTCGAGCGCATCTACCGCGCCGGCGCCGAAGCCGTGCTTGCGGCAACCCTTCTCGTGTTCCTCTTCGCGTACCTGAACCTGAACCGCTGGCATGTCCGCTACAGCCATGTGGGGATGTTCTGGCTCGTCTTCCTGACGGCCCTCGTCGGCCTCGCGATCGTCGATCCTCCGATCGCGGCGGGCGTGGCGCGGACGTCGATCGCGGCTCTGGCCGTGGTCGGGCTCATCCTGATCATGCATCTCGCGCTGCACGGCTTCGACCGCGCGATCATGCTGGTGCCGACTTGGCTCCTGCTGGTCGCCTGGGTGGGCGCGGCGGGCCTCACCGTGACGGGGCGGCTCGGGAGCGACCTCGTCCAGCCGGCGCTGATCGGCGGCCTCGTGCTGATAGTCATGCTGATCGGCTTCACCGTCATGCAGCATGCTTTCACGGCCGGCCCGCAGGCGTCCGGCATGTCCGGCGAGGCGGAGCGGCGCGCCCTGGCCCTCGCCGGCTCCGGGGACGTCGTCTTCGACTGGGACGTGGCGGGCGACAACGTCTTCGTGTCCCCCGATCTCGAACATGCTCTCGGGCACAGGCGGGGCGGGCTCGGCGGCGCCGCGGCAGACTGGATGGACCATGTCCATTCCTTCGACCGCGACCGCCTGCGGGCAGCCCTCGACGCCATCATCGAGAACCGGCGCGGACGGCTGACGCATGATTTCCGCCTGCGAGCCGTCTCCGGGCCCTACCACTGGTACCGGCTGAAGGCGCGGCCCGTGATCGGGGCCGACGGCGAGGTCGTCCGCATCATCGGGACGCTGACGGACGTCACCGACGCAAAGGCCTCGGAGGAGCGTCTCCTCCACGATGCCGTTCACGACAACCTGACCGGCCTGCCGAACCGGCAGCTCTTCCTCGATCGGATCGATGCCGCCCTGGCCTACCCGGCCGGCGAGGGTGCGCCCCGTCCGACCGTGATCGCGCTCGATCTCGACCGCTTCAAGCAGGTGAACGACAGCGTCGGCTATACGGGCGGCGATCAGATCCTTCTCACCCTGTCCCGGCGCCTCGGCCGGCTCCTGAGGCCCCAAGACACGCTCGCGCGCGTATCCGGCGACGAATTCGCCGCGCTCATCCTGTCGGAATCGGACGACGAACGGATCGACCGGCTCGCCGACATGCTGCGCCAGACAGTATCGACCCCGATCACCTACGCGGAGCGCGAGATCTTCCTGACCGCGTCCATCGGGGTCGTCCGGCACGATGAGACCCGCCCGGCGAAGGGCGACGAGCTCCTCAAGAATGCGCAGCTCGCGCTCACCTATGCCAAGCGGCTCGGCGGCGATCGCGTGGAGGCGTTCGATCCCTCGATGCGGCAGCTCCAGCGCGGCGACCGCCTAGGCCTGGAGAGCGATCTCCGGCGGGCTCTCGATCGCGGGGAGATGCGGGTCGCCTTCCAGCCGATCGTCCGCCTCGAGGACCGCACGATCGCCGGCTTCGAGGCGCTCCTGCGCTGGAACCACCCGAAACTCGGGCCGATCGGGCCGCAGACCTTCATCCCGGTCGCCGAGGAATCCGGGCTGATCGTCGACCTCGGCGTGTTCGCCCTGGAGCAGACGGCGCATGAACTCGCGGCGTGGCAGCGGGCCCTGGAGGTCGATCCGCCGATCTTCGCCTCCGTCAACGTCTCGAGCCGCCAGCTCCTGAAGCACGATCTCCTGCAGGACCTGAAGACGGTTCTCGCCCGCTCGGGCGTGCTGCCGGGCTCGCTCAAGCTCGAGCTCACCGAGAGCCTCGTGATGGAGAATCCGGAATATGCCGCCCAGATCCTGACCCGGATCAAGGACCTCGGCGCCGGCCTGTCGCTGGACGATTTCGGGACCGGTTTCTCGGCGCTGTCCTACCTGCAGCGCTTCCCGTTCGACACGATCAAGATCGACCAGAGCTTCGTGCGAGAGCTCGGCAACGGGCGCCCCGTGATCCTGCGCTCCATCGTGAAGCTGGCCGAGGAGCTCGGCATGGATGTCGTGGCGGAGGGTGCCGAGACGGAGAGCGAGGCGATCGAGCTCTACCACATGGGCTGCGACTACGCGCAGGGCTTCGTCTTCGGGGAGCCGATGTCGTCGCTCCAGGCCCGGCGCCTCGTCGGTGCCGCGCCCGAGGCGGCTTGAGCAGGAGCCGCCTTTCCGATCAGGCGTGCCCGGCCTGGGCGGACAGCATGCCGAGGTCGACCCCGATCTTGCGCAGGGCGAGGTCGTATTTCAGGTCGAGCGAGGCCCCGAAGATGATGTGCGGGTCCGCCTCGCAGCTCAGCCAGCCATTGGCGTGGATCTCGCTCTCGAGCTGGCCGGGCGACCATCCGGCATAGCCCAGCGCCAGAACCGCGCTCTCGGGGCCCCTCCCTCGCGCGATGGCGCGCAGGATGTCGATGGTGGCCGTGAGGCAGATGCCGTCGTCGATCGGCAGGGTGGACTGGTCGATGAAGAAGTCCGGCGTGTGCAGGACGAAACCCCGGCTCGTCTCGACCGGGCCGCCAATCAGCACGTTCATCTGCTCGACCCGGCGGGGAAGCCGAATGGCGTCCTTCTCCGGGATGACCTCGAGTTGGACGAGGAGATCCGGAAAGCTCAGGTCTGATGCGGGCTTGTTCAGGACGATGCCCATGGCGCCCTCGGCCGAATGAGCGCAGATATAGATGACGGTGCGCTGGAAACGCTCGTCCATCATTCCGGGCATCGCGATGAGCATCTGCCCATCGAGATAGCCTGCGCTTTCGTCGCCACGGGTCATCATTCGCGCCTGGCCCATGACAGTCATGCTACGCCAGAGCGTAAGATTGTCTACCCCGCCGCAAGCTTCCGGCTGGAACGCGACACAGTCCAATTCTGGACCACTGCCTCGACGCGCTCAGCCCCGCAGGGTAAGCGAAGATTTCGCGGCTTGGCCGCAGGAGGTTCTGCATGACAATCAAGATCGGTGATCGCCTTCCCCAGGCAACCTTTCGCGTGATGACGGCCGATGGACCTGCCGCGCGCACGACTGACGATCTGTTCCGTGGCCGCAAGGTCGTGCTGGTCGCGGTGCCGGGCGCCTTCACGCCGACCTGCGACCGCAACCATCTTCCGGGGTATGTCCAACGCGCCGACGAGATCAAGGCGGCGGGCATCGACGCGATCCTCGTCACCTCCGTGAACGACGTCTTCGTGCTCAAGGCCTGGAGCCAGTCGGCGGGAGCGGACGGGAAGGTCGAGTTCCTGTCCGACGGCAATGCCGACTTCGCCAAGGCGCTCGGCCTTGCCTTCGACGGCACGGGTTTCGGCCTCGGCACGCGCTCGCAGCGCTATTCGATGATCGTCGAGGACGGGGTGGTCCGGTCCCTCAATGTCGAGGACGTGCCCTCGAAGGCGGACGTGTCCAGCGCCGAGAACCTCCTGAAGGAGCTCGGCGAAGGCCAGCAGGCGAACTGACGGACAGCCGCGCCCATATTGCTCCAGCCGGACGAGGACCTCGCCCGGCTGGAGGCTGCCCGCCCGCTAACCGCGCCCTTTGAACCAGGCGCCGAGCTGGGCGATGTCGATCTGCGTCAGGCCATGCCCGCCGGGCACGCGCTTGTGTTCCACGCGGGCGCCGGCATCGGCGAGCTGCGCCGCGAGCCGCTCGGCCACGGGGAGCGGCACCAGCGGATCGGCGCTTCCCGACAGCATCAGGACGGGCTTGCCCGCCAGATCCGCTTCAGGCGGATCCGCGAAGGGCGGCATCGCCCGGATCAGGACGGCCCCGGCAAGCACTTCCGGACGCATCAGCAGCATCGCGGCCGCGATGTTGGCCCCGTTCGAGAACCCGAGCGCGATCGGAGCCGCCAGCCCATAGGCCTCGCGTGCCGCGCCGATGAAGTCGGCCAGTTCCTCCGTCCGGCGACGCAGATCCTCCTCGTCGAAGCGCCCCTCCGCGAGCCGGCGGAAGAAGCGCGGCATGCCGTTTTCCAGGACCTTGCCTCGCGGCGAAAGCAGCGCCGCCCCGGGCGCCACCGCCCGGCCGAGCCCGATGAGGTCGTTCTCGTCCGCACCCGTCCCGTGCAGCAGGAGGACGGGCGGCAGGTCGGGCAGGCCTGCCGGTTCGAAACGGTGGATGAAGGACAGTTCCATCGTGGTGTTCATGACCGGTCTCCGGCCGGGCCTCGCGGGCCCGGCGCCGACTTGTCCAGATGCTAGGCCGCCGCGACGAGCGGCCCTTCGAGCTCGGGCAGATGCGCCTCGATCATCGCGCGGTCCGCCTCGTACTGGGCCGGGAGCTTGAGCTCGCGCCCCAGGGCCTCCACGGGTTCGTCGATGGCGAACCCGGGCACGTCCGTGGCGATCTCGAAGAGCACGCCACCCGGCTCGCGGAAGTAGACGGACCGGAAGTAGTTGCGGTCCCTCTGCTCGGTCGTGGTGATGCCGTGCCGGCTCCGAAGCCGCTCCACCATCGCCACCTGGGCCGCGTCGTCGGCTGCCCGGAAGGCGATGTGGTGGACCGTGCCCCCGCCCGACCTGCCGGGCAGGAAATCGCCCACGGCGTGCAGCGTCACGTGTCCGCCCTCGCGCGCCTCGGTCGAGAGGCGCAGGAGCGATTCCTCGCGGCCGATCTCCGTGAAGCCGAACACGTCCGTGAGGATCGCGGCCGTCGGCTCCGGCTTCGCCAGCATCAGGGTGACGCCGTGGAAGCCGCGGATGGCATGCTCGGCCGGGACCGCCCCGTCGCTCCAGGCCGGATCCACCTCCGCGTCCTCGACGCCGACGAGCGCGAGCCGCGTCCCGTCGGGATCGCGAAAGCGCAGCACGGTCTCCCCGAACACACGGACGGGGACGTCGTGCGCCACCGCCTCCGTCACGAACCGGTGCGCCCACCAGCCGATCGCCGCGCGAGGCACGCGAAACGCCGTCTCGGAGGTCTCGCCGATGCCGAGCCGCCCGGGCGCGACGTGCTCCCATGGGAAGAACGTCAGGATCGTGCCCGGCTGCCCGGTCTCGTCGCCGTAATAGAGGTGATACGTGCCCGGATCGTCGAAATTGACGGTCTTCTTGACCAGCCGCAGCCCGAGAACGCGCGTGTAGAAATCGAGATTGCGCCGGGCCGGACCGGAAATCGCAGTCACGTGATGAATGCCGTTGGTGGTCATTGGACCCTCCCGCGAGGGGCGATCGGCCCCGTCTGACGCGAGAGGTAGGCCCGATCGGGCCGCAGCGCACTTGCAGGGCTGCAAGCCCAATCCTGCCGGCAGGCAATCCCGGCCGCCCCCCAAGGTGCTCGGGGCAGCGGCGCTCCTCAGGTCAGGTGACGCTCCACGCCGCGGACGGTGTCGGTGAACCAGGTCAGGGCCGCGAGCCCGACGAGGAGCGCCGACGTGCCCCAGAGCCCGGTCAGGCCCACCGTCGGGAAGGTCGCGGCCGCGATCGCCACTCCGGTGACCAGGCTGAACCACAGGCCCAGATAGGACACCCACCCGAAGGGCGGCCCGCCGAGGCAGGCCGTTGCGATCTGCTGGCCGAGCTTCACGAGGCTGCCCGTCACATAGGTCAGGGCGATGCTCACCTCCCCTTTCCGCTCGAAGACGTTGTTGAGCGCCCCCATCGCGCCCGCCATCACGACCGTCGTCAGGAGCGGCGGTCCCGAATGGGAAGAGGCGGCAGCCACGGCGAGCAGCAGGGCCGTGTAGGCGAGCACCACCGGGGGCCTTCTCTCCCCGGCCGCATGGCCGACGAGGGCGCCGGTTATGACACCCAGGAGGAAGGAGCAGATGAGACCGCCGCCGATCCCCACGCTGCTCGGCTCGTGCACGAACTCAACTGCCGTTCGCGTCGAGTTGCCGCTCATGAAGGAGACGAAATAGCCGCCGATCACCATGAAGCCGCTGCCGTCGACATAGCCGGCGACCGCCGCGAGCAACCAGGCAAGCAGCTGGGTCTTTCGTTCGTAGAGAGTCACGGCTCGGCCCCCCGGACGGCTCCGTCCGGCGCCCTGCCCCCTCGGGATGCCACCATCAGGGCTTCTTCCCCTCGAATTCGCGAAAGGCCGTGCGTCGGCCGCTCACGGCCGGCAGCCTCGCTCGTCGAGGCGACCAACCTTCTCATACCCGGTTCGATGACGAGATTGGGGGGCGGCGCACGGTGGGTTCTCAATCGCCCGATTGGAGCCGGACGAGCGCATCCTGTCCAGGACGAAAAGCCGGCAGGCGCCGGGCTCGGCAACCGGATCGGACGCACGCCGCCGGGCCGCGGCACGGCCGGTGGACCGGACAGCGCCGACCCATGCGGAGGGCTGACCCCTCCCATCACGCCTTTCGCCTTGCCCGATCTGGTGTGCCGCACTAGGGTCCCGCCGCTCTCAGCAGCCCTTTGGAGACGTTCCATGGCCTTCCTGGCCGACACACTTTCGCGCGTGAAGCCCTCCGCGACCATCATGATGACGCAGAAGGCCCGCGACCTGAAAGCGAAAGGCCGGGACGTGATCTCGCTGTCCGTCGGCGAGCCGGATTTCGATACGCCGGACAACGTGAAGAACGCCGCCATCGAGGCGATCCGGCGCGGCGAGACGAAGTACACGCCGGTCTCCGGCATCCCGCAGCTCCGCGAGGCGATCGCCCGCAAGTTCAAGCGCGAGAACGAGCTCGACTACAAGCCGTCGCAGACGATCGTCGGCACGGGCGGCAAGCACGTCATCTTCAACGCCCTCATGGCGACCCTGAACCCGGGCGACGAGGTGATCGTCGTGGCGCCCTACTGGGTGTCCTACCCGGAGATGGTCGGCCTCTGCAGCGGCACGCCGGTCATCATCGAGGCCTCGATGGAGCACGATTTCAAGCTCCAGCCGGAGGTGCTCGAGCGCGCCATCACGCCGAAGACCAAGTGGATCATCCTCAACTCGCCCTCCAACCCCTCCGGGGCCGCCTATAGCTGGGACGAGATGAAGAAGATCACGGACGTGCTCGTCCGGCACCCGCATGTGTGGGTGCTCACGGACGACATGTACGAGCACTTGACCTACGGCGACTTCAAGTTCGTCACCCCCGCGCAGGTCGAGCCGAACCTCTACGAGCGCACGCTGACGATGAACGGCGTCTCGAAGGCCTATGCCATGACGGGCTGGCGCATCGGCTACGCGGCCGGCCCCGAGAAGCTCATCAAGGCGATGGACTTCGTCCAGGGCCAGCAGACCTCCGGGGCCTGCTCGATCGCCCAGTGGGCGTCCGTCGAGGCGCTCGACGGTCCGCAGGACCACCTCAAGGTCTTCAGGAAGGCCTTCGAGGAGCGGCGGGACCTCGTCGTGTCGATGCTCAACCAGGCGTCGGGCCTGAAATGCCCGAAGCCGGAGGGCGCCTTCTACGTCTACCCGTCCTGCGAGGGCACGATTGGAAAGACGACGAAATCGGGCAAGCGGATCGAGACGGACGAGGATTTCGTGACGGAGCTCCTCGAGCAGGAGGGCGTCGCGGCCGTCCACGGCTCCGCCTTCGGCCTCGGCCCGAACCTGCGCATCTCCTACGCCACCTCGAACGAGGCGCTCGAGGAAGCCTGCCGGCGCATCCAGCGCTTCTGCGGCGAGCTGCGCTGAGCCGGCCGGAAACCCAGGAGGCCGCGAGGGCCGGAGAGGCCCCTCGCGGCGCTGCCGCGGCAATGCCGCAGGCCACGGCCGGCGACGCGGAGCTCGCAGGCTGCATCGACGCGATTCTGTCCGTCTATCCGGACCTCGCCCGCGCCCGCTTCACGGTCGCGGGACGCGGCTGGCACAGCCTCGCCGTCGAGGCCGACCATCGACTGATCTTCAAGTTCCCGAACGGTGCGGAGGCGGAAGCCGCCCTGCGCCGCGAGGCCGGCCTGCTCCGGATCCTGCGGCCCCGCCTCACGATGGCGGTTCCGGACATGGTCCTGAACGAGGCGCCCCGCCTGTTCTCGCGCCACGAGACGCTGCCGGGGACGCTTCTCGTCACCCGTACCTATGCGGGCCTCACGGAGGCGGAACGGGACGCGGTCGCCTGGGACCTGGCGCGCTTCTTCGCCGAGCTCCATGCGCTCGATCGCGAGGCCATGCATGCGGCCGGAGCCCGTCCCATCGCGCCTTGGGCCACGGACGATGCGACCCTGGAGCCCGCCTGGCGGGCGTTGCCGCGCGGCGTGCGCGAGCGCGCGCAAGCGGCGATCCGCGAATACCGGTCGCTCGGCCCCGATCCCGGCGGCGAGATTTACGGGTTCTTCGACGCCCATGGCTGGAACATGGTCTTCGATCCGAAGAGAGGGTCCCTGTCCGGCATCTTCGACTTTGCGGATTCCGGCTTCGGCCCGCGGCACCGGGAATTCGTGCAGCCGTCCCTCATCCACCCCGAATTGCCGCTTCGAACGGCGGCCGCTTACGAGCGGTTCACGTGCCGGCCGCTGAATCGCCGGCGCATCTTCCTGCTGACGGCCGCCATGCGGCTGTCAGAGTTCGCCGGCGCACTCGCGACCGGGTATGACGTGTCGGGCACCAGGCGTCTGGTCGTGAGCTGGTTCGAGGACCGCGGGAGCGGCTGAGCTCCGCCGCCGACGACCCGGCTTTGTTGCACGCCAGCGACAGCCGCTACGCCCCGATTCACGTAGATTCTCCACATCTCTGGAGAGCTTGATTCGATGCTGCGTTCCCTCGCGCTGGCGGCAGCCGGACTACTTGGGCTGACGGTGCTTGCACCCGCGGCGGACCTGACCTCGCGGGCGGCACCCGCAACGCTGGAAATCCCCTATTCCTGGTCGGGCTTCTATGTCGGCGTGAATGCCGGCTATGGCTTTTCGGACAACCGGCACCGCCCGACTTGCGGCCCCGCCTGCGCCCCGACGCCCGTTCTCGACACCGATGGCGACGGTTTCGTGGGCGGCGGCCAGGCCGGCTACAACCAGCAGATCGGCCGCTTCCTGGGCGGCATCGAGACCGACATCCAGTACACCGATATCGGCCGCAATGTCGGCGGGACGTTCCCCGGCGCGATCTCCTATAACGCCGCGCAGCGGCTGGAATTCCTCGGCACGCTGCGGGCCCGCGTGGGCCTCGTGATGGACCGGGTCCTCGTCTACGCAACCGGTGGCTTGGCCTATGGGGACGTGCGCAACGCGCAGAGCATCGTCTTCCCGGGGGCGTCCTACGCGGTCGCGTCCACCCGCACCGAGGTCGGATACGCGGCTGGAGCCGGCATCGAATACGGCTTCACGCCGAACCTGACCGGAAAGGCCGAGGCGCTCTACTACGATCTCGGCCGCCGCTCGCTGGCGGCAGGCGCCACGCCGCCGACCGGGGTCGTCCGGGGCGCGCGCTTCGACAGCGCCGGGGTCGTTGCCCGCGCCGGCCTGAACTACAAGTTCAACCTCTTCTAGCCAGCCCTCCGCCGCGCCAAACGGCGCGGGCCCGCCTCGGCCCGATGGATGTCCCCCGAGCCGGAACGCTTGCTTCGTCTCCAGGGGGATGGGAGCATAGACAAGCAGCTCCGCAAGAGAGTGCGCCGGGAGAACGCGTGATCATGGAGGGAAGTGCGGCGATACAGGCCGAGACAGGCGATCCAGCGGCGGCGCGCCCCTGGCTCGCATCGTACCCGGCCGGTGTTCCCGCCGAGATCGACCTCGACGCGGTCGGGACGCTGGTCGACATCTTCGACGAGAGCGTCTCGCGCTATCCCGAACGGCCCGCCCTCGAGAGCTTCGGCAAGCGCCTGACCTACGGCGAGCTCGGCGCACGCGCCGGGGCGGTGGCCTCCTGGCTGCAGATCCAGGGCATCGGCCGCGGCGACCGCGTCGCCATCATGCTGCCGAACGTCATGGCGTATACGCCGATCCTGTTCGGCACGCTGATGGCGGGTGCCACGGTCGTCAACGTGAACCCGCTCTACACGCCGCGCGAGCTCGCCTTCCAGCTGAAGGATGCCGGGGTTCGTGTCCTGTTCGTCCTCGAGAATTTCGGCGCGACCGTCGAAGCCGTTCGGGGCGAGGTCGCGCTGGAACGGGTGGTGGTCGTCACGCCGGGGGACCTCCTCGGGCTCAAGGGCACGATCGTCAACCTGGTATCCCGCCACGTGAAGAGGTCCGTGCCGACCTTCAGGCTGGACAACGGCATCTCCTTCGCGGAGGTGCTTCGGCAGGGCGGGGCGCGCCCCCCGGACCAGATCGAGGTCCGCTCCGAGGACATCGCCTTCCTGCAGTATACGGGCGGCACCACCGGCGTGGCCAAGGGCGCGACGCTCACCCACCGCAACGTCGCCGCGAACGTCATGCAGTGCGAGGCCTGGATGCGGGCAGGCGGCCTCGGCCGGAATGCCGAGATCGCCGTGACGGCGCTGCCGCTCTACCACATCTTCGCGCTGACGGCCTGCTGCCTGGTGATGGTGCGGATGGGCTCCTGCCTGCTGCTGATCGCCAATCCGCGCGACCTGAACGGCTTCGTGAAGACCCTCAGGACGAGGCCCTTCACGGTGATGTCGGGCGTGAACACGCTCTACAACGCCCTCGCCCGCCATCCCGAGATCCGGAAGGTGGATTTCTCGAAGCTCCACTTCTGCGTCTCCGGCGGGATGGCCACCCAGGCCGCCGTCGCCAAGGCCTGGAAGGAGCTCACGGGCCGGCCGATCGTCGAGGGCTACGGCCTGTCCGAGACCTCGCCCGTCGTCACGGTCAATCGCCTCGACATCCCGGAATTCACCGGCACGATCGGCTACCCGCTCCCCTCGACGGAAGTCTCGGTCCGCAACGCGGCGGGCCGTCCCGTCCCGCTCGGCGAGCCCGGGGAGCTCTGCGTGCGCGGGCCTCAGGTGATGCGCGGCTACTGGAGCCGGCCGGACGAGACCGCGAAGGCGATGACGGCGGACGGCTTCTTCCGCACCGGAGACGTCGCGACCCTCGGGCCGGACGGAGCGCTCAAGATCGTCGACCGGATGAAGGACATGGTCCTCGTATCCGGCTTCAACGTCTATCCGAACGAGGTCGAGGACGTGATCGCCGCCCATCCGGGCGTGGCCGAGGTGGCCGTCATCGGCTTGTCCGAGGCGAGCTCAGGAGAGGTCGTGGCCGCCTATATCGTGAAGGCCGACCCGGCGCTCACGGAGGAGGACGTCAAGGATTGGTGCCGCGAGCGGCTGACCGGCTACAAGCGGCCGCGCCTGATCCAGTTCCGCGCGTCGCTGCCGAAATCCAATGTCGGAAAGGTCCTGCGGCGCGTCCTCAAGGACGAGGTCGCCGAGGAGACGGATCAGGCCGCCTGACCCGGCGCGGCGCGGTCACGCTCGCGTGACTGCCGGAATGAAAGGGAAGCCGATTTCGTACATGCCATCGAGGCAGGGGCGGGCTTGGCTGCGGTGTCGCAGCCGCAACCTTTTGCCGAGGCGGCCGTAGGTCCTGAGCGCGCGCCCCGAGGATCCGGGCGCGGAACGACCCTGCCCCGCGAACCGGACGAGCCTTGTCGGAGGAGAGCACCGATGCTGATCAAGAACCGCCGCGGCTGGGAGATCCCCGAGAGCGAGGCAACGCCTGAATCGGCATTCCTGAACCGGCGGGCCCTGATGGCGGGCGGCGCCGGCCTCATCGGCGCATCCGTGATCGGCGGCGCCCAGGCGGCCTCCCCGGCCGACCCGACGGCGGATCTCTATCCGGCCAAGCGCAACGAGCGCTACAAGCTCGACCGGGCGGTCACGGACGAGAAGTTCTCGGGCGACTACAACAACTACTACGAGTTCGGGACGTCCAAGTCCGTCGCCGGTGCTGCCGCCAAGCTGAAGACCCGGCCCTGGACCGTGAAGATCGACGGGCTGGTCGACAAGCCGGTGGAGATCGCGATCGACGATCTCATCCGGAAGATGCCCCTGGAGGAGCGGCTCTATCGCCACCGCTGCGTCGAAGCCTGGTCGATGGCCGTGCCCTGGACGGGTTTCCCGCTCGCCTCCCTGGTCGCCATGGCGAGCCCCAAGGCCGATGCGCGCTACATCGTGATGCAGACCTTCAAGGATCCCGCCCAGGCGCCCGGACAGAAGCAGTTCTGGTATCCCTGGCCCTATACGGAGGGCCTGACGGTCGAGGAGGCCGGCAACGATCTCGCCTTCATGGTGACGGGCGTCTACGGCAAGCCGCTCGCAAACCAGTTCGGCGCGCCTCTCCGCCTCGCGGTCCCGTGGAAATACGGTTTCAAATCCGTGAAGGCGATCGACCGGATTACCTTCACGAAGGAGCGGCCGAAGACCTTCTGGGAGGCCCTGCAATCGTCGGAATACGGATTCTGGGCCAACGTGAACCCCGAGGTCTCGCATCCGCGCTGGAGCCAGGCGGAGGAGCGCGTGCTCGGCACCGGCGAGATGCGCCCCACCCTGCTGTTCAATGGCTACGGCGAGTACGTGGCCGACCTCTACAAGAACCTGAAGGGCGAGCGCCTCTGGGCCTAGCTTGCCATGAAAAAGGCCGGACCCGCGAGGATCCGGCCGAAAGTTGAGACGCGACAGGAGCGTCTCCAGAGGGGAACGGCTGAACGGAAACAGGAGGTCATCCGGTTCCGCAGGTCTCAGCCGCCACTACTCTGGCACGTCGTGCGGTGCATGGCAGGCGGGCAGGCTCATGGAAGCCATGCAGCCGCCACATGGAACCGTCTTCAATAAGACCAGCGCTGGGCCTTAGCGACAAGGAAGTCGCGGAAAGCCTGGACGCGGGCGACGTTCCGCATCTCCTCGGCGTAGACGAGATACGTATCGAGCGCCGGCATCTCGATGTCGCGCAGAAGTTGCACCAGGTTCGAGTTCCCGTCCACCGCGTAATCGGGAAGAACCGCGATCCCGGCGCCGGTCTCGACGGCGGAGCGCAGCGCCGGGATGTTGTTGACCACCATGTGGTATTCGCGTGGCTGGCGCCCGTCCCGCCCGATCGTCGCCAGCCAGTGGACCGACAGCAGGTAGGACGGCTGGTCGCCCCCGAACGACAGGAGGCGGTGCTCGTCGAGGTCGTCGACCGTCTTCGGCTCCCCGAACCGCTTCACGTAGTCATGCGACGCGTAGACGTGGAAGTGGACCGTGAAGAGGCGGCGCTGGATGAGGTCGGGCTGCGCGGGCCGCCGCAGCCGGAGCGCGACATCCGCCTCGCGCATGGCGAGGTCCAGTTCCTCGTTGGTGAGGATGAGCGAGACCCGCACGTCGGGGTAGGTGTCGAGGAACTCGGCGATGCGCTGGGTCAGCCAGAGCGAGCCGAGACCCACGGTGGTCGTGATCTTCAGCTCGCCCGAGGGTCGCTCGCTCGTTTCCTCGAGCCTCGCGCGGGTGTTCTCGAGCCGCAGCCGCATGTCCTTGGCGGCCCGGAACAGCAGGTCGCCCTGCTCGGTCAGGATCAGGCCGCGGGCGTGCCGGTGGAAAAGCGGAGCCTTCAGCTCGCGCTCGAGGGCCGAAACCTGTCGGCTCACGGCCGACTGGCTCAGCCCCAGGTCGTCACCCGCGCGGGTAAAGCTCCCTGCTTCCGCAACGGTGTAGAAGATTCGGATTTTGTCCCAGTCCAAGGCGGCCCCCAGGCCCGTTGCGTCCCCGGCCGACCGGGACCTTCTATTCGGCCGCCTCGGCGAGGAGGTTTGCAGCTTCCAGGTAGCGCTCGGCCTCGAGCGCGGCCATGCAGCCGAGCCCTGCCGCCGTGACGGCCTGACGGTACACGTCGTCCGTCACGTCACCGGCCGCGAAAACACCCGGGATGTTGGTCGCGGTGGAATCCGGCGCCGTGCGGAGATAGCCGCCTGGCTTCATGTCGAGCTGGCCAGCGAAGATCTCCGTCGCGGGCTTGTGGCCAATCGCGATGAACACGCCATGTACGGGGAGTTCCTCGACCGTCCCCGTCTTTACGTTGCGAAGCCGCAGATGCGTGACGGAGGGGGGCGGGCCCTCGGTGCCGCAGATCTCCTCGACGGCCGAATCCCAGATCACCCGCACGTTCGGGTGCCGGAACAGGCGGTCCTGCAGGATGCGCTCGGCACGCAGCGAGGACCGGCGGTGGATCAGCGTCACCTTCGAGGCGAGGTTCGCCAGGTAGAGCGCCTCCTCCACGGCCGTGTTGCCGCCGCCCACCACGGCCACTTCCTTGTTGCGGTAGAAGAAGCCGTCGCAGGTCGCGCAGGCGGAGACGCCGAAGCCGCCGAACTTCGCCTCGGACGGCAGGCCGAGCCACTTGGCCTGGGCGCCCGTGGCGATCACCACCACGTCCGCCTCGTAGACGTCGCCGGAATCCCCGGTGAGCCGGAACGGCCGGCGGTCGAGTTCGGCCTTCACGATCGTGTCGGAGATCATGCGGGTCCCGACATGCTCCGCCTGGAGCCGCATCTGCTCCATCAGCCAGGGGCCCTGGATGACGTCGGCGAAGCCTGGATAGTTCTCGACGTCGGTCGTGATCATCAGCTGGCCGCCGGGCTGGATGCCCGAGATGATCACCGGCTCCAGCATCGCGCGCGCCGCATAGATGGCCGTCGTGTAGCCCGCCGGTCCGGACCCGATGATGATGAGCTTGGCGTGGAGATGCGCCATCTAAAGACCTCCGCTGCGCCCTGAACCGCGCGCCCGCGCGGCGCGATGCGCTGCAATACCTCGGGCAACTGCTTGTGCGATCACGGGTGTCGAGTCCAGCTTCTCGTAGTTGAAGAGTTCGAGTTTGCCACTGAAGCTTTTCACGAGCCCGCGTGATTTGAGCTCCGCCATCAGGCGGGAAAGGCGCCCGCGCCAGGCCGCGGGCTCGAAGACGAGGACCGGCGCCCCGGTGCCGAGGGCCTCGGACAGCATGTTCGCGGAATCGGCCGTGACCACGATCGCGTCCGCGAGGGCGAGCATCGCGACCAGGGGGTTCTCGCCCTCCCCGGCCCAGAAGAAGCCGCCGGTCTCCGCGGCCAGGGCCGGGAGCGCCGCCCGCAGCGTCGGCGGCGTGCGGCGCGAGGCGGTGATCATCAGCGAGGCGCCGTCGGCCGCGACCGAACGCAGCCCGGCTAGCAGGCCCCTGCCGTCCTCCTCCGAGAAGCTGCCGTGGCGGCTGTCGCCCCCGACCAGGACCGCGACACGAGGCGAAGGCAGGCCCGACAGGCGCGGGTCGGGCGCACGCCGCGCCCGCTCCAGCCTGTCGGCCGAAAGCCGGTGTGGAGACGTCAGGGTGGTGAGCACGTTCGGGCCGCGGATGCGGTCATAGCTCGGCGCCCAGATCAGAACGGCCGTGCCGGGTCCGGTCCGGGGATCCTTCAGGAAAACGGTGTAGCTGCGGCCGCCCGAGCGGCGGCGGATCTCGCGAAGATACGGAACGGCCCGCCGGCCCGACGCGATGACGAGATCGGGAAAGGGCGGCGAGATCGGGCTGGCCGGCCGGCCCGGACGCTCGCGCGGATCGACCGGGCCCCATGGCATCAGCCAGACCCAGGGCGGACGCGGCGCGACCTTTCGGATTTCGGCCTCGAGGCCGAGCGCCTCGGCGACGCCCAGGCATTGTGCCTCGTCGCCGGCCTTGCCGTCGGTCAGGACCCAGGCGCGAAGGCCGGCCATCCCGGAGCCGATCGCCGGCGCGGGTTTCAGATCGGGCTGCGTCGGAGCCATCCTGCATAATGGGCAGCCAGAGCGACGACGCGGCGCTGCTCGGATGCGGGATCGTACCAGGCGCCGCCCGAATTGGCCGGCAGGGCCGAGAGCTGCGGATGGCGGGCGAGGATCTGGCCATTCGGGGCGACGACGAGCGCTTCGCCCTCGAGATAGTCGTTCGGAACGCCGCCCCCGAAGAAGCGCCCTCCGTCCCGCCCGACATAGGACGCCATCGACACGCCAGTGATGCGCACGACCAGCCGGGGCGCATTGCGGCCTCCGCCGAGACGATCGCCGAAATTGCGCGCGAGTTCCGCTTCCAGGGCCGCCCGGAGAGCGTCGGCGAAGGGACCCAGGCCCTTCGCGTAGAGCGGCCGCACGTCGACGATGATCCGTGAGAATCGCGGCGGCGCCGTCTGGGCCAGAAGCGGCAGGGCCGCGACGCTGGCGAAAGCGGCCCCGAGGGAGGCAGCGACCACCGTCCTGCGGCTGATACCAGACCCGCTCATCCCCTCTCCGACACGCTCAGCACATCCCCAGATAAGCCACGTGGCGAGACGTGCAAGCGGAGCCGCAGGAAGCATCGGCAGGCGCGGAACCCTCGACCCGCCTGATCAGTTCTCGTCGCAACCAAGCAAGTTTCGTCGTGTTCGGAAATGCTCGCAAGGAGTATTCCGACCAGCAATCAGACGAACTTTGCGACTACTCAATGGCACTCGGCGGTCAGCGATGCGCATCATCGGACTCGGTTCATCTATGCGTCTTGCGGCCGGCGGGGCGCTGCTTCTCGGAGGCGTCACGGCCGCGCAGGCCGGCTTCTTCGAACGGCTGTTCGGGATCGAGTCCGACCCGCAGCCTCAGCAATACTACTACCAGCCCGCACCGGCCCAGAACCGATATCAGGGGATCGATGCGGACGAGCCGCTCGGGTTCACGGTGCGCAAGAAGGCCAAGCCGAGATCCGTCAGGAGAGAGCACAGGGAAACGAAAAAGACCGCGCAAGTCCCGATCGATCCCGTCAAGAACCCCGAGTGGTACCTGCAGGATCCGACCCTCCGCCGCGGGGACATCGTCGTCCTGAAGGACGAGGTCCTCGTGTTCCGGGGCGGCCGCATGCCGTATTCGCGCCAGAACTTCGCGTCCCTTGCCCAATCGGACCTGCCGAAGGCGGAGCGGGAACGTCTTTCGCACATGGCGGGGCTCAAGCCCGTCACGCCGCCGCGGACGACGGTCGCGAGCGCGTCGGACTGATCCCCGACGACCAGAACCCTCCACCGGACAATCGGGAACAATCCATGCGCCGCCTTGATGACACGTACCGGGTTTTCGGGCTTGTCGGGATCGTGGTCGCCTCCGGGCTGACCATCGCAGGTCTTGTGGAAGGCTCGGGCGACGCGCAGGCCGACGCCAGTCCGCGCAGCGCGGTCTCGCTCCCGATCGAGGCGGCCCAGGCCGCGCCCGACCTGCTCCAGACGCGACAGCCGCCACAGGCCGCCCGTCAGGTTCGGGTCGTTTATGCCGGTCCGCTGGTGAGTTCCGGCTCCGATGGCGACGCCGTTCCGGTCCTGCGGCCCGAGGCCCGCCCGGTGAGGCCGGCAAGCGAGCCGGCCGTGGTGGACGTCACCGGATCGGTCGCGACAGCGCCACTGCCGCCGACACGCGTTGCGTACTCGGAAGCGGCGGGGGAGCGGAGCGCGCCGCCTGTCCCGGCCGGAAGCCCCAAGCTCGACCTCAACACGGCCTCGATCGAGGCCCTGAACTCCATCCCGGGCGCCGGCCGCATCGGGAAGGCTGTCGCGCGTGGACGGCCCTATCATTCGCCGGAGGACCTGCTCGAGAAGCGCATCGTCACGCGGGCGACCTTCGCCCGGATCAGGGGCGAGGTCACCGTCGAATAGGCACCGGGCCCACCGTCCCGGCCTAGCCGCCCGTCGTCATCTCGCTGTGGGCCGCCCGCGCGACCATCATCAACCGGTCGGGGTCGAGCGAGCCAGAGAGGGCGTAGCCGTAGCCTCCGGTGGCCCAGGTCGCCGAGGCGAACTCACCCTGCCGGGTGACCCGCAGATCCCAGCGTCCCACCTCGCCGCACCGGACATAGAGCGTCAGGCGGGAGCCGTCGTCGGCGCCATACATCAGCTGCGCGGCAACATCGCTTCGGCCGGCAGGAAGGAGGCGTCCCCCGATCAGGCGAAAGCCCACGCTCTCGAGGTCCGGGATGGCGAGGCGCCTGCCGAGCCGTTTCGACAGCCAGTTCGCCAGATGGGTTTCCTGGTCCGCCTTGACCTCGACGGGATGCACGGCCTCGACGGTGTAGATGCGATGCGCAGCCAGGGCCTCCTGGGGCAGCGGCGCGAGCCGCGCCGGCATCCCGAGCGTCCGGTCGGCGATGTCGCGCATGAACCATCCGCCCGCTCCGCCAACGAGCAGGACGAGGCAGGCCGCGAGCGCCTGGAGCAGCCGCCCGTTCCGGATACGACGGTGCTCGGCCAGCAAGGCCGCCGTGCGCAGGCGCGCGGGGATCGGCTCGTCGGCCTTCGAGGCCAGCCGCTCCCGGAGAGCCGCCCTGATCGCCCGGTCCGCCTGCACGCGGGCGGACACCTCCGGCTGGGCAGCCAGATAGGCATCCACCACGTCGCTACGGTCGGCCGGAAGCCGCCCGTCGACCAGGGCGCTCAGATCATCCTCGCCGACAGGGCGCTCGGAGCCCGTCACTTGACCCTCCTCAGCACCGGCTGCGCCGCTCCGTCGAGCTGGCGCCGCAGCTTCTCGCGACCGCGGCTCAGCCGCGACATCACCGTCCCGATCGGGACGCCCAGGACCCGCGCAGCAGCCTCGTAGGACAGGTCCTCCACGCCCACGAGCAGGATCACGGCGCGCTGCTCCGGGGGCAGCGCATCGAGGCAGGCGAGGATGTCGCGCATCGCGGCCCGGGAATCCTGCTCGATCCCGTGCTCGGCTATGCCGGACAGGTCCTCCACCTCGGCCCGGAGGAGCTCGCGGCGTTTCCGGCGCAGCCCGTCGATGAACAGGTTGTGCTGGATGGCGAAGAGCCAGGCCTTCAGATCCCCGTCGCGCCGACGCAGCCGCCACCGCGCGACCGCCCGCTCGAGACAGTCCTGGACGAGATCATCGGCCGCCTCGCGATCGCGCAGCAGCGCCCAGGCATAACGCCGGAGCGCGGGGATGTGCGGCTCGATCAGAGCGGCGATTTCGTCCATGCGTCTCCGATGCCTCAGGGCGTCGCGACATGCCAGACGTTGTTCACGCCGTCGCCGGTCGTGTCGCCGGGCTTGCCGTCTTGGGCCCAGCCGTAGAGCGGCTTGCCCTTGTAGGCCCATTGCTTGCCGCCGTCCTGGCGCGTCACGATCGTCCAGTTGCCGCTGGGCTTCGCATCCGTTGGGGCGAGAAGCGGGGGCCAGTTCTGGGCGCATTGTCCGGTGCAGTTCGACGCTTCGCCGGTGTCGCGGTCGAATGTGTACAGCGTCATGCCGCGCGCATCCGCCAGCACCTTGCCCTTCGCGGTATCGGCAACCTTCGCCGGCTCCGGCGCCTGCGCCAGTGCCAAGGACGCAGCGAGACCGATCGCGGAAGCGAGAACAACCCGTTTCATGGCGCCTCTCCCTGTACATACCCTCCAGACGAGCGCGGGGGCGGCTCTATTCCGAGTGACGCTTGGCCCGGCCCGTCGGGCAAGCTTGCCACACCCCGCGGACATTGTCTGGGGATAAGCGGAGGGCGTTTTGGGGGACTCTTGCGCCCGAGTCAGGCGGTCGAGTAGGGTCCCGGCGGTCGAACGGCTTCTCTCGTTCGGCACGAAAATCTCATCAACGACGAGCTCGCGGCAGCGCGGTCGGACGGATCTCCGTCCGCGATCGATGAGGGATTCGAATTTGAAGCGTCCGGTGGAGGCGACGGATGAATGATGCGGCGACCGGGTGGAGTGACGACCGCGTCGAGTTATTGACCAAGCTGTGGGGCGAGGGCCTGAGCGCCAGCCAAATCGCGGCGGCGCTCGGCGGCGGGGTGACCCGCAATGCAGTGATCGGAAAAGTGCATCGGCTTGGCCTTTCGGGTCGGGCCAAGCCGGGAGCCGCGGCGGCGGTGCGGCCCGCCAAGGCGCGGCCTGCCGCTCCGGCAGCGACGCAGCTCGACGCCGGGCGGACCTCGCTGCTGGCGCGTGCCCCGGAGCAGCCTGCCGGCCCGACGCTCGTGGCCGACGCGCGCTGGGGGGACGACGAGCAGGCGGAGATCCCGGAATCTCAGCGCGTCTCCATCATGGAGCTGCGCGACAGCACCTGCCGCTGGCCGCTCGGCGATCCGTCCAAGCCGGACTTCTCGTTCTGCGGCGGCCGGGCCGTCACGGGCCTGCCCTATTGCGGGCACCATTGCCGGATCGCCTACCAGCCGGCGGCCGAGCGCCGGCGGCTCCGGGCCTGAGGCCCGGCCTTCCATCGCGCCAGCAAGAGCCCGCTCCGCACGAGCGGGCTTTTTCGTTTCGGCAGCGGGCGCGCGACCGTTGCCGGCGCCCGCGGTGTCGGCATACTGGGACGCTGGCGCTTCCAACGGAAACCGCGATGGCGGCGGGTCAGGTCGTCACCCTGAGACTCAGGATCCGGGATCCGCTCCCGGGCGTCGCCTACAGCCTTCAAAACAAGAAGAACGAGCCGGTCGGCCAAGTCACGGCCGGCGACGAGGCCGTCTCTTTCGACGTACCGGTGCGGGTCGCGCCAGGGCCGAGATTTCTTGGGGACTTCGTCCGTAGCGAAGGGGTGACGCGGCGCTTCATCTACATCGCGATCGGCGAGCAGGCCGGGCAGCGCCCCTCCGCCTGGAGCCGACGGGCCAAGATCGACATCCACCAATTGTCCGCCGAACTGCTCGAGAAGGCTCTGGCCGGCCTGGTCATCGAGGCCGAGCTTCCCGGAAGAGCCGCCGACGGCGGGCCGGCCTGCGCGACCTTGCGCCCGATCGGAGCCTGGCAGGCCGTCGGATGACCGCCTTCGCGGCGCCGCGTGCGGGCGGCCTCGCGAACTAACGCGCCGCGTAGGTCTCGTCGAGCGAGTAGCCGGCGCCCCTCACGGTCCGGATCGGATCCGGATCGCTTTCGCCAAGCGCCTTCCGCAAGCGGCCGACGTGAACGTCGACGGTGCGCTCGTCGATATAGACGTCCCGCCCCCACACGCGGTCGAGCAGTTGCTCGCGCGAGAAGACGCGGCCGGGATTGGTCATCAGGAATTCGAGCAGCCGGAACTCGGTCGGGCCGAGGCGGAGCGGCTTGCCGGCCCGGCGGACGCGGTGCTGCGAGCGATCGAGCTCGATATCGCCGAAGACAAGGAGCTCCGCCGTCTCGCTCGGCTTCGCCCGGCGCAGGAGCGCGCGGACGCGGGCGAGGAGCTCCGGCACCGAGAACGGCTTGACGACGTAGTCGTCCGCGCCCGTCGCCAAGCCGCGGACCCGGTCCCCCTCTTCGCCCCGGGCCGTGAGCATGATGATCGGCAGGCGCTCCGTCTCGCGGCGGAGCCGCAGGCGGCGGCACAGCTCGATCCCGGAAATGCCGGGCAGCATCCAGTCCAGGAGGAGCAGGTCCGGAACGTCCTCGCGGATCATCAGCTCCGCCTCGTCGCCGCGCGCGGCGACCTCCACGTCGCAGCCCTCGGCTTCGAGGTTGTAGCGCAGGAGCAGGGAGAGCGGCTCCTCGTCCTCGGCGATCAGGATGCGCGGCTTGGCACTCATGATGCCCGGGCCCTTACTCGGCGGCGGCCGCGCTGTCCGGGACGGTCGTGCGATCGTCCTTCGGACGCTCGGCCGTGAGGTTGCGGCCCGTGATCAGGTAGTTGATCGTCTCGGCGATATTCGTGGAGTGGTCTCCGATGCGCTCGACGTTCTTCGCCACGAAGAGAAGGTGGGCGCAGAACGAGATGTTGCGCGGATCCTCCATCATGTAGGTCAGGAGCTCGCGGAACAGCGACGTGTACAGGGCGTCGATCTGGCCATCCCGCTGCC
This sequence comes from Pseudomonadota bacterium, assembly GCA_023423995.1. Taxonomy (GTDB): domain Bacteria; phylum Pseudomonadota; class Alphaproteobacteria; order Rhizobiales; family Beijerinckiaceae; genus Enterovirga. The sequence continues at coordinate 5,662 of JAFAEL010000098.1, read as the reverse complement.
AGACGTCGAGCGCCCGCGTGAGGTCGTGCTGCGCATAGGCGTCGAGCACGTCCTTCAGCTGCTCCATGACGAGGTCAGCGATGTTCTGGACGCCGATGACGATCTTCTGCGCCTGGAAGCCGTCGGCGATCGCCAGGACGCGCTTGGCGCAGTTCTTCGACATATCGCCGATGCGCTCGAGGTCGCCCGAGATGCGGATGGCCGCGATGACCTCGCGCAGGTCGATCGCGAGCGGCTGCCGGCGCGCGATGGTCAGCACCGCGCGCTCCTCGATGTCGCGCTGGAGCGCGTCCATGCGCTGGTCCATGGCGATCACCGACTGGGCGAGCGCGGTGTCGCGGCGGACCAGGGCCTGGACCGCGTCGGCGAGCTGTTTCTCGGCGATGCCGCCCATCTCGGCGATCGAGGAGCGAAGGCCCTCGAGCTCGGCGTCGAACGAGGAAACGATATGATCGGGCATGGCGGCCTCCTTGCCTGGTCCGGATGTCAGCCGAACCGGCCCGTGACGTAGTCGTGCGTCTGCTTCTTGGTCGGGTTCATGAACAGGTTGTTCGTGGCCCCGAACTCGACGAGTTCGCCGAGATACATGAAGGCCGTGTACTGCGAGATGCGCGCGGCCTGCTGCATGTTGTGCGTGACGATCACGATGGTGAACTCGGAGCGGAGCTGCTCGATCAGCTCCTCGACCTTGCCGGTCGAGATCGGGTCGAGGGCCGAGGTCGGCTCGTCGAAGAGGATGACTTCCGGCTTCTGGGCGATGGTCCGGGCGATGCAGAGCCGCTGCTGCTGCCCGCCGGACAGCCCCATGCCCGAACCCTTCAGCTTGTCCTTCACCTCGTCCCAGAGCGCCGCCTTCCGCAGCGCGCTCTCGACCCGCAGGTCGACCTCCGCCCGCGGCAGCTTCTCGTAGAGCCGGATGCCGAAGGCGACGTTGTCGTAGATCGACATCGGGAAGGGCGTCGGCTTCTGGAACACCATGCCGACGCGGGAGCGAAGCTCGTTCACGTCGATCGAGGGCGACAGGATGTTCCGCCCGTCAAGCAGCACCTCGCCGGTCGCCCGCTGGTCCGGATACAGGCTGTAGATCCGGTTGAAGCAGCGCAGCAGCGTCGACTTCCCGCAGCCCGACGGGCCGATCAGGGCCGTGACGTGCCGATCCTTGAAGTCGAGCGAGATCGACTTCAGGCTGTGGAAGTCCCCGTAATAGAAGTTCAGGTCCCGCACGGCGATCCGGGTCGGGCTGTCCGCGACCGGCGCCCGCCCGCCCCGGTCGATATGCACCATGGAACTCACGGCGTTCATCGGACTGCGTCCTTCCTGATGACGAAGCGGGCGACAACCGAGAGCCCGAGGATCGTGATGGTGATGATGAGCGCGCCGGCCCAGGCGAGTTCCTGCCAGTTGGTGTAGGGCGACAGCGCGAATTGATAGATCGTGACCGGCAGGTTCGAGACGCCGCCGACGAGCGTGGGGCTGAACCAGAAATTGTTGTTGAGCGCCGTGAAGAGGAGCGGCGCCGTCTCGCCCGCGATCCGGGCGGTCGCCAGGATGATGCCGGTGACGATGCCGGAGCGGGCGGCCCGCCAGCTCACGAGCGTAATGACCTTGGATTGCGGCGCGCCGAGCGCGGCCGCCGCCTCGCGCAGCCCGTTCGGCACCAGGCGGAGCATGTCCTCCGTGGTGCGCACGATGACGGGCACCGCGATGATGGCGAGCGCCACCCCGCCGGCCCAGCCCGAATAGGACCCGAAGGGGGCGACGAGCAGCATGTAGACGAACAGCCCGATCAGGATCGAAGGCGCCGAAAGCAGCACGTCGTTGATGAACCGGATCACGGCGGCGAGCTTCGAGGCGCGCGCGTATTCGCCGAGATAGGTGCCCGCTAGCACCCCGATGGGCGTCGCCACCACGATGCCGAGGAAGGTCAGGACGAGCGAGCCCACCATGGCATTGGCGAGGCCGCCGCCGGCGCTGCCCGGCCCCGGCGTGATGCTGGTGAAGACCGAGGGGCCGAGCGCCGCAAAGCCGCGCCAGAGCAGCATCAGCAGGATCCAGCCGAGCGCCAGGACGCCGACCGCCGTGAACAGCGCGCTTGCGATCTTCAAGGCGCGGTCCGCCACGCGGCGACCCGGCCGGACGCGGCGCGCCGGCATGGCGGGCTTGTTCATGGCCGCAGCCGGGAGGACGGAGGTTTGGGTCGCCATCGCTCAGATCCTCTGCACGCGGGCGATCAGCAGGCGGGCCGAGATCAGGACCGCGAAGGTGACCAGGAACAGGATGCAGCCGAGGGCGATCAGCGCGTTGAGCTGCAGGTCGCCCGCCTCGTTGAACTCGTTGGCGATGCGGGACGCGATGGTCGATCCGGGATCGAAGATCGACGCGCCGAGACGGTTGGCGTTGCCGATCACGAAGGTGACGGCCATCGTCTCGCCGAGCGCGCGGCCGAGGCCGAGCATGATCGCGCCGATGATCGAGACGCCGGCCTGCGGAACGAGGACGTGGCGGATCACCTCCCAGGTCGTGCAGCCGATCCCGTAGGCGCTCTCCCGAAGCACGGGCGGGATCTGGTCGAGCATGTCGCGCGTGACGGACGCGATGAAGGGGATGATCATCAGGGCCAGGATGATCCCGGCGGTGAAGATGCCCGTCCCGGAGGGAACCCGCGAGTAGATGATCGTGCCGACAATCGGCAGGCCCTCCACCACCGAGTTCAGCGGGATCTGGATGTAGTTCGCGACCAGCGGCGCGAAGACGAAGAGGCCCCACATGCCGTAGATGATCGACGGCACGGCGGCCAGAAGCTCGACCGCGGTTCCGACGGGCGTCTTCAGCCAGGGCGGGGAGAGCTGGGTCAGGAAGATCGCGATGCCGAGCGAGACCGGCACGCCGATCACCAGCGCGATGAGGGCGGACGACAAGGTCCCGGCGATCGCCGGCCAGGCGCCGTACTGGTCGGCCCCGACATTCCAGATCGAGCCGGACACGAAGCCGATGAAGCCGAACTCGCGGAAGGCGGGCCAGCCGCCATAGACCATCGAGGCGAGGATGCCGAGAAGGACCAGGAGGACCAGGGCCGCGCAGCCGATCGCGGCGGCCCTGAAGATCCGGTCGAAACCGGCATGGGAGAGGCGGCGAGAGCCGGTGCTCGTAGAAGCCAAGACGTGCTCGGATGTTGCGACCAGGGACAAGCCGCCCTCCCTTACTGAGTCAGGAGCGAAGGGTCGATGAGCCCCGGGCTACTGCGTCTTGATGCTCTTGAACGCGTCGGCCCGGATTTCCGTCGTGACCTTCTCGGGAAGCGGCACGTAGTCGAGATCCGCCGCGAGCTTGCCGCCGCTCTTGAAGGCCCAGTCGAAGAATTTCACCACCTCGGCGGCGCGCTTGGGGTCCTTCGGGTCCTTCGGCACGAGCACGAAGGTCGGCGCGGTGATCGGCCACGCGGTCGGGCCAGCCTGGCTGGTGAGCGAGATGCCCATGCCGGGCTGAGAGCGCCAGTCGGCATTGGCGGCAGCTGCCTCGAAGGAAGCGGCATCCGGGCTCACGAACTTGCCGTCCTTGTTGCGGAGCTGCGTGTAGGGAAGCTTGTTCTGCTTCGCGTAGGCGTACTCGACATAGCCGATCGAGTTCGGGATCTGCTTGACGGCCGCGGCGACGCCCTCGTTGCCCTTGCCGCCCTGGCCGATCGGCCAGTTCACGGCCGTGTTGGCGCCGAGCTCGCTCTTGAACTGGGGAGAGGTCTCGGACAGGTACGTCGAGAAGATCGATGTCGTGCCGGAGGCATCCGACCGGTAGACCGGCGTGATGTTGGCGTCGGGCAGCTTCACGCCCTGGTTGAGCTCGGCGATCCTGCGATCGCTCCACTTCTTCACGTCGCCGCGATAGATGTCCGCGAGCAGCTCGCCGGTCAGCTTGATCTGGCCGGGCTCGACGCCCTGGATGTTCACCACCGGGACGACGCCGCCGAGCACCGTCGGGAACTGGACGAGCCCGTCCTTCTCGAGGTCGGAGCCCTTCAGGGGCGCATCGGTGGCGCCGAAATCGACCGTGCGGGCCTTGATCTGGCGGATGCCGCCGCCCGAGCCGATGGACTGGTAGTTCACGGTCGCGCCGGTCGCGGCCTTATAGGCCTCCGCCCACTTGGCGTAGACCGGGAAGGGGAAGCTCGCACCGGCTCCGGTGATCTCCTGTGCGGAGGCCGCGCCGGACATCAGGGCGGCGACGCCGATGGCGGCCGCGAAAAAGCGAGGTTTCATCTGCATCTCCACTGATCGGCCGCTCAGCGCCGCCTGGCAGCGCCGGGGTTTCCGATCTTTGTCGCCGGGCCGGCAGGCTCGGTGCCCGCTGTTAGGCGCCCGACGGCCGCACCCCTATGACGGCTGCATGACACTTCAATGACAGCCCCCGGTTCCGGGTTCAGGAAGCGGGCGGAAAGAGTGCCCGGAAGGTCGCGCCCTGGCCGGGCGTGCTCTCGATCGCGAGCCGGCCGCGATGCCGGCCGACGATGTGCTTGACGATCGCGAGGCCGAGGCCCGTGCCGCCCTGCGTCCGGCTCTCGGCGACGTCGACCCGGTAGAAGCGCTCGGTGAGACGCGGGAGGTGCTCGGGCGGAATGCCCGGGCCATGATCCCGGACGGAGAGCTCCACGCGCTCGCCCTCGGATCCGGCCGCGGACGAGCGCCCGACGACGATCTCCACGGCCTTGCCGGGGCCGCCATACTTGATGGCGTTCTCGACCAGGTTTTCCACCAGCCTCAACAGCTCGTCCCGATCGCCCAGGATGCGGATCGGCTCGGCGGGAAGATCGAGCGCCAGCTCGACGCCCCGCTCGCGCGCGAGCGGGGCCATCACCTCGACCATGTGGGCGACGGTCTGGCCGAGATCGACCGGGCTCGTCGGCGGCACATGCTCCTTCAGCTCCACGCGTGAGAGCTGGAGCAGGTCGTCGATCAGCCGCGTCATCCGCTGCGCCTGGACCTGCATGATGTCGAGGAAGCGCTCCCGCGCCTTCGGATCGTCCCTGGCGGGCCCCTTCAGGGTGTCGATGAAGCCGGAGAGCGAGGCGAGCGGCGTCCGGAGCTCGTGGCTGACATTCGCGATGAAGTCGACGCGCATCGTCTCGAGGCGGCGATGGTCGGTCAGATCGCGAAAGAAGAGCGCGACCGCCGGCTCACCCAGGGTCGTCGCGCCGCCGGAGGCGAGCCGCCTGACCCGTACCTCCCAGGTCTGCTCGTGGCCCGAGCGCCCGGGAACTTCGACCCGGGCCGGTTCGCCGGAGGCTGCCACTGCCGGGATCGCGTCCAGGATCTCGGGGGAGCGCAGCGCGAAGGCAAGGGGCTGCCGTTCCTTGAGGCCGGGGAGGATTGCCCGGGCGGCCTCGTTCGCCCCGGTCACGACAAGGCGCCGGTCCACCAGGATCACGGGATCGGGGAACACGGAGGCAGAGGGGAGGAGCGGCGGCGCGGCCGGCGGCTTGCCTTCGCGGCGATCCTCGCGCGACGAGGCGCTCGGCCACAGCCAGGCCAGCGCGACCGCGACGAGCCCGGCGAGCAGCGCCCAGACGCTGAACTCGGCCCGGGCGAGCAGGACCACGAAGATGCAAACCGCGGCGATCGCCGCACCGATGGCCGCCCGCCCGCGATCGCGGGCACCTGTCCAGGGCATC
>JAFAEL010000032.1 GCA_023423995.1 Pseudomonadota bacterium | reverse complement strand
GCCCTATATTCAGCTTGTGCAATTGACCAATAGTTGGGCCATGCGCCGTGGCCTGCGCCACGACCCGCGCATGGACGAGCGCACCGTCGCGATGGGCATCCGCCCGGAATAGGCTTCCCACCCAAGGCAGGCGGGAGGGGCGGCGCAGCTGGCCCGCCCCTCCCCTTCCGCGCCGTCAGACGCTCACGGGCTGGAGATTCTCCAGAAGCCAGCGCGCCAGCCCGGTGGCGCGGGCATCCATGTGCTGCTGGCCGATGAGCTGGATGCCCATCGGCAGGCCCCGCACGGTGGTCAGCGGCACGGTCACGGCTGGCACGCCCAGGGCCGAGGTGGCCGCGTTGTAGGCGATGTCGCCCGTCGGCCGCGGGTTGAGCGGCTGGCCGGGAACATCGCCAGCCCAGGCGGGAGCGGGGCCGGGGGAGGCCGGCGCGATCAGCCCATCCGCCAGCGGCGCCAGGGCCGCCATGTGGTGGCGCGCCATTTCACGCTGCAAGAGCCGGCCGCGGTATTGTTCCAGCGACATCTCCTCCCCCACGGCATGGCGGCGCTTCATCCTTTCGCTGACACCGTCGGGGAATTGTTCCAGGAGGCTCCGCATGGCGCTGAGATTCTCGAAGGCGCAGATCTCGTTGGTCATCGCCTTGGCATCGGCGATGCTGCGCTCGAACGCCTCGATCAGCGGATGGTCGCCCCGCCGCAGGATCTCTACCCCCGCGTCGCGCAACTGCCGCAGGATGCCCTCAAAGGCGGCGAGGGAACCGTCATCGAGCATGGCGTATCCTTCGGATTCCATGACGATGAGCCGCGCGGGCCGGATGGCCGCCGGCACTGTCGGGGGGCCGAACAGGCCGGGCATGCCGGGATCGCCGCCCACGCGCCGCACGATCTCGGTGGCCACCTGCCACATGTCCTCGGGCGCATTGGCATGCACGCCCGCCGTGGCCTGTGAAAGCCCCTGCCGCTCGCCCCGGTTGATGGCGCCTTGCGTGGGCTTGAGCGCGACATTGCCGCAATAGCTGGCGGGGCGGATGATGGAGCCGCCCACCTGCGTGCCGATGGCCGCCGGCACCATGCCCGCCGCCACTGCCGCCGCCGAGCCGGAAGAGGAACCGCCCGGCGTATGCCCGGGGTTGAGAGGATTGGTGGTGGGACCTGGCTCGGACATGCCAAGCTCGGTCGTGACCGTCTTGCCAAGGATGATGGCGCCCGCCGCGCGCAGGGCCTGGACCGGCGCCGCATCATGCTTCGGGAAATGGCCGCGATAGGCCGCGCAGCCCATCTGCGTCGGCATGTCCTTTGTGGCAATCAGGTCCTTGATGCCGATGGGCATGCCATCGATAGGCGAGAAAGGGCGCCCTGCCCTCCAGCGGGCTGCGCTCGCATCGGCGGCCTCGCGGGCCCCTTCCTCATTGAGGACCACCCAGGCCTGAACCACAGGCTCCCGCGCCGCGATGGTTTCAAGGCGGCGCTCCAGAAAGGCGCGGGGCGTGTCCTTCCCGTCCGGGAATGCGGCCGTGGCGGCCATGAAGCTTGCCGTCGCGGGGCGGCCGAAGGCGTTCATGCGCGGTTATCCTCCTGAAGGGGGTTTATAAGAGGTGGCGGCCTTTGGCCGTGTCATGGGGCGGCCGGCATGGGGCAGGGCAGGGTCACCTCCCGGCTCACCGCCTCCAGCCGGGTGAGATCCGGCAGGGGGGCGGCCGAAGCCGGGCAGATCCCGGAACAGCTTCTCCAGCGCCATGGCGGCATCGAGCATGAGGCTATTGGCGCTGCGAAGGCCGATTACCTGCAACCCAAAAGGCATGCCGTATTCATCCAGCCCGCAAGAGATGCAGATGGCGGGGTGGCCCATGATGGAGATGGCGTAGGTCACGCCGGCAGTGTCGAAGAGCGGACATGATTCCTCCGGCGACATGGCCGGCGCTGGACGCCTGTAGGGCATTCGTCTGGGGCGCGGCCAATGATCTGCTGTCGAGGCTAGATCCCTCTCTCCCGCCCGATCAACGCGGGACTGGCGAGAAGTTCCGTTCTGCGGAATTCCGCCTTAGATTGGGTGCGCATGACCGGGAAGATAGCCGTTCAGGCGAGACAGCGCGGCCGCACGCTGCATGAGGAGACTGGCCAGTCGAGCCTGATGGGCTTCGGAGAAACGCGATTGAGGCAAGGTGATGCAGAGATCGCCTACGATCATCTGGTCAGCGCCGAAAACCGGTGCTGCGATGCCAACCGCATTCTGCGTCTGCTCACCCCGTGTCAGTGCATAGCCTTGCGCGCGGATGCGGGCGAGGCGCTCTGCCAGTTCTATACTGCTTGGTGGGTCCCGGCCGTCCAACGGTGAAAGCTCGCCGCGCCGCAGGACACGCTCCACCGCCTCCCGACCTAGCCAAGCGAGCAGGCACAGCCCGGTCGCGCCCCAGAGAAGGGAGCGAGAGTGATGCATGCGGATCTGATAGGGAACTGGCGCTGAAGCGGGCGCCTTCTCCACGAACATCATGGTCAGGGTTTGGGGCAGGAGCATGCCGAGCATGCACGTCTCAGTCGTTTCGCGCGCCACTTCCTGGACAACGGGCCGCGCGAGGCGGAGCACGCCGGCCTTGCGTGCCGCGAGAGCCCCGATCCGGCTGAA
>JAFAEL010000026.1 GCA_023423995.1 Pseudomonadota bacterium | reverse complement strand
TCCGAGGCGATCAGCTCGATCTCGTCCCGCTGCCGCCCGAGCTCCAGCGCGATCGCCCGGGCGATCTCCGGATCGGCATCGGCGAGGCCGGCGGAAAAGAACGAATTCGACAGCTGGTAGCTGCCGGACGGGGAAGCGCTCATGGGACTCGGGCCTTCGCGGGATCAGGGCCTACGCGGAATGCGCGCGGGTTAGCACGGGGGGTGCGGGCGGGGCAAACGCGGTGGGGATCCTCCCCCGCCTGCGGGGGAGGTGGCGCGAAGCGCCGGAGGGGGCCCGGATCCTCCCCCGTTCACGGGGGAGGGGGACCGCCGAAGGCGGTGGAGGGGGCGGCGGCGCAACCACCCTCCCCGCTTGCACGAAAACAGACGAGCCGCGACGCTCCCGGATCCTCCCCCGCTCGCGGGGGAGGAACCTGACACCCCGCCCTCGCCGGGGGGCGAGCCCTGGATCCTCCCCCGCCTGCGGGGGAGATGGCCAGGCGAGCAGCGCCTGACGGAGGGGGCCTGGAATGCCGCTCGCTCGCCGGGAGAGCGAGCCCTGGATCCTCCCCCGCCTGCGGGGGAGAGCCTGCCCTCGGGCTCGACCCGAGGGTGGCGAGCGCAGCGAGCCGGAGGGGGCGGGAGCCGGCAGGGCGGCACCCCCTCCACCGCCTGCGGCGGTCCCCCTCCCCCGCTCCGCGGAGGAGGAACCTGATACCCCGCCCTCGCGGGGGAGCGCGCCCTGGATCCTCCCTCGCCTGCGAGGGAGGTGGCAGGCGCGAAGCGCCTGACGGAGGGGGCCTTGCATGCCGCTCGCTCGCTGGGAGAGCGCGCCCTGGATCCTCCCCTGTTCACGGGGGAGAGCCTGCCCTCGGGCTCGACCCGAGGGTGGCGCGAAGCGCCGGAGGGGGCGCCGATCCCAGCGGCGTCCCGTCGGCCGGGATCATGAGGCATCGAAGCGCGCACAAATCGCTAAAACGGCAGCACGTCAGGTGCGACCATGCAGATCCTGTGAGCGAACCTATACTCACCACTCGACCGTGTGAGCTATCGGGTTAAGATAAGGCCGGGGTGAGCTCATGAACCGATACATCGAGGTTTGCGTTCGAGACGACGTGTCCAATACCGAGCGCGGACGAGTGCTGGAGCGGTTCGCGAGGCGATTCCTCGAAACTCAAAACTACACTGTCGTTGAAGAAGTCCGGATCACCGGGATGGAGGTTGATCTCCTCGCGGAAGAGCGTACCACCGGCGAGCGAATCATTGTCGAGTGCAAGGCGCAGCGATCCACTGTCCCGGCGGATGTCTTAGTTAAGCTATTCGGAAAGGTCGCGCTCGAAGGTTTCGCATCCGGCTGGCTGATATCTACACACGACCTCGGGAAGGACGCTAAGGGCGTGCGTGACAAATTTTCCGCGCGCTCTCCGGAGGAGCGCAGACGGTTGCAGGTTTATGATCCAGACACGCTCCTCAGCCGGCTAATTTCCGCCGCTTTCCTCTTTGACCCGGCGAGGTTAGCCGCCCCTGCAGGCCATACCACCTCGACTGACGTCTTCCTGCTTCTGGCTCAAGAGCACTCATATTGGGCTCTCATCGGCATCGACGATCAGACGCGGATGCGCCGGGCGGTATTCGTCTACGACGCGCACAACGGCGAACGGGTGACCGCACGTGGCGTACTTACCGCGCTCGCTGCCGCTGATTCCTCCCTAGCAACTCTCACCTGGGAGGCTGACGACAACACAGACAGATCGCGAGAGACACAGCGAATCAAGCTCGATCTGCAGAGCGTCGTACGGGTCCAGCCCGGCGACAATTGGACAGATTATAGGCCGGCACGCCCACAAGATTATGTCGGGAGAGAGAATCTACTCCGCGATATCGCTGACCTACTCGAGAAAGTCAGAAATAGAACGACGAGCACACGAGTATTCGCAATCAAAGGTCCTTCAGGGTGGGGAAAAAGCTCGTCAGTACTGAAGCTTGCTGACATGACGAGGTACGCGAGGCGAGGACGAGATACATTCATCTACGCCGTAGACTCCCGTGCCGCATCGTCGCGGCGCTTCGTTGAGCTGGCGCTATATCGCGCCATCAAGGAAGCGGTCGACAGCGGCTTCGTTCAATTGGATCAAGAGCTTACTATCGGCGGGCCGAATGCCCCCTTCTCCACCGTCGCCGCGGCTTCCGTTTTTCGTCAGCTCAAATCTAGATCGAAGGTAATTTGCCTAATATTCGACCAGTTCGAGGAGCTTTTATATAAAGAGGATCTTGCTCCAATTTTCGAGGACGTCCGCCTGCTTTGTGACTCTGCCATCGATCATGGTGAGAATTTTATAGTGGGCTTCTCATGGAAAACAGACGGAGCGATTCCTCCAGAGCATAACGCCTACCATTTATGGCACACCCTCGCGGATCGAAGGCGCGAGTTTGAGCTAGGTTTGTTCTCTACTAACGAAGTGACCGTAGCCATTAATAGATTTTCGAAGGAATTAGGTGAGCCCATATCCCCTCAACTCCGGCGACTTCTACTGGATCATTGTCAAGGCTATCCTTGGTTACTGAAAAAGCTGTGTATTCATATCCTAGAACAGATTCGAAACGGCCTTGATCAGAGCGAGGTGCTAAGCCGAACTCTCCGAATCGAGGATCTATTCGCGAAGGACATCGAGCGACTTACCGAGGCTGAACTCGCGTGCATCCGTCAGATTGCGGCGGAAGCTCCTGCCGAGTTTTTTAAAATGGTAGCGGCATACGGCGAGCTAACAATTACCTCTCTGTTAGACAAGCGCCTCATTGTTAGGACAGGATCACGACTAAGCATATACTGGGATATATTCCGGGAGTATTTACTAACGGAAAAGGTTCCTTACATACCAACGACGTATGTGCCTCAATTGAACGTCGTAACATACCTCTCCGCATTGAGGGCGTTGCTCAGGCAACGGGAGATGACCTATCAGGCGCTGGCGCGAGAGCTCAAAATCACGGCAGGGACCGCGGACAATCTGGTTCGCGACATGGTCGTCGTGGGGCACGCTGAGGCAAACCGGAAGACCGGTCAAGTTACAGCGCTCCATACAGAAGCGGATGCTGCATCGGTTACTCTCCTCAATTTCTGTAGATCGCACGTCATCTATCGTTCTGCGTTGGAGAGATTTGGAGTTGAGACAGAGTTCTCCCTCCAAGACGCCGTCGATCTTGCAGTTGGAATATACTCCAGACTGCGCTTGAGCCAGGACGTAATTGAACAATACGCAAGGCGTGTTTTGCAGTGGTGCGTGGCAGCTGGGACCTTAGACCGGGTCAGAGACTCGTACATCGCCAGCAACGCGCTGGTTGGAGTGAGTGGCCTTACGGCGAACGGAGCTCGCAACCGCCGTGGCCGTGGCTTCTTCTTAGGGGACGCGCCACCCGAACGCGCCGAAGCGGCGCTAAGGGGGCTTATCGAAGGTCGCTTATCGCGAGATGAGCTCGTCCAAGCGCACGGAGACAAAGCATTCGCGACCCTCTGCGCATTGGGCCTGATCGATAATAGGGGGGCGTTGCTCGTTGATCCCTGCGAACAACCCTCAAACTTGATACGGGCAGCCGCACGAGAAAACCCTGCACTTCATCTGGTCCGTGACACAATACGCGAAAACCCCCGCGTCACCGGACAAACGATAGGTGAGCGGCTAGCCCTTGAGTTAGGGGCCGTGTGGACTGCCGAGTCTCGACAGCGCAACGGGAATGCCGTTCGGCGATGGGTCGGCTGGACTTGGCCCGACGACTTCGAGTGGCGCGGGCGAGGGGTGAACCGCCGGCTGCACGAGAGGGCTGCAGCAGGCGAGTTGAGCCTCTTCGCAGCGTAAGAACCGACCGATAAGCAGAACTCGCTCACAGCACGGCGCGCTGCTCCGCGGGAGCAGGATTTTACGAAGCGTCAGGGCGCGACGGGGGCTGTCACGGAGGGTTGCGTCGAGGCTCCCCAATGATGGCTTCTAGGTGAGGCGGCAAAACCCTACCGTCCAAGCTTCCCTGCCGCCGGACCACACGTCCCCGCCCCCGGCGAGCCGAGAACAATCCCGGGGCCTTGACGAAGGCCGACTTTTCTGCTTATATTCCTATGTCATGAGCACGGATCGTCCCGGCCCCGCTCTCGCCCCCTCCATCGGGCTTTGCCCGGTCCCCCTCCCCCGCCTGGACGCGGGGGAGGATCACCCGCCCCGGCCGCCCCGCCCTGCCCGGCTGCCGCTTGCGGGGCAGCGTGGGGGTGGGCATCCGATCGTGCCGGAGGTGGTGGCGGAGGCTCGGGCGCTGCTGGAGGGGACGCGGCTGTCCTTCGATGCCATTGCGGCGCGGACGGGGGTGTCGGCCACGACGCTGTGCCGGTGGCGCAAGCGGAACCGGTGGCAGCGGCCGGCGGATCCCGGGCCGCATCCCGTCCGGCCGCCACGCTACCGGCGCGGGCGCGGGCGGCCTTATGCGGCGGACGGGACCGGGATGGCGCGGGACCTCGTGACCTCGACGCTGCTGTCGCAGAAGGCGATCGCCCGGCAGGTCGGGGTCAGCCAGGCGCAGATCTCGGTGTGGATCCGCAAGTATGGGTGGGAGCGCCCGCCCGTGCCGTCCTATTCGAAGCGCTTCGCGGCGGCGGGGCGAAAGGGCGTCCTCGCGACCGAGGGGGACCGCCGCGGCAGGCCCTATGCGCCGCATGTCCGGCGCGACGCCCGCAACCTGTGGGAGCTGACGCGGCTCGGCACGACGATGATCGGCTCGCGGCTCGGCGTGCATCCCGGCACGGTGGCGCGCTGGGCCAAGGAGGATGCCTGGGAGCGCCCGCGCGGTCGCGCCAACGCCGCGCAGCTGCGGGGGTATTTTGCGAAGCTGCGGTGGGGATGAGGGGCCGGTCTGCCCTCCTCCTCGCGGGTAGGGGCGGGTCGCGGCGCAGCCTCGAGCCGGGGTGGGGGGCGCGAGGGTGCGCATGTGCTGAGGGCGCCCCCTCCACCGGGCTTCGCCCGGTCCCCCTCCCCCGCGGGGCGGGGGAGGCTCCCGGGCGGGGCGCGAACGAAAACGGCCCGCGTGAGCGGGCCGTGATGTCGAGAAGCGGAACGAGGTCCCCGGGACGGGCCCGGGGATGACGCCTGGCCGAAGGCCAGGGTCAGCTCAGTTCTGGAGAAAAGCTGCGTCCGGGTCGTCCGGCTCGATCGCGCCGCGGCGGGCGAGGGCGACGGAGAAGTTGCCGAGCCCGTCCTTGTTGTAGATGTCGTCGCGGAACTGGACGAGGCCGTCCGGCGCCGCCCAGGAGGTGATGTAGACCCAGTAGACCGGGACGGGCTGCGCGAGCGTCGCGTCCGTGCGCGAGCCGGCCTCGAACACCTCCTCGATGCGGTGGCGGTCCCAGCCGTTGGTGTCCTTGAGGAGCCAGGTGATGTAGTCGCGCACGTTCTGCACGCGCACGCAGCCGGAGGAGACGAAGCGGAAATCGTCGCCGAAGATGCCCTTCGACGGCGTGTCGTGCATGTAGACGCCGTGCGGGTTCGGGATGTTGATGCGCACGAAGCCCATCGAGTTGAGGTCGCCGCCCGGATCCTGCCGGAACATGTAGCGGGTCGCCTCGTCCGAGCGCCAGTTGATGGTCTCGGGCCGAACCTCCTGCCCCTCGCGGTTGAACACGCGGATGCGGTTCTCCGTCAGGTAGGTGGGGTTCTTCTGCATCATCGGGATGAGGTCCTTGCGGACCACGGAGGCGGGCGCCGTCCAGAACGGGTTGAAGTTCACCTGCGTGATCTTCGCGTTCATGATGGGCGATTGCCGGTCGATCTTGCCGACGCCGGCGGCGTGGCGGCTGACGACGCGGCCGTCCTCGACCGTCTCCACGAGCGCGGCCGGGATGTTCATGATGACGTAGCGCTGGCCGAGATTGCCCGCATAGGAGCGCAGGCGGACGACGTTCAGCTCGAGCTGCTTCAGCCGCGTCTCGGCCGGGACGTTCATGGAGGCGACGGTCGCCTCGTTGAGGATGCCGGTGGCGTTGAGGCCGTGCCGAGCCTGGAAGCGCTTCACGCCCGCCTCGACATAGGAATCGAAGATCGGCGAGGCGCCGGCCGCCGGATCGAGGTCGCCCTCGACGATGAGGCGCTGGCGCAGGGCGAGGACGGCCGGGCTCTTGGAGCCGACGCGCAGGCCGGCGGGCGCCGCGAGCCGCTCCCAGCCGCCGCGATTCACGATCTCGCGGTAGCGGGCGGCGGCCTCCTCCGTGCCGGCGACGGCCTGGGGGGAGAGAATCGGCGTGGTGGAGCGGGGGACGCGGACGCGGTTCGCGCCATCATAGTTCTGGGCCCATTCCGCCTGGTCGTTGGCGGCGGCGCCCAGGCCGCTCGCCGAGGCGAAGGCGATGGCGGCGGTTGTCGCGAGGAAGTGACGGCGTGACAGCATTCGGCCCTGCTCTCGGAAGCTGGTGGCGGCGTGAGCACAGCGGCCCAGGCGCGATGCACACCATCACTGCCCAGGCCGCGGTTAAAGAAGCCTGAGCAGTCCGGCTACAATGTGGCGGTGCGACAACGCACACCGCCCGCATTGGGCAAGGGCCCCCTCCCCTCAGAAGCGCCAGAGCAGGTTGCCGCGCACGCTGTTGTCGTAGGCGCGCGATCCGGCCTGCCCGGCATAGGAGACCCCCAGCGTCAGGTCGCGCGTGATGCGCCAGTCGAGCCCCGCCTCGGCGACCACCGCATGGCGGTCGATCGGCGCGCCCGCGACCCCGAAGGTCGTCGCGCTCCCCGCGAAGGCGAGCAGGGCGGCCGGCGTGACGTCCCCGAAGGCATGGCGATAGCCGAGGAGCCCGTGCAGGCGGAGCGGCGAATCGGCCGAGAGGGCCGCCTCCGCACGCAGGCCCGTCGTCAGCACGCCGACATCGTAGCTGCGGCCGAACACGGTCGTCGCGCCCGCACCGCCCGTCTCCGTGTAGCGGTCGCGCGTGATGAACAGGCCGGCGATCCCGGCGAAGGGCTCGAGCGTGACCGGCCCGACCGGCACGCGATAGCCCGCCTCGCCGAAGACCTGACCGACCGTCCCGCCGAACTTCCCCTGCGCCGAGCCGGAAAAGCCGGGGAAGGTGATGGCGCGGCGCGTGTCGGCCCAGGTGCCGCCGAAGACGCCGCCGACCCGGAGGTTCAGCGCGCCGAGCGACGTGCCGGCATAGAGCGCGCCGAAGCCGCTCCCGATCTCGCCCGAGGAGCCGCGGCTGCGCACGTCGATGCTCGTCGATGTGTAGCCGCCCGCGAGGCCGAACCGGGTCAGGCCGTCCAGCGTCGCGTCCGCGCCGACCACGAAGCCGGCCGTCTCGCGTGTGAGCCGCCCGGCATTGCCGTTCGACGCGGTCGCGCCGAAGGAGCCGAAGCCCTGGCCCCAGAGCGCGAAGACGCGCGGATCCAGCGTCATCACCGGCACGGCGGCGAGTTCCGGCCGGCGCCCGCCCGGCAGGTCGGCCGCAAAGGCGGCCTGCACGCTCGCCCCGACACCGAACGGCGCCGCCGGAGCGGTTCCGCGCAGCCGCCCGAGGATCGCCTCGCGCACGATCCCGGCAACCTCGAAGCTCGCGGTCACGGCCGAGCCCGCGATCTCGTTCGACAGCCGGTCGAAGGCGAGCCGCGCCTCCGGGGCGGAGCGTGAGAGCACCGCATCATAGACGGGATTCCCGCGCCGAGCGCCTGCGCGGCGACGGCCGTGCTGAACTGGTTCGGCGTCTCCGCGACGGAGGAGAATGGAAGGGGGGTCCTGAGGACCAGATAGGCCCTGTTGCTGTCGTATTCGAGCGAGGGAACCAGGAAGGCGAGGTTGGAGGAGACCTCCGCGAACTGCCCGCTCAGGCCCGCCGCGGCGGTGAGGATGGTGTATCGGGTGCTGGCCGCGTAATTGCCGTCCGAGGCGAGCGCCTGCACGCTCCCGCCGGCGAGGGTCGCCGTCCCGGTCGCCGCGATGCTGTCGCCCTGGCCGGCCGCGTTCACCTCGACCTGGTAGGTCGAGCCGGCTGCGAAGCCGATATCCCCCGCCACGATCATCGTTCCGATCGAGTTGCCAGGAGCCAGGATGCCGCCGCTCCCGACCGTCACTCCGCCAACGATGCCCGTGCCGCCCAGCGTGCCGCCTGCCCCGACGGTCACGTGCGAGTTCGCGATGACGCCGTTCACGGCCAGCGTTCCGGAGGCGATCGTGGTCGCGCCCGTATAGGTCGACGTGCCGGTCAGGGTCAGCATGCCGGCGCCCTGCTTGGTGAGGCTGCCCGCGCCGGAGATCGCGTTCGTCAGGGTCCCGGTGCTCGCCTGGTCCAGAACGAGCGCGGCGTTGTTCGTGATCGCGCCCGTCCCGAAGCTCGTCGCCGAGCCGACCAGCGTGCCGGCCGTGACGGTCGTGCCGCCCGAATAGGTGTTCGGGCCGGTCAGCGTCAGCGTGCCGGCGCCCTGCTTATTGAGGCTGCCCGCGCCGGAGATCGCGTTCGTCAGGGTCCCGGCGCTCGCCTGGTCCAGAACAAGCGCGGCCTCGTTCGTGATCGCGCCCGTCCCGAAGCTCGTCACCGAACCCACGAGCGTGCCGGCCGCGACCGTCGTGCCGCCCGAGTAGGTATTCGTGGCGGTCAGGGTCAGCGTGCCGGCGCCCTGCTTCGCCAGGCTGCCCGCCCCGGAGATCGTGGTGCCGAAGCTCGCATCGCTCGCCTGGTCCAGAACGAGCGCCGCGTCGTTCGCGATCGCACCCGTCCCGAAGCTCGTCACCGAGCCGACCAGCGTCCCGGCCGTGACCGTCGTGCCCGCCCGCATAGGTGTTGGCGCCCGAGAGGACCAGCGTGCCTGTCCCAGTCTTGCTGATCGCGCCACCCCCCGCCGTCCCGGCGGTATAGGTGCCGCCCGGCAAGCTGGACGCGCTGTCGTCCGCGATCGTTCCGCTCAAGGTCACCGTGGCGCCCGTGCCGGGCGAGAAGGTCACGGTCGCGCCCGTCTGGAGGAACAGGTCGCTGCCCGCGCCGGCGCCGGCGCCCGCCCCAGCCGAGCCGCTGGCGCCCCCCGTCGCCGCACCGCCCGTGAAGGAACTCGTCGCCGTGGACTCGACGATGAACTCCGCCCAGGCGCGCACGAACACGGCGCCACCGAACGCGGCGCCCCCCCCGCCGCCGTACGAACCGGCACCGCCTCCCGCACCGCCCGCGCCCGGAACGCTTCCGCCGCCAGTGCCGCCGCCGTCACCGCCGCCGAACCCGCCTGCGCCACCGCTGCCGCCCCCCGCACTACCGCCGCCGTCGACCCGGGCTTCCCACCTGGGCGCAGGAGGCGTGCGCCCATGCTCCCACGGGCGGCAGCGATGAGGCGGCAGGAGCGAGACAGCGCTCACCGCCCAGAATCAAAGGAGGCAGGTCCGGTCTCCCGGGCCTGCCTCCTACGCGAACGGATAGATTAGGTGATTTTGGCGTGCGCCTGTCAGAGGCGGTAGCGGATCTGGTCCGTCCAGAAGCGCTCCAGGCGGACGAGGGCCTGGTTCAGTCGGGTGAAGTCGTCGCCCGAGATGCCGCCGATCGGCTCGATCGTGCGGGCGTGCTTGTCGTAGAGGGCGGAGACGACCTCGTGCACCTGCCGGCCCTTCTCGGTCAGGCTGATGCGGACGGAGCGGCGGTCCACCCGCGAGCGGGCATGGTGGAGGTAGCCCATCTCCACGAGCTTCTTGACGTTGTAGGAGACGTTCGAGCCCAGGTAGTAGCCGCGGGTGCGCAGCTCGCTGGCGGTCAGCTCCTTGTCGCCGATGTTGTAGAGCAGCAGCGCCTGCACGCTGTTGACGTCGTCCCGGCCGCGCCGCTCGAACTCGTCCTTGATCACGTCGAGGAGGCGGCGGTGAAGCCGCTCCACCAGATGGAGCGCCTCCAGGTAACGCGGCTTCACGCCTTCCTCTGCGGCCGGAGCTTCCGGCTGAGCGACCTTCTTCGCCAGGTTCGTCGTCATCTGATGCCTCATGCCCTGTTTGCCGGCCGGTTTTTCCCGGTCCGTTATGAGGACAATCTAGGTTAGCCCGATGAAGACCACTTTAAGTAAGAGGATGAATCGCCGGTTTACACTTCAGAGTAAATGAAAATTGAAATCAAGGTTTCTTATAGTTTATGAAGCGTTACCAGATCCTACAAAATCGTTATCTCAGCCCTCATCTACGGCTGCGAGCCAGGATATAGTCAAGTACATCATCAGAGCGAGAATGAAGAGTGCGATGGTGAGAGCGCTATCCGACAGGATGCGTGGGAAGAACATCGCAAGAATCAGGTGGCTCATGACAGCGAGAAGCCAGAGCACACCCCCCCAGGTGGAGGTCAGCCAGAGCCCCACCCCGGCCAGCAGATCCATGACGGCGAAGTAGACCGTCGCGGCCTGGTGGCCCGGCGCGCGCAGCTCGAAGGGCGCGCCGCTGCCGATGCCTAGCACGGCCCCCCAGGCGAGCAGCCCCTTCGTGATCCAGACCAGCGCCATGGCGCGCATGAACCAGACGAGCACGCGGTTCCAGCGCACATGCCGCGTCGGCGCGGCCGCGAGCAGCCGGTCGTCCTCCTGGGCCATGTCGGCCGGCCCGCGCACGAGACGAACACCCATTCAGGCAGCTCCGAGTTCCTGGGCGCCGAGCCCTTCGAAATGCGCCGAGACCCAGGCGGGATCGACGTCCGCGATTCCCTCGTGGCTCCAGCGTGGCGCGCCGTCCTTGTCGATGATCGCCGCCCGGACGCCCTCGTAGAAATCGGGGTCGTGGACGACGCGGTTCACGATGCGGAACTCGGTCGCCATCGCCTCCTCGAAGGAGAGGTCGCGCCCGCGCCGCACCTGCTCGAAGGCGATCGCCATGCTGGAAGGCGCCTTCGTGCGCATGTCCGCGGCGGTGGCCTTGGCGAAGTCGGATCCGGCGGCGGCCGCCTCGTCCAGCCGGGCCAGGATGGCCGCGACGCTGTCGGCCGAGAAGCAGGCATCGATCACCGCCCGCTCGCTGGCGATCGGGCCCGGCAGCGCCGGGCGGGATGCGGCCGCGAGCACGCGCTCGACATCCTCGCCGCCCGCGAGTCGGTCGAGAAGCCCCGGATAGGCCTCGGACGGGACCACATGCGTCGCAAGGCCGAACGTCCCCGCATCGTCGGGTCCCACCCGCGCGCCGGTCAGCGCGAGGTACATGCCCGTCGCGCCGGGAAGGCGAGGCAGGGCGTAGGTCGCCCCGACATCGGGGAAGAAGCCGATCGCGACCTCCGGCATGGCGAAGCGGTAGCGGTCGCCGGCGACGCAATACCGGCCATGGAGCGAGACCCCGACGCCGCCGCCCATGACGATGCCGTCGATCAGCGAGACATAGGGCTTCGGATAGCGCTTGATCCGGATGTTCAGGTGGTACTCGTCCCGCCAGAAGGCGAGCGCCTCGTCGTGCCGGCCTGCCCTCCCCGCCTCGTAGAGGGCGCGGATGTCGCCGCCGGCGGAGAAGGCCTTGCCCCCGGCGCCCTGCAGCACCACGCGGGTCACGTCGGGGTCGCGTTCCCATTCGTCCAGGGCGCGGGCGAACTCGAGCACCATGTTGTGGGTGATCGCGTTCAGGGCCTGCGGCCGGTTGAGGGTGACGAGGCCGGCAGCACCCCGCCGCTCGCAGATGATCTCTGGGTCGCTCATGGGCCAGCGGCTTAGCGGCGGGGGGGAAGCGGTGCAACGTTGCCGGCCCCACCGGCGCTCCCCCGCCTCGTTGGGCGCCTTCAGCCCTCCTGGCGCGCGATGACGGCCGGCAGGCTGCGGACGAGGCTGAAGGGATCGAACGGCTTCTCCCAGACCGTCACGTGGCGGAAGCGGGGCGGCAGCATCGCCTCCTGGTAGCCGGTCGTGAAGATGAACGGCACGCCCGCCCGCGCGAGAACCTCCGCGGCAGGGAAGCAGAGCTCGCCGCCGAGATTGATGTCGAGCACCCCCAGATCGATGCGCCCGCTCTGCTCGTGAATGAGCGCCAGGGCCTCGTCGCAGGTGGCGACGGGGCCCACCACCTCCGCCCCCGCGGAATCCAGCGCAGTCCGGATGTCGTCCGCGATGAAGAACTCATCCTCGACGACCAGGATTCGCCGCGTCTGGAGGCCATGCTCCGCGGAAGCTTGTGCCATACCGGCCCCCTTCCTCGCGGAGAGCTTACTCCGGCAGCGGAACGGCCACAACGATATCGCGCGGCCCGCGCCCGCCGCGCGGAAGGTGATCCGGAGCAAGCCTCGGCCCGTCGATCCCTGCACCGGCATGACCGCCCGATTGCTGTTGGCCGGCGGCCGCTTCCGCAGCTATGACCGGCCAAAAGGATCTCCTTGCGATGAACGAGAAGGCGAGCCGCCCCGTGCGGCGAGTGGGAGGCGGCGCCGGATTTGCGGGCGACCGGATCGATCCGGCGGTGGCGCTCGCCGCCTCCGGCGAGGTCGATGCCGTGGTGCTGGAATGCCTCGCCGAGCGCACCCTGGTGCCCGGGCTCAGGGCGCGGCGGCAGAACCCCGAGGCGGGCGCCGATCCGCGCCTGCGGCGCCGCCTCGCGCCGCTTCTGCCGGCGGCCCGCAAGACCGGCTGCAGGATCATCTCCAATCTCGGGGCCGCCAATCCCGCGGCGGCGGCAAGGCAGATCGCGCGGCTCGGTGCGGAAGTCGGGGCCGGGGGGACCAGGGTGGCGGGCGTGGTCGGCGACGATGTCGCGCGGCATCGCGACGCCATCGCCTGGGAGCGCCCGATCGAAGGCACGCTGCTGGGAGCCCACGCCTATCTCGGCACCGAGGGGCTGATCGAGGCGATCGAAGGCGGCGCGGACGTGGTCGTGACGGGCCGGGTTGCCGATTCGGCGCTGTTCGCGGCCGAACTCGCCCCGCATCTCGACGGCAGCGAGGATGCCTTCGCCAACGCCACGATGATCGGCCACCTCCTCGAATGCTCCGGGCAGATCACGGGCGGCAACTTCGAGGCGCCCGGCGGGGACTCCCTCGACGGCGCCGGCTTCGCCCGGCTCGGCTATCCGATCGCCCGCGTCGCCCCGGACGGGTCGGCGGAGATCGGCATCCTCGACGGGCTGCCGGGCCGGGTCGACAGGCTCACCTGCACGCTGCAGCTCCTCTACGAGGTCCATGACCCAGCCGCCTACATCACGCCGGACGCGATCGTGGATTTCTCCCAGGTCCTGATCGAGGAGGTCGGGCCGAACCGGGTCCGGGTGTCGGGTGCCCGGACCGTCGGGCGTCCGGAGCGCCTGAAGGTCTCCGGCTTCGTCGAGCGCCCGGGAACGCTCGCCGATGTCGAACTGTCCTATGCGGGCACGGGCGCCCTCACCCGGGCACGCCATGCGGCGGATGCGCTGCGCATCCGGCTCGAACATTTCCCCGAGGGAGCCCTTCGCATCGACCTCGTCGGAGTCGATTCGGTGCTCGGCGGCGCATCGAAGGCGGGCAATGCCGCTCCGCCCGAGGTGCGGGTCCATGTCTCCGCCGTCTGCGACGACGAGGAGGACGCGCAGGCGATCGAGGACGAGATCTACACGCTGACCATCTGCGGCCCGGCGGGCGGCGGCAGCGTTCGGAGCGAGCGGCGGCCGCGCATCGAGGTGCTGGACGGGTTCATCGACCGGAGCCTGGCCGAAACCGCGATCGTATGGGGTTGAGGCGATGAGGGTCGGCGACATCGCCTGCGGGCGTTCCGGAGACAAGGCGAGCACGCTCGACCTGACGCTGGTCGCGCAGAACGAGGCGGCCTACCGGCTGCTCGAGCGGACGCTCACGGCCGAGCGTGCGCAGGCCGAGATCGCCAAGGCGATGCCGGGCACCCTGCGCCGCTACGAGCTGCCCAAGCTGCTGGCGCTGAAATACGTGATCGACGGCGCCCTCCCGGGCGGCGTCTACGCGACGCTCCATGCCGGCCTGCACTGGCAGAAGGCGGCGACCTACGTGCTGCTCGACATGGAGATCGAGCCGGAGAGCGTCGCCCGATGAGCAAGGTGCTGCTTGTCACCGGCGGGAGCGGCGGCATCGGGAAGGCGATCGCATCGCTGGCCGCGCGCGAGGGCTATGCGGTCGCCCTCACCTACCGGTCGAACCCCGAGGGCGCGCGCGAGGTGGTCCGCGAGATCGAGAGCCGCGGCGGCAGGGCGGCGGCCTTCGAGGCGGATCTCGGCCGCGAGGAGGAGATCGTCCGCCTGTTCGAGAAGGTCGACGCGGCGCTCGGGCCGCTCTCCGCACTGGTCAACAATGCGGGGCAGATCGGCTGGGAAGGCCGGGTCGACGAGGCGCGCGCGGAGGACCTGAACAGGCTCTGGGCGGTGAACGTGACGAGCTACTTCATCTGCGCGCGGGAGGCGGTGCGCCGGATGTCCACGCGCCATGGCGGGCGGGGCGGCGCGATCGTCAACGTCTCGTCCCTCTCCGGCCGCAGCGGCGGGCGCGACCGGCGCGTGCACTACGCGACCAGCAAGGGCGCCATCAACACCTTCACGCTCGGCCTCGCAAAGGAGGTCGCCACCGAAGGCGTGCGCGTGAATGGCGTGGTCCCTGCCTTCACGGCGACCGGGATCCACGATGCGTTCGGCGGCTCGGAGGAGCGCGCCCGGCGCATCGTCGGCACGATTCCGATGGGGCGGATCGGCCTGCCCGAGGAGACGGCCGAGGCCGTCATGTGGCTCCTGTCGGACAAGGCCTCCTTCGTAACCGGGACGCTGCTGGACGTCGCCGGCGGGAGCTGACGCTCCCTATTGCGGCTCGATGCCGGCGCTCTTCACGATCGCGGCCCATTTCGTGATCTCGGCCGCAACCTGATCGCGGAGCTCTGCCGGCGTCGAATGCGAGGGCTGGATGCCCACCGAGGTCAGCTTCGCCTGCGTCGCAGGATCCCGCACGGCGCCCGCCAGCGCGGCTGTGAGCCGCTCGGCGACCGGGGCCGGAATCTTGGCGGGCGCGAAGCCGGCGAAATAGGCGACGATGTCGTAATCGGGCACGCCCGCCTCGACCATGGTCGGCAGGTTCGGCGCGAGGCCGATCCGGAAGGTCCCGGAGACGGCGAGACCGCGCACCTTGCCGGCCTCGATCTGCGGCACCCCGCTCTGCGGGTCCGCGAAGGTGAAGGAGATCTGGCCGCCGATCACGTCCGTCACCGCCGGCGGGATGCTGCGGTAGGGCACGTGGGTCGCATCGAGGCCGGTCCGCATCTTCAGGAGCTCCCCGCAGACCCGAGACGAGCTCGACCCGGACCCGAAGGTGAGCTTGCCGGGATTCGCCTTTCCGTAGGCGACGAGTTCGGCGACGCTCTTCGCCGGGATCGCGGGGTTCACGATGAGGATCAGCGGGTTGTAGCCGAGCCGCGAGAGCGGCGTGAAATCGCCGAGCGCATCGTAGGGGACCCGCTTCAGCAGGCTCTGGTTGGCCCCGTGCGTGGTGTTGGTGGTGATCAGCACCGTGTAGCCGTCCGGCTCGGCCCGGGCGACCGCCTGGGCGGCGAGGACGCCGCTCGCGCCGGCCACGTTCTCGACGATCACGGGCTGCTTCAGGTCCGTCGAGACCCACTCGCCGACAATCCGGGCAACCGCATCCGTCGCGCTCCCCGCCGCGAAGGGCACGACGAACTTGATCTGCCTCGTCGGGAAGTTGTCGGCCCGGGCCATCCCGCCGCGACTTGCGGCAGCGGCGCCAATCATGCCCGCACCGAACGTCCTCCTCGAAATCATACGCGCTCTCCCTACCGCCTCCTCGGGCGTTAGGAGGGCTATAGCGAACGGAATGCGCTGGGCGAAGCGTACAGACGGAACTCCCGCCGGCATCGGCCGCTTACGACGTGGCCTGCGTCCCTTCAGCCTTGGTGTCGAGCTGGCCGAGAGTGAGCATCAGGCGCTGCAGGTGGCGGTCCGCCTCTGTGAACTCGGTACTCCCGGGAAGTGCGCTGGGCGAACGGTAAGGAGCCGCGGCCAGGATGTTCACGTTCTCTTCCTCGAGGAGCTCGATCTCGCGGCGGATTTCGGAGATGCGTGCGACCTGGTCGGGCGTGGGGCCGTGCGACGCGAAGGCGCGGGCCAATGCCTCCATCGAGTGCCGCAGGGCATCGACCCTCATCACGGCCTCGCGCGGTCCGGAGGAGCGGGGCCCGATCTTCCATGCGCTGTGCAGGGGCGCGAGGGTGGTCTGGCAATCGGCATGGGCCGCTTCGATGACCCGCAATTGCCGCGTTATGGCGACCTCGTCATGGGCGGGATCGCAGAAGAGGGCCAGGAGCGCGTCGATGGCCCGGAGGAACGACCGGAACACGGTCGCAAGACGATCCTGGGTGCGCGTCGGAAAGGCGAGCAGCGAGACCAGAATCCCCGCCGCCGCCCCGACGCCGGTCTCCTCGAGCCGTATGACCAGCAGGTGCGGGGTGAATGCGCCGATGAGCCCGTAGATCAGGGAGATGGCGATCGTCAGGAAGACGCAGAAGATCGTGTAGGATTCCGCCATCAGGAAATAGGCTAGCATGATCGACAGTGCCGTGAGCACGATCGTCGGCAGGAACGCTCCGTCCAGGAAGGTGGCAAGCGCGATGCCGGCAACGATGCCGATCGCCGTGCCGAGCGTTCGGTTCAGTGCGCGGACCAGCGTCTCGCTAGTCGAGTGCGTGTTGGTGAACACCAGGAAGGCCGTCATGACGGCCCAGAACCACCTCTCCTGCGACAGGATGAGCCCCAGCGGCAGGGCGATGGCGGAGGCGAGCGTCACCTGCACGGTCTGACGGAACTGGGGATCTTCCATGAGCGTCCCCGTGCGCTTCGGCGCAGCCTTGGCCCGCGGGGCCGTGAAGATGCTGTCGGGGATCGTTGCGACGCTCTGCATGATCTCGAGCCGGATCCGCTCCAGAACCGCAAGCCGGGGCTCCAGGTCGGACGGGGCGGCCTGCGCGCCTCTCACGGCCGCCATGCAGCCATCGATCGCCAGCCGGAGGTCGAAAAGCCGGCCCGCGAGAGCGGCCGCCTCCGGGCTGGCTTCGAGCGGCAGGTATTCCTCTGCGTGCCCGAGCGCGTTCCTCGCCTTCCGGCGCATCCAGGCGAGCTTCCGCAGCTCGCGGGCCGGGTGCTTGGAGACGGCGAGGTGCCTCCCTTGACCTTCGAACTCCCGCACGAGCGTGCTCACCGCCCGAACGGCCCGGCGGAAATCGTCTGCGGGTCGCTCGGGCAGGATGTAGTTCCGCACGAGATGCGAAATCACGGTGCTCACGACCAGCGACACCGCGATACCCGTCAGCTCGCCGTCGACGGGCTTCAGGAACCCCGAGAGGATGCAGCAGAAGAATGCGAAGAGCCCGACCGCCTTCCAACGGTCGCCGAAATGGGGAGCGTAGACGGCCAGCGCGATCACACAGAGCATGACGGCATTCACGGCGAGGAGCCGGTGCTCCAGGAACGTGATCACGCAGATGACAACGAAGCCTGCCGCTGCCGAGTAGGCGCGCGTCACCGCACGCCCCCACGGCGTCTCGTCCCGGACGGCCACCGTGCCCTGCAGCGTGCTCACCAGGCCGATCGCAGCGGCTGAATGCGAGAGCGGCAGGAACAGGTTCACGGCGACGAGCGCAAGGCTGACGCAGGCCAGAGACAGCATAACCCGGCAGGCCAGGCGAAACTGGATCAGCGTCGGATCAATCTCGAGCAGCCAGTTTTCCACTCGCCGCAGAAACGGAGGCGATGGCGGCGCCATGTCGCGTTCTACCACGAGAACTGTCCGTGATGATCTACATATGAGCGGCTATGCGATACTGTCCGCCAGATGCTCGTCTTGGATGGAAGACTGAACAGCCCCAGAAGCAAGTGGTTCCGGGCGGCTCAGGCCGACGGCGAGTTCTTCCCGGCGCATGTTCGATGGCGAACCCGCGCGCCGGAAGTCGGCGCGGAGGAGGCCCGCCGTGCCCGCCGCCGTGCGGCGTTACGTATTCCCCCAGATCTGTTTTGGACCATTTCAAATGTGCTAGGGACAGGCACCGCTCGCGAGAAGCCGCCCGAGGCCGCCCCGATGTCCAATGTCCGTTCGATCTCCCGCCCCGCGATCCGGGAGGTCGTGCGCGAGACATTGAGCCCCGAGGCGCCGCCGCTCTCGCTCAGGAACCGCCCGCGCCGGAACCGCAAGTCGGGCTGGAGCCGCTCCCTGGTGCGCGAGAACGTGCTGACGGTCGGCGACCTGATCTGGCCGATCTTCCTCGTCGATGGCGAGAACAGGCGCGTGCCGGTCAACGCCATGCCCGGCGTGGAGCGCTTCTCCGTGGACGAGGCGGTGCGCGAGGCGGAGCGCGCAGCGAAGCTCGGCATCCCGGCGATCGGCGTCTTCCCCTACACGGACCCGGCGCTCCGCGACGAGCGCGGGTCGGAGGCCTTGAACGCGAAGAACCTCGTCTGCCGGGCCGTGCGGGCGATCAAGGATGCGGTGCCGAATGTCGGCCTGATCACGGACGTCGCGCTCGACCCCTATACGAGCCACGGCCATGACGGCCTCCTCGACGGCGACCGCATCCTCAATGACGAGACCGTGGCGGTGCTGGTCGAGCAGTCCCTGATCCAGGCGTCCGCGGGCGCCGACATCATCGCGCCCTCCGACATGATGGACGGGCGGGTCGCGGCGATCCGCGAGGCGCTGGACCGCGCGGGCTTCCTCGACGTCCAGATCATGGCCTACGCGGCGAAATATGCCTCTGCCTTCTACGGCCCGTTCCGCGATGCGCTCGGCACCAAGCTGCAGGGCGACAAGCTCACCTACCAGATGGACCCGGCGAACTCGTCCGAGGCGCTGCGCGAGGTCGCGCTCGACCTGGAAGAGGGCGCCGACATGGTGATGGTGAAGCCCGGGATGCCCTATCTCGACGTGATCCGCCGCGTGCGTGACACGTTCGACGTGCCGACCTTCGCCTACCAGGTGTCCGGCGAGTACGCGATGATCCAGGCGGCGGCCCAGAACGGCTGGCTCGACGGCGAGCGCGCCATGATGGAGAGCCTGATCGCCTTCAAGCGCGCCGGCGCCGACGGCATCCTCACCTACTATGCACCGCTCGTCGCGGACCGGCTCCGCCAGCAGGCTTAGCTAAGCTTCACCACCACGGGCTGGTGGTCCGACAACCTCGTCTCGGTGTCGTAGCGGATGTCGGTCACGCGCGGCGCGAGGTCGGCCGTGACCAGGATGTAGTCCGCGCAATGCGGCTCGCCGTAGCGCTGGTCGGCGATGCAGAAGGAATGCGGATGCGGCGCCTCGCCGTTCCGGACCGTCCAGGCATCCACGAAGGGTAGCGTTCCGTCGTCGAAGGGTTCGAGCAGGCGCAGCCGCGTCGAGTCCGCCGGCCGCATGTTGAAATCGCCCGTCAGGATCGCCGAGCGGGAGCCGGGCTGGACCAGGTACGGCCCCGATCCGGCATCGCGCGGCGTCGTCTCCCGGCTCGATGCCTGTGCATGGGCGGCCCGGATCGCCTCGACGCCGAGGGCGCGCAGCTCGGCCGAGAAATACTCCAGATGGGTCGTCAGGACCCGCACCGGCCCGAAGGGCGCCATGATGCTGGTCTCGACGAGCATGCGGGGCATGTTCAGACCGGCGACGCCCGGCCAGGGCAGCTGGTGCCTCAGCACCTGCCGGACCGGCAGGCGCGAGAGGACCAGGTTGCCGAAGCGGCGGCGCTCGCCGGCCTCGTCGAAGATCTCGACGCCAGTCCCGGCCAGAGCCCGGTAGCCGGGCAGCAGGCGCGCGATCGCGGCGAACCCGTCCGCCCCGTCGTTGCCCGCGAGGTCCGGCATGTTGTCCGCGACCTCCTGGAGGCAGATCACGTCCGGATCGGCAAGCGCGCGCGCATGGGCGACGATGCGGGCGAGATCCACCCGTCCGTCCATGCCGAGCCCCCACTGGACGTTCCAGGTGAGGAGCCTCACCGGATGCCGGCCCGGATGAAGCTTTGCACGAACTGGCGCTGGAAGAGCAGGAAGCCGATCAGCAGCGGCGCCGAGGTCATCAGCGTCGCCGCGCAGATGATCGACCAGTCCACGCCCTGGTCGCCCGAGGAGAAGATCTGCAGCCCGACCGTCAGCGGGCGGGCCTCGACCGAGTTCGTGACGATCAGCGGCCAGAGGAAGTTGTTCCAGTGGAAGCTGACCGAGACGAGCCCGTAGGCGACGTAGATGGGCTTCGCGAGCGGGACATAGACTTTGAGCAGCGTCTGCAGCGCGGATGCGCCCTCCACGCGCGCCGCATCGTCCAGCTCGCGCGGGATGGTCCGGAAGGTCTGGCGCAGGAGGAAGATGCCGAAGGCGGACGCGACATAGGGGAGCGCGATGCCCGGGATCGTGTCGACGAGGCCGAGGAAGCTCATCGTCCGGTAGTTCTCGACGATGAGCACGTCCGGCATGACCATCAGCTGCGCCAGCACCAGCGCGAAGGCGATCTCCCGGCCGATGAAGGCGAAGCGCGCGAAGGCGTAGGCGGCGAGCGTGCCGAGCACGAGTTGGCAGGCGAGGATCAGGGTCACCAGGATGAAGGTGTTCAGGAAATAGCGCGCGAACGGCGCCGCCTCCCAGGCGCGGGCGAAGTTCTCCAGCGTCCAGGGCGCCGTGAGGGAGAACCGCGTCGTGTCCTCGATGGCGTGGAACGCCGCCCAGACGGCGAAGAGCAGCGGCAGGATCCACAGCACCGCAAGCAGGATCGCGCCGGCGGATTCGAGGAAGGCCGAGACGCCTTTCGGATCGTAGGGGCTCGCAGGTGTGGCAGGGCGTGGCCGCGCGATCCCCCCCCGAAGGGGGAGGTGGCGGGCGCGCAGCGCACGACGGAGGGGGCCAGCCCAGCCTTCGCCCCACCCCGGTCGGCTCCACCCACTCGCCCTCCCCTCCAGGGGAGGGATCAGCGGCTCGCTGCTCATCGGTAATGCACCCGCCGCTCGAGGATTCCGTACTGGATCGCGGCGACAAGACCCAGGATCGCGAGGAGCACCACGGTCAGGGCTGCCGCATAGGCCGTGTCCCAGAACGAGAAGCCGGTCTGGTAGATGTAGAAGAGGACGAGCGTCGTCGCGTTGTCCGGCCCGCCGCGGGTCATGACAATGATCTGGTCGATCATCCGGAAGGCGTTGATGACGGCGTTGATCAGCACGAACAGCGTGGTCGGCATGAGCAGCGGGAATTGGACGCGCCGGAAATAGGTCCAGCGCGAGGCGCCCTCCAGGTTCGCGGCCTCGGCCAGCACCGGCGGGATCGATTGCAGCGCCGCCAGGTAGAAGATCATGAAGAACCCGGCCTCCTTCCAGATCGCCACGATCGTCACCGCCATGAGGGCGGTGTCGGGCGAGCCGAGCCAGTTGCGGGAAGGCAACCCCATCGCGCCGGTCACCTGTTCGAGGAGGCCGTATTGGGGCGTGAAGAAGAACAGCCAGATGTTGGCCACCGCGATCATCGGCAGCACGGTCGGCGTGAAATAGGCGACCCGCGCGAAGGTGCGGCCCGGGATGCGGTCGTTCACCCATACGGCCATCAGCATCGCGAGCCCGATCGAGAGCGGGATTGTGGCGGCCGCGTAGATGAGGTTGTTGGTGAAGGCCTGCCAGAAGACCGGGTCGGCCAGGATCTGCTCGTAATTCGCCATCCCGACGAACCGGGACGGGCGGCGCGGACGCGCGGTCGAGTAGAAGCTCTCGATCAGGCTCGCCAGCGCCGGCCAATGCGTGAAGGCGACGAGGAGCACCATAGCGGGGGCGAGGAGGCCCCAGCCGATCAGGGTTTCGCGGGTTCGGGAGGTCATGCTGCCGCTTGTCCCTTCTCCCCGTGATCACGGGGAGAAGTCGAGTCGCGCGTCAGCGCGACCGGATGAGGGGCGAGGATCGAGGCGCAGCCCCTCGCCCGGCCGGCGCCTCCGGCGCCGCTCGACCTCTCCCCGCAGGCGGGGAGAGGATGAGCGTAGATCACCGATACGCCTTCAGGATGCGGTCGGCCTCGGCCTGGGCGTCCTTCAGGGCGCGCTCCGGCGTCTTGGTGGCGTTGAGGGCGGCCTGGATGTTGTCCTCGAGCGCCTTGGTGACGCGCTGGTTCTCGTGCGTCGAGAGCTCGGCCAGCGCGTATTGCAGCTGATCACGCGCCACGGCGGCGGGCGGGAAGGCGGCCACGTATTCCTTCATGACGGGCGTCTCGTAGGCGGCGGGGCTCACGGCCACGTAGCCCGTGTCGACGCTCCACTTGGCGGCCCGCTCGGGCTGGGTCATCCAGCGCACGAACTTCACGGCCGCTTCCTGCTGCGCCGAGTTCGCCTTCTTAGACAGGTAGAAGTTGCCGCCGCCCGTGGGCGAGCCGCGCCGCTTGTTGGCCGGCAGCATGGCGACGCCGAAGGGGAATTTCGCGTTGTTGCGGACGTTGGTCAGGTTGCCCGTCGTCGTCCACATCATCGCGGTCTTCCGCTCGAAGAAGTCGCGCGGCGTCGTTCCCCAGTCGATCACGCCCGGCGCCATGACCTTGTGCTTGCGCGACAGGTCGACGAGGTAGTTCAGGGCTTCCAGCGTGCCGGCATCGTCGAAGGACGTCTTGTTGCCGTCCTGGTTCGCGAGCACCGTCCCGGACTGGATCGCGAGAGACTGGAGAAGCCAGTAGGCGAAGCCGGTCGTCGGAATCTGCGTGCCCCATTGCTGGGTGTTGCCCGAGCCGTCGCGCTTCGTCAGCTTCTCGGCGAAGGCGAGATGCTCGGCCCAGTTCGCCGGCGCCTTCTCGGGATCGAGCCCGGCCTCCTTGAAGGCGTCCTTGTTCCAGTAGAGCACGATCGTCGAGCGCTGGAAGGGAATGCCCCAGGTCTTTCCCTCGGCCTGGCTGTTCAGCATAAAGGCCGGGTAGAAGCCCTTCACCCAGGCCTGATCTTCGGCCGACTTGAGGAAGCCGTCGAACGGCACGGCGGCGTCCTCGTCGATCATGGTGAACATGTCGGTGGACAGCAGCACCGAGAGGGTCGGCGGCGTGCCGCTCTTATGGGCGGTGAGAACCTTGACGATCGTCTCCTGGTAGGTGCCGGCATAGGTCGGCGTCACCTTGATGGACGGGTTCTCCTTGGCGAAATCGGCCGCGTAGCCGTCGATGATCTTGGTGATCGGCCCACCGACCGCCACGGGGAAGAAGAACGAAACCTCCGTCGTTCCCTGCGCCAGGGCCGGCTTCGCCACGCCCCCTGCCCCGAGCACCGCCGCGCCCGTCCCCACCACAAACTGTCGCCTGTCCATAGTTCCTCCAACGGCCCGCCATCGCGTGCGGGCTTCTCGCTTATCGTCAGCTTTGTATCGATGACGTGACAGCGTCGCGCATTCAAGCCACGCGGCGGCCGTCCGTCGCATCGAACCAATGCGCTTCCTCGGGCGACCAGCCGAGGCGGACAGCCTCGCCCGGCCGTGCCTCGAAGCGCCCGCCATGGCGCAAGACGAAGGGCGCCCCGCCGATCCGCGTCTCGACGAGCGTGTCGGCGCCGAGATACTCGACCGCGACGACCTCGGCCGGCACGCCCTGCTCTGGATCGACGCGGGCCGCCTCCGCCCGCACGCCGCAACTGAGCTGTGCCGGATCGCCGGGCAACGGCAGCCAGGGCCGGTCGGCGACGCTCGCCCCGGGAACGACGTTCATGGGCGGATTGCCGATGAACCGTGCCGCGAAGGCGGTGGCCGGCCGCTCATAGAGCTCGGCCGGCGTCCCGTTCTGCTCGATATGGCCGGCCCGCATGAGGATGATGCGGTCCGCCATGGTCATGGCCTCGGCCTGGTCGTGCGTGACATAGACCATGGTCATGCCGAGCCGCTGCTGCAGGGCGCGGATCTCCCGGCGCATCTCGAGGCGAAGCTGCGCGTCGAGATTCGAGAGCGGCTCGTCCATCAGGCACACGGCGGCCTCGGCCACGATGGCGCGGGCGAGCGCCACGCGCTGCTGCTGCCCGCCGGACAGCTGCGACGGCTTGCGGCCGAGCAGAGCGGAGAGGCCCAGCATGTCGGCGGCACGCTTGAGCCGATCGTCCCTTTCGGCCGGCCCGACTTTCCGGACGCGAAGGCCGAAGATGATGTTCTCGGCCACGGTCAGGTGCGGAAACAGCGCGTAGCTCTGGAACACCATCGCGATGTCGCGCTGCGCGGGGGGCAGATCCGTCACGTCCCGGCCGCCGATGACGATGCGCCCCGTGCTCGGCGTGTCGAGCCCAGCGATCAGCCGAAGCGTCGTCGACTTCCCGCAGCCGGACGGTCCGAGAAGGGCGACGAAATCGCCAGTCGCGACCTCGAAGTCGATCCTGTGAAGAGCCGTGGCACTGTCCCAGGACTTGGAAACGCCACTTACCGCGATGTCCGACAACGCCTTCCCTCGGCCAAGCTGCCGGGCGCTTCTGGCATGGGTGGATGACGGGGGGAAGGCAAGCGAGCGCCCGGATACCCACCAAAGCGGGCCGAGCCCGCGCGATATCGCTTTATCTCCGGCCAGCAATCCCGGATGATCACGGAAACTGCCGACCAGTCATGCGGTAGATCAGGGAGTAGAACGCAATGGCGGACGGCGAGCCCTCGCAGAGGTGCGAGTTCCATAATCTCGACGATGCTTCAGACGGTCTGTTTCGCGAACTCGCGCCGGGGCTGACCACGCGCATCTTCGCCGGCGAACAGGCGATGCTGTCGGTCGTGACAATCGCGCCGAATTCCGAGGGAACGCTCCATCACCACCCCGAGGAGCAGTGGGGCGTCCTGCTCGAGGGCTCGGCGATCCGCGTCCAAGGCAGCGAGGAGATCCCGGTCACGAAGGGCGATTTCTGGCGAACGCCGGGGAACGTGCCGCACACGATGCGGGCGGGGCCGGAGGGGGCGAAGGTGCTCGACATCTTCAGCCCGCCGCGGCCCGAATACCGAAAGCCGGGACGCGGCTTCGGAGAATCATAAGCGGACAAACGATCCGCACGGGAGGAACCAAGGATGAGCTTTCTGACCAGACGGCATGCCCTCGCCGCGGGGGCTGCCTCCCTTCTCTGTGCGCCCGCACTGGCACAGGGCGCGCGCACGATGCGGATCGTCGTGCCCTTTCCGCCGGGCGGCTCGACGGACGCCCTCGCCCGCATGCTGCAGGCGCGTCTCCAGGCGATGTCCGGCCAGACCACGATCGTGGAGAACATGCCGGGCGCCGCGAGCGCGCTCGGCGCATCGCATGTGGCGAAGAGCGCCCCGGACGGGCTGACGCTGCTGGTGACCTTCGATTCCCACACCGTCATTCCGGCCATGGTCGAGAACCCGCCGCTCGACATCGAGAGGGACCTCGTCCCCGTCAGCCTGGTCGGCACCGCGCCCTATGTGCTCGCGACGCACAAGGACAAGCCGTTCAAGAGCTTCAAGGACGTGGTCGAGGCAGCCAAGGCGCGGCCGAGATCCGTCACCTACGCCTCGGTCGGCATCGGGACGATCGGCCACCTCGCCATGACGCTCCTCGCCAAGCGGGCCGGTGTGGAGATCATCCACGTCCCCTATCGCGGCGGCGGCCCGGCCATGAACGACCTGCTCGGAGGTCATGTCGACCTCCTCTGCGGGTCGATCGCGCTCGTGGCGCCGCAACTCGGCGGCCCGGTGGTGCGGCCCGTGATGCAGATGGGCGCCCAGCGGCTTTCGCTCATCAAGGAGACGCCGACGGCGATCGAATCGGGGTTCGACGGCTTCGAGGCCTTGGCCTGGTGGGGCGTGTTCGCACCGGCAGCCACCCCGTCTGACACGCTGAACAAGCTGGCAGCCTCCGTGAAGGAAGCGCTCTCGGAGCCGGAGATCGCCAAGAAGCTGCAGGAGTCACAGCAGATGACGCTGGTCTTCGGCGATCCGGCCGCCGCCAAGCCCTTCTTCAGCAGGCAGACCAAGGTCTGGGGCGACGTCGTCCGCGAGAACAACATCAAGG
The DNA here is from genome assembly GCA_023423995.1 of Pseudomonadota bacterium. Taxonomy (GTDB): domain Bacteria; phylum Pseudomonadota; class Alphaproteobacteria; order Rhizobiales; family Beijerinckiaceae; genus Enterovirga. The sequence goes on along the minus strand of JAFAEL010000026.1, from coordinate 25,400 downwards.
CATGACGCGCGGGAACGCGCCCCCAACCCCGAGAGCCCGACCCGCATGCAGCTTCCAGGTCACCGTTCGAACCCCTGCGCGCCGCAGGTGCCTGCCGGCATAATCGCGGCATTCCGGGACGTCGCCGTCGCGGTCGTGTCGGACAACATGAACCGCCTGCACGGGACGCGCAGCCTTCGCCCGATCCACGGGTCTGGGCGGCTGCTCGGCACGGCCGTGACTGTGAAGACGCGGCCCGGCGACAACTACGCGCTGCACAAGGCCTACGATCTGCTGCGGGAAGGGGACGTTCTGGTCGTCGATGGCGGCGGCGACCTCAACCAGGCGCTCGTCGGTGAGATCATGCTGCAGCGGGCGAAGATGCAGGGCGTCGCGGGTTTCGTCGTGGACGGCGCCGTGCGCGATGTCGGCGCCTTCGTCAGCGCCGGGTTCCCGTGCTTCGCCCGCGGCGTGACGCATCGCGGGCCGTACAAGTTCGGCCCCGGGGAGATCAACGTCCCGGTCGCGATCGACGGCATGGTGGTCATGCCGGGCGACATGATCATCGGCGACGAGGACGGCGTGATCGCCTTTCCGCCGGAAGCCGCGGAGGAGCTTCTCTCCCGCGTCCAAGCGCAGGAGGAGCGCGAGGCGAAAGCCCTCGCGGCGATTGCCGAGAACCGCTTCGACAACTCCTATATCGGCATCGCGTCCGAGAAGCGCTGAGCCTTCCGCTCAGAGGGTCAGCAGCGCGTAGGGGCAGCCGTTCGGCTTCGGGATCTGCTGGGCGACGTTGTAGACCGGGATGCCGCCGGGCGTCTTGCCTTCGTAGGCGCCGCGATGGGCGTGGCCGTGCACGACCGCCTTCACGGGGAAGCGGTCGATCGTCTCGGCGAGTCGCGAGGACCCGAGGAAAGGGAATATCTCGAGCGGCTCTCCGGCGATCGTCTCCACGATCGGCGCGTAATGCAGCACGACCATCGCGCGCTCGGTCTTCACCTGCCGCATGGCGTTCTCGAGCCGCATCGCCTCGCTGACGCTCTCGGCCACCATCGCCTTGATGGCCGGCTCGCCGAAGGAGCCGAGCATGGCGCGGCCGAACCCGCCGGCAAACCCTTTCACGCCGACGAACCCGACGCCGCCGACTTCCGTCCATTGCCCGTCGAGGAGCCGGACGCCCGCCTGCTGCAGGATGCGGCTGACCTCCTCGACGCACCCACATTCGTAGTCATGGTTGCCGAGGACGGCGACGACCGGGATCGTGCAGGCCCGCAGGTCCTCCGCCAGGAGTTCCGCCTCGGCGGGCTTGCCGAGGTCGGTCAGGTCGCCCGCGATGACGAGGACGTCGGCCTCGCGCGAGATCTCGCCGAACACCGCCTTGTAGCTCGCCGTGCCGTCCGTCTTGACGTGGAGGTCGCCGATCGCCGCGACCTTCAGGGGTTGCGCGTCCTCAGCCATTGCGCGCCCCCGCCGGACCAGCGTCAGTCATTGCGCCACTCCCCCTCCCCGCCGACATCGGCATAGCCCCATTCCTTCACGTCGATCTCGTAATCGACGCGCGAATACATCCGGCCGCGGCAGACCTTCATTTGGGGCGTCGGGAGTTGGCGCTGCTTCTCCAGGCGCTCGAGCAGTTCGTCCATCAGCCAGGCCGGGATGCGATCGCGCTCCGCAGGATAGATCCACCGGAAATTGAGCAGGTGGACGAGCAGGACTTCCCAGTGAAGCTCCATGTAGCCGAGGAGCCTCTGCCAATCGATCTGGTCGTGCGCACGTAGGATCACATGGGCGATGTCGGCGCCGTCGTAGCGGTGGCGGAGCTGGATGAAGCATTTCGACCAGATGAGTTCGGTCGGCCCGATGATGCGGACCTGCGAGCCGAAGATCTCGATCGTGCGGGCATGTTCCAGCCACGCATCGCCGACCGGCATGGTGCCGTTGGACGAGGCGAAGATCACGTCGAAGAAGTGGCGGCCCTTGAAGACCTTGCCGAGCCAGCGCTCGTCCTCGATCTCGACCGCGTAGCCCCTGTCCTTGAAGTGCGCGAGGATGCGCGGGTAGTCGCCCGCCTTGCAGAAGACGTCGAGGTCCTTCGTCTCGCGCGTGATGCCCGTATAGGCGCTGACCGCGTAGGTCCCGGCGAGCAGATAGGGGATGCCGAGATCGGCCAGCTCGCGGATCGCCTCCACGTAGAAGGCCTCGGCCTCCGGGTTCTTCAGGGTCGGCGAGGCTTTCGGTTCGAAAGCGGGCTCCGCCGAGACAGCGTCCTGAGCAATCAAGGGAGATCCCGCATCTGCATAGCCTGCTTCAAACAGGGAGCCTGGAGGCTGGTTCCCCGAAAGACCGGCTCCCGTCCCGCTTGACAGCGGGGCGCGGCTCACCCACCGCGGCCCGATGCTGAAGAAGATCCTGTCGGTCGGCGGCTGGACGCTCGTCTCCCGCGCCACCGGCTTCGTCCGCGACGTGGTCATGGCCGCCATCATGGGGGCCGGGCCGATCGCGGACGCCTTCGTGGTCGCCTTCAAGCTGCCCAATCACTTCCGGGCGATCTTCGGCGAGGGCGCCTTCAACGCCGCCTTCGTGCCGACCTACGGGCGGGTCTACGAGACCGAGGGTGCGAGCCGGGCGGCGGCCTTCGCCAGCCGCATCTTCACGCTGATGCTCATCGTCCAGGCGGTGCTGCTGGTCGCGGCGCTGCTCGCGATGCCGGCCTTCGTGTCGGTGCTCGCTCCGGGCCTGAAGCCGGACGTGTTCCAGCTGGCCGTGGAGCTGACGCGGATCACGTTCCCGTATCTGCTGCTCATCACCCTCGTGACCGTGATCTCGGCCGTGCTGAACGCCCGCGACCGCTTCTGGGCAGCGGCTGCCGCGCCGATCCTGCTCAACCTGTCGATGATCGCGACGCTCGCGGCTGCCTATCTGTTCCCGACGGCCGCGCACGCAGCAGCAGCCGGCGTCCTCATCTCGGGCGTCCTCCAGCTTGGCCTCGTCTGGTGGAACGCCAGCCGGGCCGGCATCGCGCCACGGCTGACGAGGAAGCTGCGCGACCCCGAGATGGGCGGCTTCTTCAAACGGCTCGGCCCGGCAGTGATCGGCTCCGCCGGGATCCAGATCGCGATGTTCGCCGACACCATCATCGGCTCGTTCCTGCCGACCGGCGCACTGTCATCGCTGTATTATGCCGACCGCCTCTACCAGCTGCCGCTCGGCGTCGTCGGGATCGCGGCCGGGACCGTGCTGCTGCCGACCATGAGTCGCCTGATCGCGGCAGGCAACACCTCCGGTGCGCACGCCGCGCAAAACCGCGCGGTCGGCTTCACGCTGGCGCTCGCCGCCCCCTGCGCCGTCGCGTTCCTGGTCCTGCCCGACCTTATCATGACGGCCCTGTTCCAGCGCGGCGCCTTCGATGCGGCCGCGGCCGCCCGGGCGGGCGACGTGCTCGCCGCCTACGCGGTCGGGCTGCCGGCGGCCGTCATCGTCCGCTCCGCCACGGCGAGCTTCTATTCGCGCGGGGACACCATGACGCCGCTCTGGGCCTCGCTCGCGGGCTACGGGGTCAACATCGCGCTCAAGTTCGTCCTGATCGGCCCGTTCGGTGTCGCGGGCCTCGCGCTCGCGACCTCCGTCGGGGCCTGGATCAATGTCGGCCTGCTCTGGTTCCTCGCCGTCCGCCGGGACCTCGCGGCCCCCTCGCCTGCCCTCATGAAGACGCTCGCCGCCATCACGGTCGGCTGCGTCGTCCTGGCCGCGCTTGCGATCTTCGGCCGGGCGCCGCTCGCGGCGGCGCTCGCGCCGCTCGGCTGGCTGCGCGATCTCGCCACCCTTGCGGGGCTGGGCCTCGCGGGCCTCGTCCTCTACGGGGCCGTCCTGGCCCTCTGCCTCAGGCTCCTCGGCGTGCGGCTGCGGCGCGCCTGACGCTCAGGCCGATGCGCCGTCGTGGGCGAAGGCCCAGTAGAGCTCGCGCGCCTTGCGGGCGACCGGGCCGGGCTGCAGGTTCCGGTCGTCGATCCGGATCACGGGCGTCGTCTTGGCGAAGTTCCCGCTCGTGAAGATCTCGTCGGCAGCCTGGAAGTCCTCGTAGCGGAGCGTGGTCTCGACAACCTCCATCCCGGCCTGCCGCAGGAGCTTGATCATGCGCTGGCGCGTGATGCCGTTCAGGAAGGTTCCGTTCGTCATCGGGGTCATCACCACCCCGTCCTTGACCATGAAGACGTTGGAGGTGGTCGTCTCGGCCACGTTGCCGAGCATGTCGCGCACGAGTGCGTTGTCGAAGCCGCGGCTCTTCGCGTCCCGCAGCGCCCGCGCATTGTTCGGGTAGAGGCAGCCCGCCTTAGAATCCGTCGGCATCGTCTCGAGAGTCGGCCGGCGGAACGGCGAGAGGGTGACGCTCATCCCGGCGCTCGCGGGTGGCAGCGGCTCCACATAGAGGCAGAGGCAGAAGCGCGTCGTCTCGGGGTCAGGGAGGATCGCGCCGGGGCCGTCGCCCTCCGCCCAGTACATCGGCCGCACATAGAGCTGCGGATCGGCGCCGAACTTCTTGGCGCCCTCGCGCGTCAGCACGACCACCTCGTCGGGCGCCACGAAGGGCTTGAGCCCGAGCGCCACCGCCGAGCGGTTCAGCCGTTCCGCGTGGAGCTTCATGTCGGGCATGACGCCCTCGAAGAAGCGCGCGCCATCGAAGACCGAGGAGCCGAGCCAGAAGGCGTGCGAACGCGGGCCCGTCAGGCCGGGATTGCCGTCGACCCAGCGTCCGTCGACGAAGGTCCAGGTCTCGGAAGTCATGGTGGAGGTGCTCCGCTGTTTTGGCCGCCTACCAGCGCCCGGCGCCCTCCCCCGTCAATGCCGGGAGGATGAAACTTCGTGATGCGTCCCCAATGGCCGGCGGAATGCGTCAGCGGCCCGAGATGCGGCTCCGCCCCGCATCCATGCGGTAGATCAGGTGGAGAGGCCCGATATCGGTCTCGGTCCGGGATTCGACCGTGACCCGGGCACCGGTCCCGAACCCCTTCGGCAGATCGACCCGACGCTCGGGCGCGTTCTTCGCGCCCACCGTATAGTCGGTCACGACCCGTCCGCTGATGCGGACGCAGGTCCGGCTGCCCGGCACCTCGACATAGCCCGGCCCGTAATGGGGGCACGTCCGGGCGACCTCCGGGACCACCCAGGGCTCGAAGGCATCGGCGCGTTCCGCCGTGGAGAGCAGGGCTGCGGCGAGCACCGCCCCGCCGGCCCGGAGGAGGGTGGAACGATCCCGGTGGTCAGTCACGCCGCGCCGTCCCGTTTCCGGCCCTCACGCTCATATAGGCCCGCACCGGTCCGTAGGCCGTATCCGTCCGCGCATCGATGGAAACGCGGGCGCTCGTCCCGAAGCCGGATATCTGCTCGCGCGAGACCCGCCGCGGCGCACCGACCGTCGTCTCCGCCCGCACCCTTCCGCCGAGGCGAACGCAGGTCGTGCTGCCGGGCAGCTGGACGAAGCCGGGCCCATGCTGCGGGCAGGCCCGCGCCACCTCGGGCACGGCCCAGGGCTCGGCGGCGTGGCCTGGAGCGGCGCACGACGCGGCAAAGAGGAGCGAAGCGATCGCGAGGCGCATTGAGGCAGGCTAGCCCAGACCGCGCCTGCCGTCACGCTCGCCAGAGGCGCGTGTCGAAGCCGAAGGGCCGGCGCGAGACGATCCGAGCGCGGCCGGCTTCAGGATGGGCCGGATTCAGCAGGAGGTTCCGGCATTCCGGGATGATGGCGGACGGCACGTCCAGGATGGCCGTGCGCCCCTCCGCGATCCATGCCGTCCCGAAGGCGGCAGGGTCGGCGGGAAAGTCCGCGACGCGCTCGGCCGGGATGTCTCCCAGGTCGATCTCCAGGAGAACGTAATCTTCCGGCAGGAGGTCAGCCGGCAGGTCGAGATGCACCCTGACCTCGAGCGCGGCCAGGGCTGCGTTGTCGGCCGTGTAGACGAGCGCGCGGCCATGCTGGTTCCAGCGCCCCCCGTTGAGCCGCGCGCCCTCTCCGCCGAGGTCGGCGAACGGCTCGCGGCAGATCCGCCAAGACCTCATCGAGGTGAAACTAGGCGGCGAGGCCGTGATCGATCCGGCTGAGGAGGCGCTCGACCTCTCGCGTGCCCTCGCTCGTGTCGAGAAGCGCGAGCGGGGTCTCGCCGGCGAGCGCCTCGGTCGGGCGGCGCAGCCAGCGCGCGGCCTTGGCTTCCGTGCCGAAGGTCTCCTCCGCGGCCGCAATGACGCGCATCACCCGTGCGAGCCGGTCGGATTGCTCGGCCGTCAGCGTGCCGATCTTCCGGCGATGGCTCAGCGTCTTCCGGGGGATGATGGTCTGGTCGATCTCGGCGGCCGTGAGCCGCCCCGTCTGGACCAGCCGGTCCACGGTCTGGACCGGAAACCCGCGCCGCGTCGCTTCGACGACGCCGCGCCAATCATTGGCCCGGTCGCTCGGGAAATCCTCGATGAGAGCGTAGAGGGCCGCTCGCGCCATGACGTGCTCCGGCGATATGCACGAAAGATAGGTGCATATCGCCGAAGGTTCAAGCGCGGGTCAGGAGGCGAGCGCCCCGAGGATGCGGGCCCAGCTCCGCGCGCCCTTGTGGAAGCTCGACAGGTCGTACTTCTCGTTCGGCGAATGCACGCGATCGTCGTCGAGGCCGAAGCCGACAAGGAGCGTGTCGAGCCCGAGCGTCCGCTTGAAGTCGCCGACGATCGGGATCGAGCCGCCGGACCCGATCGCGACGGGCTCCTTGCCCCACTCGGCCGCGAGCGCGGCCTTCGCCTTGACGAGCGCGGGCATGTCGTAGGGCAACTGGATGGCCTTGGCGGCCGAATGGTCGAGGATCTCGACGCTGCAATCGGCCGGGATGCGCTCGCGCACGAAGGCCTCGAATGCAGCGGCGATCTTCTGCGGGTCCTGCTCGCCGACGAGCCGGAATGAGATCTTGGCGCTCGCCTGCGCGGCGATGACGGTCTTCGAGCCCTCGCCCGTATAGCCGCCGACGATGCCGTTCGCGTCGCAGGTCGGCCGCGACTGGATCTGCTCGATCACCATGCGGCCCTTCTCGCCGGCCGGGACCGACAGGCCGACCTGGCCGAGGAAGGTTTCCGCCGTGAGGCCGAGCCCCTCCCATTGCTTGAGAAGCTCTGGCGGGGTCTCCGGCACGCCGTCATAGAAGCCCGGCAGCGTGACCCGGCCGTCGGCGTCGTGCAGGTCGGCGACGATCTTCGACACGACATGGATCGGGTTGCGGGCCGCGCCGCCGAACATGCCCGAATGCAGGTCGCGGTCGGCCGCCTTCACGATGATCTCGCGATAGACGAGGCCGCGCAGGGCCGTGGTGATCGACGGCGTGTCGCGGTCCCACATGCCGGTGTCGCAGACGAGGGCGAAATCGGCCTTGAGCTCGTCCTTGTTGGCCGCGAGCCACTCGGGAAGGCCCTTCGAGCCGTTCTCCTCCGCGCCCTCGATCAGCACGGTCACGCCGACGGGCAGTTCCCCATCGGTCGCGATCCAGGCGCGGCAGGCCTCGATGAAGGTCATCACCTGGCCCTTGTCGTCGCAGGCCCCGCGCGCCCGGATCACCTTCCGGCCGGGCTCCAGCTCGGCGAGTTGCGGCTCGAAGGGCGGCGTCTCCCAGAGCTCCAGGGGGTCGACGGGCTGAACGTCGTAGTGGCCGTAGAAGAGGACATGCGGCGCGCCGGGCTTCGGCTTGTGCCCCACGACCACGGGATGGAGCGAGGTCTCGCTCAGATGCGCCTTGAAGCCGAGCGCCTCGAGCTCGCCGCGCACCCACTCGGCGGCCTTGCGGCACTCGCCCTTGTAGGCGGGATCGGTCGAGATCGACTGGATCTTCAGCCAGTCGAAGAGCCGGCTCAGCGCATTGTCGAGGTCGGTGTCGATGTCCCCGAGAACCCGGTCGATCATGTGAGCTCCATCACGGTCGCCTTGGGCTAGACCCGATCGGCGCGGCTGCCAAGCCCGTCCCGCCGCCGGCCTGCGGCGCGATCTGCGCACGAGAATTGCAACGGCCACCGGCGTAGCCCGTCAGGGAGGATCCGGTCTTGGCATTTCGCAGTGTTGGGAAAGCATCTCGGTTCGCGGCCGCAGCCCTCGCCGTCGCGATTGCCCTCCCCGGCCTGGCCCGGGCGGCCGACAAGGAGGTGACCTTCGCGCACCAGGACATGGTCGTGCCCTTCCGGGCGCTGATCGATTCCGGGGAGCTGGAAAAGAAGACCGGCTACAAGATCAACTGGCCCAAGTTCGGCGGCGGCGGCGATGTCGTCCGGGCGATGGCTTCGGGGAACGTCCAGATCGGCGAGGCGGGATCCTCCCCGATCGCGACGGCCGCCACGCAGGGGCTCGACGTCGTGCTGTTCTGGATCCTCGACGACATCGCCGATGCGGAGCAGTTGGTCGCCCGCAACGGCAGCGGCGCCGAGAAGGTCGCCGACCTGAAGGGCAAGACGGTGGCGGTCCCGTTCGTCTCCACGGCCCATTACCAGCTGATGTTCGCCCTGTCCGAGGCCGGGCTCGGCGCGAAGGACCTGAAGATCCTCAACATGCGCCCGCCGGAGATCGCGGCGGCGTGGGAGCGCGGCGACGTCGACGCGACCTTCATCTGGGACCCCGTCCTCACCAAGGTGAAGGCGAACGGCAAGGTCCTGACCTCGGCGGGCGAGATCTCGAAGAAGGGCAAGGCGACCTTCGACGGCATCATCGTCGACCGTAAATGGGCCGAGGCGAACAAGCCCTTCATGGTCGAGCTCGTGCGGATGATCGCGGCCAAGGATGCCGAGTACAAGGCGAAGAAGGACGCCTGGACGGCGACCTCGCCCGAGGTGAAGGCCGTCGCCAAGATCAGCGGCTCGGCGCCGGAGGACGTGCCGGCGAGCCTTGCCGCCTATGCCTTCCCGACGCTCGAGGAGCAGGCTTCCGCGGCCTGGCTCGGCGGCGGCGCGGCCAAGGCGCTCGCCTCGACCGCCGAGTTCCTGAAGGAGCAGGGCCGCGTCCAGTCCGTCCCTTCGGATTTCACGAAGTTCGTGACGAAGGAGTTCGTCGAGGCCGCCCTGAAATGACGCACCAGGCGCCCCCTCCGACGCTCGGCATGGGCTGATGCTCGAGATCAGGGACGTCAGCGTTCATTTCGGCGGCGGCGAGAGCGGCATCGTGGCGCTCTCGCGGGTGAACCTGACGATCAGGCCGGGCGAGTTCATCGTCGCCCTCGGCGAGTCCGGCTGCGGCAAGACCACCCTCCTGTCCGCCATCGCCGGCTTCCTGGAGCCGACGGAGGGCGAGATCCTCCTCGACGGGCATCCGGTCCTCGGACCGGGCGCCGATCGCGGCGTTGTCTTCCAGCGGCATGCCCTGATGCCGTGGCTGGACGTTGCCGAGAACGTCGCCTTCGCGCTGAAGATGCGCGGGGTGCCGCGGGCCGAGCGCCGCCGTGTCGCGATCGAGATGCTGGGCCTCGTCGGGCTGTCCGAGTTCGCCGGCAAGAAGATCTACGAATTGTCCGGCGGGATGCAGCAGCGCGTCGGCATCGCGCGGGCGCTTGCGAGCGATCCGCGCGCCCTTCTCATGGGCGAGCCGTTCGGGGCGCTCGACGCCTTCACCCGGGAGCAGGTCCAGGAGCTCGTGCTCGAAGTCTGGCACCGCACCGGCAAGATGGCCTTCTTCATCACGCACGACGTGGAGGAAGCGGTGTTCCTCGCCACCAAGCTGGTCGTGATGAGCCCCCGGCCCGGGCGCATCGTGGAGACGATCGACCTGCCCTTCTCGCGCGCCTTCCTGGAGGGCCGGGATGCCCGGCGGGTGAAGTCCGATCCGGCCTTCATCGCCATGCGCGAACGCGTCCTTGCGCTCGTGCATCGGCGCGGACCGGCCAGGCAGGAGGCCTCGTAGATGGACGCCCCTCCCCATATCGAGGCGCCGCTTTCCCCGGCGGCTCGACGGCCGGCGCGGAGGCCCAGGCCGAGGCCGGCGGCGAAACAAGGCGGCTCGCCCCTCGTCGTGAGCGCCGCGACAGTGCTCGTCCTGTTCCTGGCCTGGACGCTCGCGACGCATCTCGGGGCGGTCAAGCCGCTGTTCCTGCCGCGGCCGCAGGCGATCGTCGCGGCGTTCAGGCAGGCCTGGGGCGGCGAGCTCGACGGGGCGCCCCTCACCGTCCACATGGCCGACAGCCTCATGCGGGTGATCGGCGCCTTCGCCCTCGCGGCGCTGCTCGGCATCCCGGCCGGGCTCGCGATGGGGATGAGCCGGATCGCCCGCGGCATCCTCGACCCCATCATCGAGTTCTACCGGCCGCTGCCGCCGCTCGCCTATCTGCCGCTGATGATCATCTGGTTCGGGATCGGCGAGACCTCCAAGATCCTGCTGATCTTCCTGGCCTGCTTCGCGCCCGTCGCGCTCGCGACCCGGTCCGGCGTGCTTTCCGCCTCGAAGGACCAGGTCAATGCGGCCCTCTCCATGGGCGCGAGCCGCTGGCAGGTGGTGCGCTACGTGGTGCTGCCGGCCGCGCTCCCCGAGATCCTGATCGGGCTGCGCATCGGCATGGGGGTGGGCTGGACGACGCTCGTCGCGGCCGAGATGGTCGCGGCAACGGCAGGCCTCGGCCAGCTCGTCCTCAACGCCTCCAACTTCCTGCGCACCGACCTCGTGATAATGGGCATCCTCCTGATCGGCATCTTCGCGGCCCTGTTCGAGCTCGGCATGCGGATGCTGGAGCGGGTGCTCGTGCCCTGGAAGGGGATGGTCTGAGGATCCGCCCGCCCAACGGTAAAGGCGAGCGCGGCCAAAGCGGCGCTTCGGGCGGCCCGAGACCCGCCCTTCTCGGGGCGCTAGGGCGCCCCGTCCAGCAATCGCCGGGCGCGAGCGAGCGCGGCGTCGCAGCCCTTGGCGTCGCCCTTACCGTCCGCCGTCCTCGCCTCGTCGAGCGCAACCTGCGCCTGCTGCGCACGATCGCCGCCCTCGCCCGCCTGGGCGGCCTGGGCGGGGGTGGACTCGCGACGGTCAGGTGACGGGGCCACGCCCGCCTCGCCCTCCCCCTCGCGACGGGCAGCCACGATCTTGCTCCCCGTCGAGGCCGCGATCGACTCGCGCGCCTCGGTCCGGACCTTTCCGGACAGCTCCGCGATCGCGTCCGAGCAGGGCGATGCGAGCGCAGGCAGACCGGTGAGCGCCACCGCGAGGACGGCCGACGGCACGGCCCAGACGTCACGTCTCATGCACCACCTCCCGTGGGCTCGATAGGCGCCTCTCAGGCGCCCAGCCGCCCTCGGATTGGCAACTGCCGGACACGCCGCCCGGTTGCAGCGAAGACCGCGTTGGCGATCGCCGGCGCGACCGGCGGAACCCCGGGCTCGCCGACCCCGCCGAGCGGACCGTCATAGGCGCCGGACGGGAGAAGGTGCACGCGCACGACCTTCGGGGCCGCATCGATCCGGGTGATCTCGTAGGAATCGAAGTTGCCCTGCTGCACGCGGCCGTTCTGGAACGTGATCTCGGAGGTGAGCGCGAGGCCCATCCCCATCACGACCGCACCCTCCATCTGCGACCGGATGCGTTCCGGATTGACCTGCGGCCCGCAATCGACCGCGATGTCGACCGCGTGGACCTTCACCTCGTTCTCGGGGCTGACCTCCACCTCGCAGGCGACGGCCGTGTAGGTCACGAAGCTGTAATGGCCGGCGACGCCGAGCCCGCGCCGCGCCTCCAGCTTGCGCCCCCAGCCCGCGCCGGAGGCCGCCGCCTCGATCACCCGGCGGAGCCGGCCCGTATCGATCGGATAGAGGCTGGGATCCTCGCCGTGGTTCCACACGTCGCCCAGCGTCGTCGGATCAATCCGGCGGGCCGGACCGATCAGCTCGAGGAGGTAGTCCTTAGGATCGCGCCCAGCCGCATGCGCGAGTTCGGCCACGAAGGACTGGATCGCGAAGGCATGCGGGATGTTGGAGACCGAGCGGAACCAGCCGATCCGCGTGTGGGCCGGAGCCTCCGGGTTCTCCAGGCGGACGTTCGGCACCGCGAAGGGCATATTGACGAAGCCCATCCCGAGTTCGAAGGGCAGCTCGTGCTTCGGGTCCGGCGCGAAGATCGAGCCGATCGTCGGCGCCGCGCTGCGATGGAGCCAGGCGACCGGCATGCCCTTCTCGTCGAGCCTGGCCTCCAGCCTCTCCACGGAGATGGTGTGGTAGTAGCTGTGCCGGAGGTCGTCCTCCCGCGTCCAGAGCAGCCGGACGGGAGCGCCGCCGGCCTCCTGGCTGCACAGGGCAGCCTCGACCACGTAATCGGGCTTCGACTTGCGCCCGAACCCGCCGCCGAGCAGCGTGACGTTCACGCGGACCTTGTCCGCGGCGAGCCCGAGCCGCTTGGCGAGGCGATCATGCGTCGCCTGCGGGGCCTGCGTGCAGGTCCAGGCCTCGCAGAACCCGTCCTTCACCTGCACGACGGCCGAGGGCGTCTCCATCGGCGCCTGCGTGAGGTGCGGGACGAAGTACTCGGCCGTGACCTTCGTCTTGGCCTTGGCCATCGCGGCGTCGACATCGCCCTGGTTGCGGACGACCTTGCCGGGGGACCGCACGGCCTTCTCGAGCTCGGCCCGATACGCGCTCGTGTCGTAGCTGGCGTTCGGCCCGTCGTCCCAGGTGACCTTCAGGGCATCGCGCGCCTTCAGGGCCGCCCAGGTGTTCCGCGCGACGACGGCCACGCCGCCGAGCGGCATGAACTCGGACGGGATCGGGGTCGGTTCGATCGTGAAGATCTTGACCACGCCGGGCACCTTCCGGGCCTCGGCATCGTCGAGGCTCGCGACCTTGCCACCGTAGACGGGCGGCCGCGCGACGACTGCGTAGAGCATGCCGTCGAGCTTGTGATCGAGCCCGTAGATCGCCTTGCCTGTCGTGATGTCGCGATTGTCGATCAGGCCGATCTCGCCCTTGCCGATATAGCGGAAGGCCTCGGGCTTCTTCAGCACCACGCTCTCCCGGGGCGGGACCGGCAGTGCGGCCGCGGCGGTCGCGAGCTCGCCATAGCCCGCCGAGCGGCCCGAGCGCAGATGCGCCACGCGATGGTTCTCGGCCACGAGCTCGCTCGCGGGCACGTCCCACTGCTTCGCGGCGGCCTGTACGAGCATGGCGCGGGCGGCCGCCCCGACATGGCGGAAGTGCTGGAAGAAGTGGCGCAGCGAGCGCGATCCGTCGGTGTCCTGGTTTCCGTAGCGTGCCTCGTCACCCGGCGCCTGCGCGACCCGCACGCGCGCCCAGTTCGCGTCGAGCTCGTCGGCCACGACGAGGGCGACCGAGGTCCGCACGCCCTGCCCCATCTCCGAACGGTGGTTGGTGATCGTCACCGTGCCGTCGGGCGCGATGGCGACGAAGATCGTGGGATCGTCGCGCCAGCCGTTCGGCATGCCGTCCGCGCCGAACTTCTGCGGGTCGGCTGCCTGGGCCGGGTTGCGCAGCGAGAGCGCGAGGATGAGCGCGCCCGCGCCGCCGAGGAGCGCCCGGCGGCTGACATCGGGGGCGAGCGTCCCGGCGGGCAGCTCGAGACCGGTCTCAATAGGGCGGGCAGAGGCCGGTTCGGCCTGGAGTTGCGCAGGATGGATCACAGCCGACCTCCCTCCTTCGAGGAATCTTGCCCGGCCGCGCGATGGATCGCGGCGCGGATTCGCGGATAGGTGCCGCAGCGGCAGAGATTGCCGCTCATCACCTCATCGATCTGGGCATCGGTCGGCTTCGGGTTCTCCTTCAGGAGCGAGGCGGCCTGCATGATCTGTCCGGTCTGGCAGAAACCGCATTGCGCGACGTTCAGGTCGCGCCAGGCGACCTGGACCGGGTGGTTCCCGTCCGGCGAGAGCGCCTCGATGGTGACCACCTCCTGGTCCTCGACGGCCGCCATGGGCGTGATGCAGGCGCGTACGGCCGTCCCGCCGAGATGCACCGTGCAGGCTCCGCAAAGGGCGGCCCCGCAGCCGAACTTCGTGCCCGTGAGGCCGAGCTCGTCGCGCACATACCAGAGCAGCGGCATGTCGGGGTCGCCGTCGAAGCTGCGCTGCTCCCCGTTCACAGTGAGTCGGATCATGGACGGAGCCTCCACTCGCAGTTCCCGCACCCTGCGGGACCTGCCGCGCTGATCTCGCCCGATCTGGTCCGGGTCGGCGCGGCTGAGCCCAGCCGGCGCTCGATCCTTTGATCGGACCAATGAAAAACTACGCCCCGGAATCCGGCCCTGACAAGCTGGGCGTTGCGCAGGGCTGTACGGCGCGCGTTGCGGTTGCGCTGGCAGCTCTCGCCGCCAGGCCGGCCGGTCCGGCACCCGGCACACCGGACCGTCATCCTTGACTCCACGGATATGTTGATATCAACTATACGCGCCAGAAAATAGGAAACGCTTGATGACAGACGCCCTTCCCAACGACGCAGCCCAGGCCATGACGCCCCTCAAGGGCGGCATCGTGCCCTATCTCATGCTGGAGAATGCGGCGGGTGCCATCGACTTCTACAAGCGCGCCTTCGGGGCGCAGGAGGTCGGCCAGCGAGCGAACATGGAAGACGGCCGGATCATGAACGCGCGCGTGGACCTGAACGGCGCTTCCCTCATGCTCATGGATCCCATGCCGGAGCACGGCTACCCGGCCGTGCCGCCGCAGGCCTTCAACCTTCACCTGCATGTCGACAGCGCCGACCGGGTCTTCGACCAGGCCGTCGCGGCCGGCTGCACCGTGCTGATGCCGGTCAGCCTGCAATTCTGGGGCGACCGCTATGGGATGGTGAAGGACCCGTTCGGCGTCTCCTGGGGCATCGGTTCCACGCCGACGCCGGAGGAGAGGGCCACGATGACGGTCAACACGACGGGCTGCGGGGGCGCCCCGGCCTGAGCTGGCGTCCCTGGGCGGGAGACCGAGGCTGCACGGCATTCGGTCTCCACGCCTCGCCCGGCCGACCGCCGATCAGGCGGCGAGCCGTTGCGGGACAACCGTCCGGACCAGTTCGAGAGCACCATCGATCCCGGCACGCCGCGCCTCGTCTCCGAGGGCAAGCCCTTCCGCGATCACGAATTCCGGATCCGTGATCCCCACGAAGGCGAGTATCCCGCGCAGATATGTCTCCGCATGTTCGAGAGACGCGGCCGGGCCGCCATCGGTGTAGATGCCGCCGCGGGCGAGCGCGACGATGACGCGCTTGTCGCCAGCCAGCCCTTCGGTGCCCTGCGCCGTGTAGCGGAACGTCTTGCCCGCCACGAGGATGCGGTCGATCCAGGCCTTGAGCTGGCTTGGGATAGTGAAATTGTACATGGCGGCGCCGATCACGACGACATCGGCGCGCAGGAACTCCTCGATCACCGCCTGGGCCTGCCCGCTGGCGAATGCATCCAGCGTGAGGTGTGGCAGCGGCTCGGCCGCAAGATCGCGATAGGTGGTCTGGACTCCGCCGCCGGAGGCCTGCAGCCGGCTCACGATCGCCGCCGAAAGCGTCCGGCTCGCGGAGGCGTCGCCCTGGATGCTCGAATCGATATGAAGAAGGTTCAAGGTCATATCCCAGTCTGGATTTGTGACCTGCACCAGTTATGAGACCTGGATCGCGCCGCCAAGAACGCATTTTTCTAGGACCAGGTCACATGAATCTGCCTGCCAACCCGGCCCTGCACGGCGATTGCCGCAGGATCAGCGAAATCCTGAGCCGCGTCGGCGACAAGTGGACGGTGCTCATCGTGATGGTGCTGCGCGAGGGACCGCGACGCTTCAACGACATCAAGCGCGCCGTCGGGGGCATCTCGCAGCAGATGCTGACCCGGACGCTGAAGAGCCTCGAACGGGACGGGATGGTGCTCCGCAATGTCCACCCGACCGTCCCGCCGCAGGTGGAATACGAGCTGACGGCGCTCGGCCATTCCCTGTCGGAGCCGGTGATCGCTCTCGGAGCATGGGCCCATCGCCACATCGCCGAAATCGACGGGCACCGCGCCCGATACGACAGCGCCGGCAAGAAGCGGGCGTAGCGCTCTACCGCTTCTTGTTCCCTCCCCCGAGGAGGTCCGACATCTCGCCGGCCGGATCGGCAGCAGCGGATGACCGCGTTGCGCCGGGTCGGCCCAGCCCCTATGTTGTCAAAATCCGCAAACTGTTCAACGGAGCAGCTGGTCCATGGCGAAGGATGCTCGACGCCCACTCGGCCCGGCGGCGAAAGGCAAGGGGAAGCCTGCGCGGCGCGGCATTCCGGCGAAAGCTGCCGGAGAGGGATCGCTCGCTCACGTCGCGGCGGTGCTGGCGCGCGCGAGAGAGACCGGGCTCACATCCGGCAAGGGGGGACGCATAGCGGGACGGGTCTCCCCCGAGCTGATCGAAAGGGCAAAAGCTCGCACAGGCTTGATTTCGGATACCGAACTCGTCGAGTTCGCCCTCGCGAACATCGCGCTCGATGACGATTTCCTGAGAGCCTTTCGGGACGTGAGAGGAACCGTCGATCCGGATCTCGATCTCGGCGCTTAGGCTTGCGGATCGATTTCAGGGCCGCCGAACGGGCCAGACGGCGAGATCCCGGCAGGACGCTTCCACGCCGGGGCAAAGACCATTTGCCGTTCCTCGGCACCGTGGCCGTTGCCGGAAACGCGGTCTTGCTGGATACCTGCGTCTACATCGATCAGATGCAGGGACGCACTCCGAAAGCCCTCGAGGATCTGCTCGGGTTACGCGTCGTCAGCCACAGCATGGTGGCGGTGCAGGAGATGCTGCACCTCGTGGGAGCGCTCGACCCAGGAGATCCGAGGACAGCCAGTGTCATCGGATCTATCGAGCTCGTCGTGAATGCGATGGCACCGCACCGGGTCTACACGCCCGACGCTGACGTTCTCGCCAGCGCCGCCGTCCATGCCGGCATGATGTGTCGGAACCAGGGATATACGAAGGACAACAGATTTGCGGTCCTTCACGACTGCGTACTGTTCCTTCAGGCGCTGAAGCTCGGCTTCACCCTGGTGACGCGGAACATCGCAGAGTTCGACTATCTCCTTCAGCTCAGGCCGGAGGGACGCGTCCTGTTCTACGAGCTCGAAGGCTGATTAGGCGCGTAGCGCTCTACCGCTTCTTGTTCCCTCCCCCAAGCAGGTCCGACATCTCGCCCGCGAAATCGGAGGAGCCGGTGCGGGGCACGCCGGAGGAGCCCACCGCGCCGGTCCGCCGGCCGCGGCTGCTGCCGCTGTTCGAGATCGCGTCGCCGATCGCGCCCCCGATGATGCCGCCGAGGGAGTTGCGGAGGATCTTCGCGCCCTCGCGTGCGATCTGGGTGGATGCCGAGCGGGCGAAGCTCTGGGCGGCCGAGCGGATGACGAGTTCGGTGAGCGACATCGACTGGCGCCCGCCGCCTTTGGCCTTGCCACCGGCCGGGGCCGCCCCTCCCCCGCTCCGCCCAACCGGGATACCCGAGGAACTGAGCGTTTCCGTCAGCCTGTCGAGGATGCCGCCGAGCCCGCCGGACTCGGTCGTCGCCTCTGCAGTCCCCTCCGGCATGTCCCGGCGCTTGACCAGCATCTCGTAGGCGCTCTCGCGGTCCAGCGGCTGGTCGTACTTGCCCCTGAGCGGGCTCGCCGCGATCACGGCGGCGCGCTCGTCCGGCGTCAGCGGCCCGACACGGGCGGTCGGCGGCGCGATGAGCGCCCGGTCGACCATACCGGGCACGCCGCCTTCCTCGAGCAGCGAGACCAGCGCCTCCCCCACCGCGAGCTCCATGATGGCCTTACCCGTGTCGAGGCCTGGGCGTTGGCGGAACGTCTCCGCGGCCGCGCGCACCGCCTTCTGGTCCCGCGGCGTGAAGGCCCGGAGCGCGTGCTGCACCTTGTTGCCAAGCTGGCCGAGCACCTCCTCCGGCACGTCGAGCGGGTTCTGCGTGACGAAATAGACGCCGACCCCCTTCGACCGGATGAGCCGGACCACCTGCTGCACCGCGTCCAGCAGGGGCTTCGGCGCGTCGTTGAAGAGAAGATGCGCCTCGTCGAAGAAGAAGACGAGCTTGGGCTTGGGCTGATCGCCCACCTCGGGCAGGCTCTCGAACAGCTCCGACAGCATCCACACGAGGAAGGTCGCGTAGAGCCGAGGCTTCGCCATCAGCTTGTCGGCCGCGAGGATATTGACAATCCCCCGGCCGTCCCGGTCGGTGCGGATGAAGTCGTGCAGGTCGAGCGCCGGCTCGCCGAGGAACCGGTCGGCGCCCTGGTTCTCCAGCATCAGGAGCTGGCGCTGGATCGCGGCGAGCGAGGTCTTGGCGACGTTGCCGTACTTGGCACCGATCTCGGCCGCGTTGTCGCCGACGAACTGGAGCAGCGCGCGCAGATCCTTCATGTCGAGGATCGGCCAGCCGTTGTCGTCCGCAACCTTGAAGGCGACGTTGAGCACGCCTTCCTGCGTGTCGTTCAGCTCCAGGAGCCGCGCCAGAAGCAGCGGGCCCATCTCGCTGACGGTCGCCCGGATGGGGTGGCCCTGCTCGCCGAACACGTCCCAGAACACGACCGGGAAGCGGTCCGGCTGGTACGGGATCCCGATCTCGGCCGCGCGCTTGACGAACGCGTCCTTGCCCTGTCCGGGCGCTGCGATTCCCGAGAGGTCGCCCTTGATGTCGGCGGCGAAGACCGACACGCCCGCATTCGACAACCCCTCCGCGAGTACCTGGAGGGTCACCGTCTTGCCCGTGCCGGTCGCGCCCGCGACCAGCCCATGCCGATTGGCAAGCCTCAGCAGCAGGTATTCGAGGTGATCGCTCTTGCCGACCAGGATGCGGTCCGTCGGCGACGCTGTCTCGGCCATGTGGGGTCTCGAAGGTTGCGGCGATGCCCGGGCTGTCATACGCAATCCGGCATCCGCCCGCTACAGACGGGGCTGCCCGGCCGGGCGCGTCCCTTTCGACATCATGAGGAGCTGTCCATGGAAGCGCTGATCGCCCGCATCACGGAGGCGACCGGCCTCGGAGCCGATGTGGTCGAGAAGGCCGTCGGCCTGATCCTGGCGTTCCTCGAGAAGGAGGGGCCGCAGGACGAGGTGAACAAGCTGTTCGACGCCCTCCCCGGCTCGCGCGAGGCGGTGGCGACGGCAGGCGATGGCGGCCCCGGCGGGATGATGGGCGGCCTGATGGGCATGATGCCCGGCGGCGGCGGCGTGATGGCGCTCGGCACCAAGCTGATGGCCGCCGGCGTCCCGATGGCGCAGATGCAGCCCTTCGCGCGCGAACTCTTTGCGTATGGGCGCGAGAATGCCGGCGAGGACACGATGGGGGCGATCGTCGGCGCCATTCCCGGTCTGTCGCAGTTTCTCTGACCACCAGGGTAATTCCGTGAGCGTTGCCCGGCAGCTCGTCCACAGGACGGGCACGATGACGCTCGGCCCTCGCGTGCTCGTGATGGGCATCGTGAACGTCACGCCGGATTCGTTCTCGGATGGGGGCGTCCATCTCGCGTCGGCGGACGCGGTGGCGGCGGCGCACCGGATGGCCACGGAGGGCGCCGACATCCTCGACATCGGCGGCGAATCCACCCGTCCCGGTCATTCGGTCATCTCGGCGGACGAGGAATGGGCCCGGCTGGCGCCCGTCCTCGACCAGTTGGAACGGGCCGGCTCGAACCTGCCGCCGGTTTCGATCGACACCTGGAAGGCCGAAGTCGCACGACGGGCGCTCACACGCGGCGCGGTCATCGTCAACGACGTCTGGGGTTTTCAGCGCGACCCCGAGATCGCGGCCGTCACGGCCGAGGGTGGCGCGGCCGCGATCCTCATGCACAATCGCGACGCGATCGACACGAGCATCGACATCGTGGACGACATCCTGCGCTTCCTGGAGCGCTCGCTCGACATCGCGCGCCGCGCCGGCGTGACCGACGACCGCATCGTCCTCGATCCCGGCATCGGGTTCGGGAAAAGCTTCTCGCAATCCTTCCAGACGCTCGCCGCCCTGCCCCGGCTGAAGGCGCTCGGCTTCCCGGTTCTCCTCGGCCTCTCGCGCAAGGGTTTCATCGGCAGCCTCGCCGACCCCGCGACGCCGGCCGCCGAGCGACTCGGCGGCACCATCGCGGGCAACGTCTATGGCGCGCTCGCCGGAACCGATATCATCCGCGTCCATGACGTGGCCCCGCATGTGCAGGCCCTGCGCATGCTGGCCAGGATCGAGGCCGCCGCGTGACCGACCGCATCCTCGTCAGGGACCTCCAGGTCGTCGCGCGCCACGGCGTGCTGCGCGAGGAGGCGACACTCGGCCAGCGCTTCGTGCTGGACATCACGGCCGAGCTGGACCTCCGGCGCGCCGGGCGGACGGACGACGTAGCGGATACGATCTCCTATGCCGACCTGATCCGAGTTGCGGTCGCGACGCTGACCGAGCGGCGGTTCTACCTCCTCGAGGCGGCAGCCGAAGCCGTGGCGGACGACCTGCTGAGCACGTTCCCGAAGCTCGACAGCGTAGCGCTGGAGCTGCGCAAGCCGGGCGCGCCGATCGACGCAATCTTCGGACATGTCGCGGTCGCGATCCATCGCAGCCGGCGGCCCGACGATGGCTGAGATCCTGCTGGCCTTCGGCGGCAATCTCGGCGACCCGGCGGCGACCATCCGCCGGGCTCTTGCCCGCCTCGGCCAGGAAGGCGTCCGGATCCGGCAGGTCTCCAGCTTCTACCGCACCCCGCCCTGGGGGCCCGTGGAGCAACCCGACTTCGTGAATGCCTGCGCGACCGCCGAGACGGACCTGAAACCCGCCGAACTCCTCGGCGTCACGCAATCGCTCCAGCGGGAGTTGGGCCGCGTCCCGGGCGAGCGCTGGGGTCCCCGGGCGCTCGACATCGACATCCTGGACTATGCCGGGCGGCGGATCGAGGAGCCCGGCCTGACATTGCCGCATCCGCGGCTGACCGAGCGTGCCTTCGTGCTGGTGCCCCTGGCCGAGATCGCGCCGGAGCGTGTCGTCGCGGAGCGCACCATCCGGGAGTGGGCGGCCGCGATAGACGCGGCCGGAATCGTGAAGCTCGATTGATTCCGGCCAACCGCGAGGTCATCTTCGCTCACGAGAGAACCGACCGATGACGACACTCCTCGACGAAGGACTCCGGGCCATCAGACAGCAGCCGCCCGATCGGCAGGACCTCGCGGGAGAGCTCCTGCTGACGATCGCGCGCCAGGTCGAAATCGGGACTACTCTGACGCCTGCTCAACTCGCGGAGGTGCGCCTTGCGGCTGGCGAGGCGGAGCGCGGAGAATATGCGACCGAGGAGGAGATGGCCGAGCTGTGGCGCGCCGCAAGGTAGCGGTCCTATTCACCCGCCGCGCGCGCGGCGGGAAGCCCGGCATCTTCGAAATTGTGGTGCCTCGATATCTCTACGTCGTGGCTTATAGGATCGAGTCAGACCGGCAGACGATCTCTATCCTCGGCGGGTTCCATGCCGCGCAAGGCTCCCGCGAGACGTGAACCCGCGGGAGCCCGGGCCTCTGATCAGGACGTGTACTTCACCGTGCAGCCATAGGGCCGTGAGGTGGTGACGGAGACCGGCTTCCCTTCCGAGACCTCGGTCAGGGCCGCGTCGACGAAGTTCTTGGCGGTCTTGAGATCCTCGATCTTCGCAGAGGGCTTGTCGTCGATGCCGCCCATATAGGCGAGCGTGCCGTCACCCTTCACGACATACATGTGCGGCGTGACCTGCGCGCCGAAGATGCGGCCGAGATCGCCCTTGGGGTCGAGCAGCACGGCCGTGGGCGCGGCGCCGCGTTCGGCCGTGAGCTTGTTGGCGGTCGGCCCGTCGGCATAGCCCTGTTCGCCGGGCGGCGAGGAGATGACCGACAGCCAGACCACGCCCTTGTCGGTCCATTTCTTCTGCAGGGCTTGCATGGCCTGCCCGCCATAATGCTTCTTCACGAAGGGGCAGCCGTCGTTCGTCCATTCCAGCACGACCGTCTTGCCTTTGAAGTCGCCGAGCGACACGGGCTTGCCGTTGGAATCCGTGGCCGTGAAGTTCGGCGCGGGCGCCCCGACCTTCGGCCCGGACTGGGCATAGGCGCCGGACGAGAGCGCGCCCGCGGCAAAGAGGGCGGCCGCGAACACGGCCCGTCTTGTGGTCGTCATATGGCTCACTCCTTCGTGGTTGGATTTTGAACATCCGCGCGCTTGGACGGCGCCGAAGCGCCGAGGCTCTCGATCACGGTCGCCTGCGTGAGGATCTGCGGGAGCACGACCGGTTCTCCGGCCGGCGGGTAGAAGACGTAAAGCGGCACGCCGCTCCGGCCATGCGCTTCGAGGAGGCGCGTGATCTCGGGATTCCGGTTCGTCCAGTCACCCTTCAGGTACACGACCTGCCGCGACCGGAACGCGTCCTGCACGGCCTCGGTCGAGAGCGCCGTACGCTCGTTGACCAGGCAGGTGATGCACCAGGCGGCCGTCATGTTGACGAAGACCGGCCGCCCCTCTGCGCGAAGCTGGTCCAGCCTCGCCTGGGTGAAGGGCTGCCAAGCCTCGCCGGCTGCTGCCGTCGATGCGGTCGCGGCGACCGCCTCGCCCACCCGGTCGCGATCGATCGCGACGCCGAGCCCGACCAGGATCAGGATCGCCGCGAGCGCCCCGCCCTGCCAAGCCCGACGACTCCAGCCCTCCCGCAGCGAGCCGAGCCGCAGGGCCCAGGCCCCGAATCCGACCGCCACGAGCCCGATCAGGGCGGCGAAGAGCCCGGTCGGCCCGACCTCCTGCGAGAGCACGAAGAGGAGCCAGGCGACCGTGGCGTAGATCGGAAACGCCAGAAACTGCTTCAGCGTCTCCATCCAGCGGCCGGGCCGTGGCAGGTGCCGAGCGAGCCCCGGCCAGAATGTGAGGAGCAGGAACGGCAGGGCGAGGCCGAGCCCGAGCGCGGCGAAGACGGCGAGCGCGACTGGCGCCGGCGCCGTCATGGCGAAGCCGATCGCCGTGCCCATGAAGGGGGCCGTGCAGGGCGTCGCCACGATCGTCGCGAGGATTCCCGTCAGGAACGAGCCGGGCAGCCCGGTGCGATTGTCGTGACGCTGGCCGAAGCCGGCGAGCGAGGTGCCGAGTTCGACGACGCCCGAGAGGCTGAGCCCCATCGCGAAGAGCAGGAAGGCGAGCGCGGTCACGACCGCGGGCGATTGCAGCTGGAAGCCCCAGCCGACCTCGGCGCCGCCGGCCCTGACCGCGAGCAGGATCCCGGCGAGCAGGAGGAAGCTCGCCACCACGCCCGCCGTGTAGGCGAGCCCGTTCAGGCGAACCAGGGCCGGGCCATAGCCCGAATGCTTCACGAGGCTCAGCACCTTGATGGAGAGCACCGGGAAGACGCAGGGCATCAGGTTCAGGATTATGCCGCCCAGGAAGGCGAGCAGCGCCGCCTGTGCGATCCCAGCGAGCGAGATGTCGGCGGGTTGCCGCGTTCCGCCCCCAGGCCCTGCCGCCGTGGACGGCGCGACCGCAGCCGCGCCGGAAGCAGGCGCCTTCACCGGCGCCCCGATCTCGACCGCATGGCGGGTAACGCCGGTCTCCAAGGCCTCCTCGACGACGAGCACGCCCCCGAGCGGAGCGGGCTCGCCCTGGGATAGACTGCTGCGCTTGATCTCGAGCGTGAAGCCATCGGCCTTCGCGACAAGGACCTGCGGGGACGCATGCTCGACCGACGTCTCGTCGAAGGGGAAGAGATAGGCCGAGCGGATGCTGTCCGGCTTCAAGCCCGGCACATCCACGACGAAGCGGAGCGTGTCGCCCCCGGCCTCCGTCTTCGCCGTCCAGGGCGACGGCGTCGGAAGCTTCGCGCGCGCCGCATCGAACAGGGCCTTGTCGGCCGGTTCCGGCTTGCCGTCCTCGCTCGCGCCGGCGACGGGCAGGAGGATGGACAGGCTCGCCTCGCCGGGAATGCATTCCCGCTCGCACACGAGGTAGCTCACGTCCGCCTTGAGGGTGATCGGTCCGCCCGGCGACAGGTTCGCCGGAGGCGTGATCTCGGTCAGGAGGACCGTTTCGCCCTCGTATCCGTAGTTCACCAAATGGCTGACCGGGATCCGCTCCGGCACCGGCCATTGGATCGGGCCGGCCTTGGCCCCGTCCGGAAGAGTCCACTTGATCTCGGTCGCAAGGCCCGAATCACCGGGATTGCGCCAGTACGTGTGCCAATGCGGCGCCATCGTCAGCTTGACGCCCACCGTGAAGGGCTCACCCAGCTTGACGGCCGATGGCTCGGCGAGGAGCTCGGCCTTCACCAGGTCCTCGCCGCGCGGAGCCGCCTGCGCCGCCCCCACGGCGGCCCCGAGGGAGAGCACCAGGAAGGCGGCGCTCAACAATCGTCTCATCGTTGCTCGCTCAAGATCCGATGAAGCCCGCTGGCAGATGAACATGCTGGAATCGTGACGTCGAGGACATGTGACGCTACGGAGATGGGTGCTATTCCGCCCATACTCTGCTTAAGCGCATTCGCATGACCGATCTCGCCCTTGCATCCGAGTTCCCGGCCCCAACGCGTGAGGCGTGGTCCACGCTCGTCGAGAAGGTGCTGAAGGGCGCCGATTTCGAGAAGAAGCTCGTCTCCCGCACCTATGACGGGATCCCGATCCAGCCGCTCTACCCGAAGGCGGAGCCGAATGCGCCGGTTCGCCGCGCGGAGCACGCGCCGTGGCGGGTCGCCCAGAAGGTCGATCATCCGGATCCGGCAGAGGCCAACGCACTCGCGCTCGCTGATCTGGAGGGCGGCGCGGATGCGCTGGTGCTCACCCTGGCGGGAGCGCGGACCGGCCGCGGCTTCGGCCTCAAGGCGGGAAGTGTGGCGGAGCTCGATCGGGCGCTCTCCGGCGTGATGCTGGACCTGATCTCGTTGTCGGTGGAAACGGCTCCCTACGGCGGCAAGATCGCCGCTCAGCTCATTGCCGACCTGGTCGCCCAGAGAGGGCACACGCCCGGCGACCTCAACGTGGATTTCGGCCTCGATCCTGCCGGCGACATCGCCCGGATCGGGAGTTCTCCGCTGCCCTGGCCGGAGCTGTCGAAGAAGTTCGCGGACACCGCTCGCGGCGTGATCGAGGCGGGCTTCGCGGGCAGCGTCGGCAGGATCGATACGCGCGCCTACCATGAGGCCGGAGCGAGCGAAGCGCAGGAGCTCGCCGCCGCGCTCGCGACCGGCGTCCTGTATCTGCGGCTCTTCGAGGCGGGCGGGATCTCGCTCGAGAAGGCCCGGGGCGCCCTGTCCTTCCTGCTCGTCGCGGATGCGGACGAGTTCCTGACCGTCGCCAAGTTCCGGGCGCTCCGCCGCCTCTGGGCGCAGATCGAGAGCGCCTGCGGGCTCGCACCAAAGCCCTTGCGGCTCCATGCCGAGACGGCCTGGCGGATGACCACGCGCCGGGACCCCTGGGTGAACCTCCTGCGCGGCACCATGGCGGCGTTCTCGGCCGGGATCGGCGGCGCCGACAGCATCACCGTGCTCC
>JAFAEL010000006.1 GCA_023423995.1 Pseudomonadota bacterium | reverse complement strand
GCGTATTGACCGCGACGTCTGCCGTGCCCTCGGGGATCAATATCTTGCCGAGCGTGCCCTCATCGGTCGCTTCGACTTCCATCGTCGCCTTGTCGGTCTCGATCTCGGCGATGACCTCGCCCGACTTGATGGTCTCGCCTTCCTTCTTCAGCCACTTCGCGAGGTTGCCCTTTTCCATGGTGGGCGACAGCGCAGGCATCAACACTTGAATGGGCATATCGGCTCCCGAAATCGTCAGTCAGTTGGTGTTGCGCTGGTTTGGTCTGCACGTCGCCAGTGTCGCAAAACCGGTCCCACTTTTTGAGGAATGTTGGTTGAACTACCTGTAGACGTCAGTCCAGAGCTCGGACGCATCGGGCTCGGGATCGCGCTGGGCAAAGTCCGCCGACGCGTTGACGATCTCGCGCACCTCGGCGTCGATGGCCTTCAATTCCTGTTCGCTGACCTTGGCGGCCAGCAGGCGATTGCGGACCTGCTCGATCGGGTCCTGATCCGTGCGGATCTTCTCGACCTCTTCGCGGGTCCGGTACTTGGCGGGGTCGGACATCGAGTGGCCGCGATAGCGGTAGGTCTGCATTTCCAGGATGAACGGCCCCTTGCCGGCGCGGCACCAGGCGACCGCTTCGTCGCCCGCTGCCTTCACGGCGCGGACGTCCATGCCGTCGACCTGCTGGCCCGGGATGTTGAACGAGATGCCGCGCTTGGAGAAATCGGTCTGGGCGGAGGAGCGCGTCACCGACGTGCCCATGGCGTAGCGGTTGTTTTCGATCACGTAGATCACCGGGAGCTTCCACAACTCCGCCATGTTGAAGCTCTCGTAGACCTGCCCCTGGTTGGCGGCGCCGTCGCCGAAATAGGTCATCGAGACCGTACCGTCTTCGCGATACCAGTTCGCGAGCCCGAGCCCCGTTCCGAGAGAAACCTGCGCGCCCACGATGCCGTGGCCGCCGTAGAACTGCTTCTCCTTGGAGAACATGTGCATCGAGCCGCCCTTGCCCTTGGAGTAGCCTCCGCGGCGGCCCGTCAATTCGGCCATCACGCCCCGGGCTTCCATCCCGCAGGCGAGCATGTGGCCGTGGTCGCGGTAGCCCGTGATGACCTGGTCGCCCGGCTTGGCCGCCATCTGCATGCCGACCACGACGGCTTCCTGGCCGATATAGAGATGGCAGAACCCGCCGATCAGTCCCATGCCGTACATCTGGCCGGCCTTCTCCTCGAAGCGGCGGATGAGGAGCATGCTGCGATACGCTTCGAGGTCCTGGTCCCGGTTCAGCTCCGGCAACTCGCCCGGGCCCTGCGCCTCGCTTGCGTTTGCGGCGGCGCGGGTTTGCTTGCGCGCGGCGACTGCCATCCAGGTTCCTCCGACAGGTCTTGAGCGAGACGGT
Organism: Pseudomonadota bacterium; assembly: GCA_023423995.1. Lineage (GTDB taxonomy): Bacteria > Pseudomonadota > Alphaproteobacteria > Rhizobiales > Beijerinckiaceae > Enterovirga. Next base: position 3,318 of record JAFAEL010000006.1, on the reverse strand, counting down.
AGACCAGTCGAGGGCTGAAATCGAGTGCGCCTGTCAAGGTTCCCCGGCGAAGGGTCGCACGATGACGAGATCGTTCTTGTGTACGCGGCCCAGCATCACGCGCGCCCGTTCCTCCAGGAGGTCGCGATCGACCTGATCCGAACGGAGAAGCGCGAGACGGTGATTCCAGTCCGCATACTCGGCCTGGGCGGCTGCGAGTTCCTGCTTCAGCTCGAAGACCTGGAGCTTGAGCGCTCGCTTCGCGAGGAGGCCCCGGTCGCCCATCTTGGCGCTGTGCACGAAATAGCCGACCGCAGCCGCCGCGACCGCATAGAGCGCGAGCGGAATGAGAAAGGCCCTGAGGCGCCGGCGAACGACCATGCCGGCAGCATGGCCGCGCATGGTTAAGGCGGCGTTTAGTCGAGGCGCGCCCGCGCTTGCTGCCGCACACCGATGAGCGAGGCGATGATGCCGCCGACGATCATCATCACCCCGACGACCTGCAGCGGGCCCGGGATCTCGGCCAGGATCGGAATCGCGAAAAGCATTCCCAGTACGGGGATGAGGGGCGGGAAGAGCTGCGTCTTCGACGCTCCGAGCACCTTCACGGCGTGGCCCCAGAGCCAGAGCCCGACGACGCTGTTCAACACGCCCTGGAAGAAGCACTGGAACAGAATCATCCAGAGCGGCACGGCTGCCAGATGCGACACGCCCCCCAAGAGCCAGAAGGGTAGATACGCGAGCGAGATCACGCAGACGATCGCGGCCCCCACCATGGGGCCTATGCGCCATCGGTGCAGCAGGATCGGGTAGAAGCCCCAGAGCAGGCCGGTGACGAAGAACAGGAGGTCCCCGACCAGCACGTGGCTGCCGCCAGAGGCAGATCCTGCCGCCGCGATGGTCGCAAGACCCGCGAGGATCGTCGCAAGCCCGACAACCGACAGGATCGACGGCCTGACCGCGGCGGCGATCATGCCGTAGACCACGCCGACGGTGGTCACGGTGCCCGGCCCAAGCGCCGCTCCATGGGCTGCAGGCGAGAGGGACAGGCCCGTGTTCATGCAGAGCGTCATCACCGCTCCGCCGGAGATCGAGAGGATCAGGCCGCGGCGCCAGCCGATGCCTGCGCAGGTGGCGACGCCATGCCGGATGAAGACCGGCAGGAGGATCAATCCGCCGACGCCGAAGCGCGCGGCGGCGAGATCCCCAGGGGTGAGGCCGTAATAGGTGCCTAGACGGGTGACCGCGAAGTTCGCCCCGTAGATCACCATCGCGCCGAGGATCGCGAGAACGGCGAGGCGGGGACTCACGAGCGAGAGAGGGAGGTCGACATCGACCTCCGCCTAATCAACTCCCGTGCCGGAGACTACGCTCAGGACGCAGACCTGATCTTCAGCGCGCCGCGGCCGGCATAGCGAGCCGCCGCGCCGAGCTCCTCCTCGATGCGGATCAGCTGGTTGTATTTGGCCAGCCGGTCGGAGCGGGCGAGCGAGCCGGTCTTGATCTGCCCGCAATTGGTCGCGACCGCGAGGTCGGCGATCGTCGAATCCTCCGTCTCGCCGGAGCGGTGGGACATCACGGCCGTGTAGCCGGCGCGCTGCGCCATCTCGACCGCCGCGAGCGTCTCCGTCAGCGAGCCGATCTGGTTGACCTTCACGAGGATGGAGTTGCCGAGCCCCATCTCGATGCCCTTGGAGAGCCGCTCGACATTGGTGACGAAGAGATCGTCGCCGACCAGCTGGCAGCGCTCGCCGACCCGGCGGGTCAGCTTGAACCAGCCGTCGAAATCGTCCTCCGACATCCCGTCCTCGATGGAGACGATCGGGTAGGTCTCCACGAGCTTGGCGAGGTACTCCGCCTGCTCGTCAGGCGAGCGGGTCACGCCCTCCCCCTCGTACCGGTAGGCGCCGTCCTTGAAGAACTCGGTCGCCGCGCAGTCGAGCGCGATCATGACGTCGTCGCCAGGCTTGAAGCCCGCGGCCTCGATCGACTTCATGACGAAGTCGAGCGCTGCCTCCGCGGAAGGCAGGTTCGGGGCGAAGCCGCCCTCGTCGCCTACATTGGAGTTGTGGCCCGCATCCTTCAGGGCCTTCTTCAGCGTGTGGAAGATCTCGGCCCCGGTGCGCACCGCCTCGGCGAGCGTCGGCGCGCCGACCGGCATGATCATGAATTCCTGGAAGTCGATCGGATTGTCGGCATGGGCCCCGCCATTGATGATGTTCATCATCGGCACCGGGAGCACGCGCGCCTGCGTGCCGCCGACATAGCGATAGAGCGGCAGGCCGGAGGCCTCGGCGGCAGCCTTCGCGACGGCGAGCGAAACGCCAAGGATCGCGTTCGCGCCGAGACGCGACTTGTTAGGCGTCCCGTCGAGCTCGATCATCGCCTCGTCGATCTCGACCTGGTCCTCGGCCTCCATGCCGCCGAGGGCGTTCATGATCTCGTCGTTGACCGCCTGGACGGCCTTCAGCACGCCCTTGCCGCCATAGCGGCCCTTGTCGCCGTCGCGCAGTTCGACGGCCTCGTGCGCGCCGGTCGAGGCTCCGGACGGGACCGCCGCGCGGCCCATCGAGCCGTCTTCGAGCACCACGTCCACCTCCACCGTCGGGTTGCCGCGGCTGTCGAGGATCTCGCGGGCGACGATGTCGATGATGGCGGTCACGGGGCTTTACTCCAGGAGAGCGGGCTGGTCGGCGGACAGGCCGAAAGTCCGCGGCTTATTGACCGAAAGCGCTGACCGGGCAAGCGATTGGCGCTATCGGTGCCAGTTCCTACGCGAGCCGCTAATGACAGACGACCTTTCCCGGGCGGGCCTTCAGCTCGGCCAGCCGACCGCCCTGCCCCGCACGCCCGAGGAGGCGCGCCTGGACCGGGTGCCCAACCCACACCCCGACACCGAGTACCTCGCCCGGTTCACCGTCCCCGAGTTCACCTCGCTCTGCCCCGTGACGGGGCAGCCCGACTTCGCGACGCTCGTCATCGACTATGTGCCGGATCGCTGGCTCGTCGAGTCGAAGTCGCTGAAGCTCTATCTGACCAGCTTCCGCAACGAGGGCGCCTTCCACGAGGATTGCACGGTGAAGATCGGCAAGACCCTCGTCGCGCTGCTCGAGCCGCGCTGGCTCCGCATCGGCGGTTACTGGTACCCGCGCGGCGGCATCCCGATCGACGTCTTCTGGCAGACGGGTCCGGCCCCGGAAGGCCTGTGGCTGCCGGATCAGGGCGTTCCGACCTATCGCGGTCGTGGCTAGCCTGCGGTGATCACGCCGGCCGCGCGGATGCCGACATAGACTGCGACGAGCAGAATAAGTCCTGCGAACAGCCTGCGTCCGATCGCGG
>JAFAEL010000002.1 GCA_023423995.1 Pseudomonadota bacterium | reverse complement strand
CTTCGGCCGCATGGGCCAGATCGTCGGCCGCGTGCTCCGGATGCGCGGAATCAATTTCGTGGCCCTGGAGAAGAATTCCGAGCAGATCGAGGTGCTCCGCCGCTTTGGCAGCAAGGTCTATTTCGGTGATCCCACTCGGCCGGACGTGCTGAGAGCCGCCGGTGCCGAACAGGCGCGACTTCTGGTGAACTGCATCCCGGAAATCGAGGAGAACCTCGAGCTTGTCGATGTCGCTCGGCGTAACTTCCCCAATCTCGAGATCATCAGCCGCGCGCGCAATCGTCGCCACGCGCATCTGCTGATCGATCGGGGCGTCGAGACCTTCGTACGCGAGACCTTCCATTCGAGCCTGCGTCTCACCGAGGAAATCCTCGTCGCGCTCGGAGAAAATCCCGCCGAGGCTCGACGGGCGGTCGACATCTTCCGCCAGCATGACGAGGCGGCATTGATCGCGACCCATCCGTTCTATGACGACGAGCAGCAGGTCATTCAGAACTCCCGCGATGCCGCCACCGAACTGACCCGGATCTTCGAGGCCGACCAGGAGCGCGGGGTTGCCGCCTCGGCCCCGGCTTCCGCCGCAGCGGATGTGAAAGCGCGGGTGTAGGTGTTTGTGAGGGAGAGAGCGGATGACCGTTCGCCCGAACCGGGCGCGGATCCATTATCTATGGTTGCCAAGTTAGTCAGCTGCATATTCAAGGTTGTATAGAGCTCATGCTCGTCGGCTTAATTCTTGAGCTCAATCCATCGAATATATGCAACTTGGTCCGTATGCTTCAAATTGAGGATGCGCCGCCTCTTTTCGCTGGATTTACTGAAGATCAGTAAGAGACTTGAGAGCCGCTGATCAGCGCTAGGTCCCGGCTCCCAAGCCGAAGCTCGGGGGTGGCGTAATGGCTCTCGACGACTTGATCCGCGCGGAGCCCGCCCGGGCGCCCGAATACCGTCCCGCTACTGAGGTCGCCCGAAACCTCGAACGATTGCCGCGGGCCAGGAGAAATGGCGGCACGAGGGCGCCGCTCCGAAAAGGAGCGCCTGCATTCCGTCGTGAATCGCGGGTGCTCAATGTCGGCTGCGGTCCGCGGGCGGATATCGAACTGCACCAGGCGTTCCGCGGTCCCGCGTGGCGGGAGATCCGAGTGGATATCCAAGCCCCGCCGGACACGGGCATTCCGGCCAGCCTGGACGTGCTCTCCCGGGCCGCTGGCTCGAGCTTCGATGCGGTCTGGTCTTCGCATGCGATCGAGCACCTGTACGCGCACGAGGTTCCGCACGTCCTGCGTGATATGGCGCGCGTGCTGCGGCCCGAAGGCTTCGCACTCGTAACCTGCCCCGATCTCGCGGCCATCGCCGAGCTGATCGGACGGGGTGGTCTCCGGAAGACGGCGTACATGTCACCGGCAGGTCCGATCACGCCTCTCGACATGCTGTTTGGCCATTCCGCGTCGATTGCCGGAGGCAGGTTCTCCATGGCGCATCGCACCGGCTTCACGGCCGAGCGTCTGATGCGCCTCCTGGCGGCCAGTGGGTTCTCCGAAATCAGGATCGGCCACGGGCAGCACTACGACTTGTGGGCGCTCGCGCTGCTGCCGGGGACGAAGCGCGGCTTCGTCCAAACCTGCCTCGAAGCCACCCCCGAAGCCTACCTGCTGGGAAGCGGCAAACGTCACCTGCCGGACCGGAATCCGGGATACCCCTCGGCCTGTCTCGATCTCGCGGGCTAGCGTCGGCGGGCCGTTCGGTGTGCCGGGAGCAGCTTGGTTCCGAGTGGCGGAACGCCCGCCTCGTCCCGCGCGAAGCCTCCGTTGGAGAGCCCCGGCCGAGGTGGCTTTCTCGTTGACGCGGTGACGCGACTACGGACAGACTGCCCCAAAGCCGCGCGCAGACGCGTCTCTGAACGATCCAGGGAGGATACGGAATGACCCGCGTTTCGACGAGGCAGGGACGGTGGCGTTGTGCGCTCGCCGCAACGGCAGTCACGGCGGGCCTGTGGTCCGGCGGCGCGGCCAACGCCCAGGAGACCTTCAAGCTCGGGATCGTCACCTTCCTGTCCGGCCAGGCCGCGGAGAGTTTTGGCATCCCGGCGAAGCAGGGCGCGGACTTCCTGATCGAGCAGTTGAACAAGGGCACCGCGCCCGCGCCCTATGACAAGGTGGGCTTCGGCGGGCTGAAGATCGAGCCCGTCATCATCGACGAGAACGGCGGCGCGACCAAGCAGGTCCAGGAACTGCGCAATCTCTACCAGCGCGAGAATGTCGACGCCGTCCTCGGCTATATCGGATCAGGCGACTGCCTCGCCGTCGCGCCGGTCGCAGAAGAGCTCAAGAAATTCCTCATCCTCTTCGATTGCGGCACGCCCCGCATCTTCGAGGACGCCTCCTACAAGTACGTCTTCCGCACCGCCGCCCACGCGACGCAGGATAACGTCGCGCTGACGCGGTACCTGAAGTCGCGGAACGTGAAGGCGGATTCCTTCGCCATGATCAACCAGGACTATGCCTGGGGCCACGATTCCCGGTCGGATTTCGTCGCCGCGATGGCGCAGCTCTATCCGAACGCGAAGCCAGTCTCCGACCTCCTGCCGAAATTCGGCGCGGGGCAGTACGGGACGGAGGTCTCGGCGCTCGCCCGCACCAATGCGGACATGATCTACTCGTCCCTCTGGGGCGGCGATCTCCAGGCCTTCATCCTGCAATCGGCGCCGCGAGGCCTGTATCAGAAGGCGACGCCGGTCTTCAGCGCCGCCGACCACGTCCTGCAGCCGCTCGGGGAGAAGATGCCGAACGGCGCCATCATCGGCGCGCGCGGCTCCTATGGGCTCATGTCGCCGAAATCGGCCCTGAACGACTGGTTCTTCGAGGGCTATAAGAAGGCCCAGAACGGGACCTATCCGGTCCAGGCCTCCTACCGGATGGTCCAGGGCCTCCTCGGCCTGAAGGCCGCCGTGGAGAAGGCGATGGCGGCCAATGGCGGCAAGAAGCCGTCGCCGGAAGAGCTCTCGGCCGCACTCGAATACCTGGAATGGGAGACGCCCGGCGGCCTCATTCAGATGAAGAACGGCAACGGCCACCAGGCGATCCAGACCATGGCCATCGGCAAGACGCGCTGGGATCCGGCCCAGAAGATGGTCGTTATCGAGGACATCCAGCGCTTCCCGGCCGAATGCGTGAATCCGCCCGCCAACATGAAGAGCCTGGACTGGATCAAGGCGGGGTTCCCGGGCGCCAAGTGCGACGGCGGCAGCTGAGCCGCCGCAGCCACACACTGCGAGGGCGTAGACGAGGCGGCGCGTGGGCCTGTTCCTGACCATCCTGATGGACGGCCTGATCTATGCCTCATGGCTCTTCGTCGTCGCGCTGGGGCTCACGCTGATCTTCGGCGTGCTGAAGATCCTCAACATCGCGCATGGCAGCCTCTACGCCATCGGCGCCTACGTGGCGGCGAGTGCAGTGGGCTGGGCGGCCGCCTGGGGTTTCGGCGGCGCCTGGTCGCTGCTGGCGCTTCTCCTGGCGGCCGTCCTGGTCGCCATCGTGCTGGCGCCGCTGCTCGAGCGCGGTCTCCTGCGGCTGTTCTACGGCCGTGACGAGGTCGTGCTGCTCCTGGTGACCTACGCGCTCTTCCTCGTCCTGGAGGATGCGACGAAGCTCGTCTGGGGTGCGAACCCCTACTACGTCACCGAGCCCTATGGGCTCTTCGGCAACATCGCCATCGGGCCGCTCTTCTATGTCGGCTACGATATCGCCCTGATCGGCCTTGCGGCGATCTGCGGCGTCGCGGTCTGGTTCGGCCTGAACCGCACGGTTTCGGGCAAGATCGTGCTGGCCGTCATCCACAATCCCGAGATGAGCGCCGGGATGGGCGTGAATATCGGCCGCGTCCATTGGGTCGCCTTCACGATCGGCGTGTTCCTGGCGGCGCTCGGCGGCGCCTTCACGGCGCCGCTCATCTCCGTCCAGCCGGGCATATCCGTCGGCGTGATCATCGCCAGCTTCGCGGTCATCATCATCGGCGGCCTCGGCTCGATCGAGGGCGCGGCCATCGGGGCGCTCGTGGTCGGACTGGCGCGCGCCACCTCCGTCCATCTTCTCCCCGAGGCCGAGCTGTTCTCCATCTACCTCGTGATGGCGGCCGTCCTGGTCTGGAGGCCCGAGGGCCTGTTCCAGCGCGCAGTCGCGCGGAAGATCTGATGCGGCGCGACCTCCTGATCCTCGGCGGTGCGGGCGGGACCCTGGGCCTGATCCTGCTGGGGCTGGTGCTGCCGAACTGGCTGCTGTTCCTGGGCACGATCACGGCCTCGCACGGCCTCGTGTCGCTCGGCATCCTGCTGCTGATGCGAGGGGGCGTCGTGTCCTTCGGGCAGGGACTTCCCTTCGCCATCGGCGGCTATGCGGCAGCGCTCGCCGCAACGCGCCTCGGGATCGGCGACGCGCTGCTCCTGACGCTGCTCGGCGGAGCGAGCGCGGGCCTGGTGGCCGCCGCCGTGGCGCCGCTGCTCGCCCGCTACAGCGGCATCTTCTTCGGCATGCTCACGCTCGCCCTCTCCATGGTGCTCTACGGCATCCTGGTGAAGTGGACGGCGCTCGGCGGCTCGGACGGCTTCAACATGTCCCGACCCTCGGTGCTTGGCATGCGCATGGACGGAGCGCGGGGGGAATACGTGCTCTACGCCTTCACGCTCGCCGTGACCGGGATCGCGTCATGCCTGGTGGCGGTGCTGATCGGCTCCGTCCGCGGCCTCGTTACCCAGGCCATCCAGGCGAACGGGCTCAGGGTCGAGTATCTCGGCACCAACGCACGCGCCGTGATGGCGACGAACTTCACGCTCGCCGGGGTGCTCGGCGGCGTCGGCGGCGCGCTGACCGTGATCGCCCTCGGCCATATCGAGCCCACCTTCGCGTACTGGACGCAATCGGGCGAGTTCGTCTTCGTGGCGATCCTCGCCGGGCCGTCCAGCGTGCCGGCGATCTATGTGGCCTCGCTGCTGCTGGAGCTCGTGCGGTCCTTCTCCAATCTCTACTTCCCCAATACCTGGCAGATGGCGCTCGGCATCTTCCTGCTCGCGGTGATCCTGTTCCTGCCGAACGGCATCGGCTCGCTCTGGACGCGGCGCAGGAAGGAGCGCTCGCCCGCACCGGCCGATCCGCTCGCCGCCAGGCGGAGCCCGGCCGAATGACACCGGTCCTGTCCGCCCGCGGGCTCGACAAGCGCTTCGGCGCCGTGGTCGCGGCATCCACCATCGACCTCGAGGTGCCGGCCGGCCAGCGGGTGAGCCTCATCGGCGCGAACGGCGCCGGCAAGACGACCTTCGTGAACATGGTCACGGGCTATCTCCGGCCGGATGCCGGCGAGATCCTGCTCGAAGGCGAGAGCGTCGCCGGGCTCTCCCCGCGCGAGGTCGCGCGGCGCGGCATCTGCCGCTCCTTCCAGATCCCGCAGCTCTGCGTGGAACTGACTGCCCGCGAAAACATGCTGGTCGCCTGCGCGTCCGCGGAGGACGGGGCGCTCTCCTTCTGGCGCCGCCCTGGCGAGGAGGGGCGCGAGGATAAGGCGCGCGACCTCCTAGGCCGCTTCGGCCTCGCCGCCTATGCCGAGCGGCCCGTCGCCGAACTGCCCGGCGGGGTTCGCAAGCTCCTCGACATCGCCATGGCGCTCGCCCGCCGCCCTCGGCTGCTGCTCCTCGACGAGCCGACCTCCGGCGTCAGCGCGGAGGAGAAGTTTCCCGCCATGGACCGGATCGCCCTCGCGATCGCGGGCGAGGGTTCCCCGACCATCCTGTTCGTGGAGCACGACATGGACATCGTGCGCGCCTATTCGGAGCGGGTGGTCGCCTTCTATGCCGGGCGCGTCATCGCGGACGGCGCCCCGGCCGAGGTGCTGCGCGACCCCGAGGTCCGCCGCTACGTGACGGGCGAGCCGGCCGCATGAGCCAGACCTTTCTCGCCATCGAGGACGTCCACGTCACGATCCAGTCGATGCAGGCTCTGCGCGGCTTCTCGCTCAGCGTCGAGCCCGGCCGCATGGTCGGCCTCATCGGCCGCAACGGGGCCGGCAAGACGACCCTGATGCGGACCGTGATGGGCCACTTGCGGCCGGAGCGCGGCCGGATCAGCGTCGATGGCCGGGACCTCGCCGGGCTCCCGGCGCATGCGCGCGCGCCGCTCGGGATCGGCTACATGCCGGAGGACCGGCAACTCGTGCCGGAGCTGACCGTGGAGGAGAACATCCTCCTTCCCGTCTGGGTGTCGAAGACGCTGCGGCGGGACGAGCGCCTCGCGCTGGTCTACCGGCTGATGCCCGAACTCGCCGAGATGCGGGACAGGAAGGCGCTGCTCCTCTCCGGGGGGCAGCAGAAGCTGGTAGCGCTCGGCCGTGCGCTGGCCGTGGGAACGCGGCTCCTCCTGCTCGACGAGCCGTTCGAAGGCGTCGCGCCCGCGCTGTCGCAGCGGCTGTCCGAACTGATCTTCGGGCTGCGCGGGACGGACCTCACGGTCGTCATCTCCCAATCGGACGTGAATCACGCCCGCACGCTGTTCGATGCGGCCTATGTGATAGATCGCGGCGCGAACGGAGCGCCTTCCCATGGCAGTGCATGACTGGTCCGGCGGGGCGGTCCCGCCGCTGCGCCGGGAGGCGCATTGGGGCGATCGCGTCGTCGCCTGCTTTCCGGATCGGCCGCGCTCGCTCTTCGGCCTTCTCCAGCACGCCGTCGCCCTGAACGGAGCCGGGGAGGGGCTCGTCGTCGGCGAGCTCCGCCTCACCTGGGCCGAGATCCTGGAGCGCAGCGGCCGCGCCGCCGGAGGGCTCGCGGCGCGCGGCGTCGGTCCGGGCGACAGGGTGGCCCTGCTTCTCGGCAACCGCGCCGAGTTCATCCTGGCGCTGTTCGCCGTCGCGCGCCTCGGGGCGGTCGTGGTTCCGCTCGGCATTCGCCAGCAGACGCCGGAGATCGCGCATGCGCTGAACGACAGCGGCGCCCGGCTTCTTCTCTGCGAAAGCGACCTTCTCCCCCTCGTGCCGGCTCCGGAAAGCGTTCCCGACCTCCTGCACGTGGTCGCGGCGGGCGGGTCGGCGGCGGACGGGAACGGCTGGTCCGCCCTCGAGGGTCACGAAGATGCGCCGGCACCGGCCGAGGTGCACGAGGACGACACCGCAATCATCCTCTACACGTCCGGCACCACCGGCCGCCCCAAGGGCGCCATGCTGACCGGGCTGGGCCTCGTCCACTCGGCCAGCGTCTACGTCCATTGCATGGAGCTCGGCCCTTCGGACCGGTCGATCGCGGCGGTGCCGCTGAGCCATGTGACGGGCCTCGTCGCGAATGCGCTCGCCATGGCGCGCTGCGGCGGCACGCTCGTGGTCATCCCGGGCTTCAAGGCGGCCGACTTCCTGGCCGTGGCATCCCGCGAGCGGGTGACCCACACCGTCATGGTGCCGGCCATGTACAATCTCTGCCTGCTGCAGCCCGACTTCGCGATGCACGACCTCTCGGCCTGGCGGGTCGGCGGCTATGGCGGCGCGCCGATGCCGGTGCCGACGATCGAGCGGCTGGCCGAGGCGCTGCCCGGCCTCGGGCTGATGAACGCCTACGGCGCCACGGAGACCTCCTCGCCCGCGACCATCATGCCGTCGCGCTTCACGGCGAGCCACCGCGACAGCGTCGGCCTTCCGGTGCCCGGCGCGACCCTCCTCGTCGTGGACGACGAGGGGCGCGAGGTGGCGCCGGGCGAGACGGGCGAGATCTGGATCCACGGCCCGGCCGTGGTGTCGGGCTACTGGCGGAACCCGGAGGCGACGAGATCGGGCTTCACGGGCGGCTTCTGGCATTCGGGCGATGTCGGCTCGATCGACCGGGACGGCTTCGTGCGGGTGTTCGACCGCAAGAAGGACATGATCAATCGCGGCGGCTACAAGGTGTTCACGGCCGAGGTGGAGACCGTGCTGGCGAGCCACGAGGCCGTGGTGGAATGCGCCGTCGTGGGCGTTCCCTGTCCCGTCCTGGGCGAGCGCGTCCATGCCTTCGTGCATCGCCGCGCGGAGGTCGCGGCTGGCGACCTGCAGGAGCTCTGCCGCCGCAACCTCGCGGATTACAAGGTTCCCGAGACGGTCACGTTTGCGCAGGAACCGCTCCCGCGAAACGCCAACGGCAAGGTCCTGAAGCGGCAGCTTCGGGAGACGATCGGCGGCGGAACTGCGGCCTGAGCCTGCCGCCGCGCCCCGGGATCGGGCCGGGGGGATATTGTCGCAGGCGCTTCGGCCGGACGCCCGATCCGGCCTGCCGCATCCCGTTTCGTCAGTGATTCCAGAGGCATCGGCCGACGGATTCCAGGACCTGCCAATTTTCCAGGCAGCCGAACCGGCTCGAGTTTTTAATCGTTACAGGCTGGTCGCCCGGGAAATGTTCGCTGCGGAACAATGAACGAGGCGCGACCGCGGTCGTACTCGCTTCGGCCGTTCCCAGTCGAGCAGATGGAGGCCGCGATGCCGGGTCCCGGCGATCTCAACGTTGACAGGCGCGGCCTGATGGTCGGCGCCGGCGCCTGCGCCGCGATGGCGAGCGCACCGCTCGGCGCACGGGCGCAGCCCGCGCCGGTCGGCACGCCCGTGATGAGCCGCGTTTCGATGAAGGTGAACGGGCAGGCCTGGTCTCTCGATGTCGATACGCGCACGACCCTGCTCGACCTGCTGCGGGAGAATCTGCAGCTCACCGGCTCGAAGAAGGGCTGCGACCACGGCCAGTGCGGCGCCTGCACGGTGATCGTGGACGGGGTCCGGATCAATTCCTGCCTCACGCTCGCTCTCATGCACGAGGGAAGCGAGGTCACCACCATCGAAGGCCTCGGCACGCCCGAGAACCTGCATCCCATGCAGGCCGCCTTCGTGAGGCACGACGGCTACCAGTGCGGCTACTGCACGCCCGGCCAGATCGTCTCCGGAATCGCCGTGCTGGACGAGATCAAGGCCGGCATCCCGAGCCATGCGACAGCCGACATCACGGCGCCGGTCGAGCTGAGCGAGGCCGAGATCCGCGAGCGCATGAGCGGCAACATCTGCCGCTGCGGCGCCTATTCCAACATCGTCGAGGCGATGACCGAAGTCGCCGGCCAGCCGTCGAGGAGGCAGGGATGAGGGCCTTCACCTACGAGCGTGCGAAGAGCCCGGCCGAGGCCGCGGCTGCCGTCGCCAGGACGCCCGGCGCGAAGTTCATCGCAGGCGGCACGAACCTGCTCGACCTGATGAAGCTGCAGATCGAGACGCCCGAGCATCTCGTCGACGTGAACGGGCTGAAACTCGACACGATCGAGCCGACGCCGCAGGGCGGCCTGCGCATTGGGGCGCTGGTGCGCAACACCGACCTCGCTGCGAACGAGCGCGTGCGGCGCGATTACGGCGTGCTGTCCCGCGCCTTGCTGGCCGGCGCCTCCGGGCAGCTGCGCAACAAGGCGACGACGGCCGGCAACCTCCTGCAGCGCACCCGCTGCCCGTATTTCTACGACACCGCACAGCCCTGCAATAAGCGCGAGCCGGGCTCGGGCTGCTCGGCGATCGGCGGCGTGAGCCGGCAACTCGCGGTGATCGGAGCCAGCGAGGCCTGCATCGCCACAAACCCGTCCGACATGGCGGTGGCGATGCGCGCGCTGGATGCCACGGTCGAAACCGTGAAGGCGGACGGCGCGGCGCGCTCCATCCCCATTGCCGAGTTCCACAAGCTGCCCGGCGACACGCCGCATATCGAGACGGCTTTGGAGCAGGGCGAGCTGATCACGGCCGTGACGCTGCCGAAGCCGCTCGGCGGCAAGCAGATCTACCGCAAGGTGCGCGACCGGGCCTCCTATGCCTTCGCGCTCGTCTCCGTGGCGGCGGTCGTCCAGCGGGACGGCAGCGGGCGCGTCGCCCTCGGCGGGGTGGCCCACAAGCCCTGGCGGGTCGAGGCTGCCGAAGCCGAGCTGCCGCGCGGCGCCAAGGCCGCCGCCTCCGCGATGCTGGATGGCGCCAGGCCCACCCATGAGAACGCCTTCAAGCTCCCGCTCGCCGAGCGGACGCTGAGCGCCGTCCTGGCTGAAGCGAGGTCCTGAGCCATGAAGTTCGACACGCCAGCCACGACCAATCCGATCGACCAGATGAAGGTCGTCGGGAAACCGACGGACCGGATCGACGGCAAGTACAAGACGACCGGCACCGCCCCCTATGCTTTCGAGCGGCACGACGTGGCGCCGAACCAGGCCTATGGCTTCGTCCTCGGTGCGACCATCCCGAAGGGACGCATCAAGGCGATCCACGTCGATGACGCGCGCCGGGCGCCCGGCGTCGTCACCATCGTCACCACGCTCGACACGCCCCGCCTGGAACGCGGCCGGATGAATGCGGCCTATCTCTTCGGCGGCGACGAGGTGCAGCACTACCACCAGGCGATCGCCGTCGTGGTGGCCGAGACCTTCGAGCAGGCGCGCGCCGCCTCCTTCCTGGTGCGCGTCGATTATGCGCCGGAGGCGGGCAAGTTCGATCTCGCGGCCGAGGCTTCGGCTGCAAAGCCCGTCGCGGCGGAAAGCGGCGAGGGCAGCGGGGGAGGTCCGGAGGACCGGATCGGCGATTTCGAGGGCGCCTTCGCGGCCGCGCCCGTGAAGCTGGACGAGACCTACACGACGGCCGACGAGTCGCACGCCATGATGGAGCCGCACGCGACCGTGGCGGCCTGGTCCGGCGACAAGCTCACGCTCTGGACCTCGAACCAGATGATCGCCTGGGGCAAGGAGAGCATGGCCAAGATCCTCGGGATCAAGCCCGAGAATGTCCGGCTCGACTCGCCCTATATCGGCGGTGGTTTCGGCGGAAAGCTCTTCATCCGTGCCGACGCGGTGCTCGCGGCTTTGGCCGCGAAGGCGGCGCAGCGGCCCGTGAAGGTGGCGCTGACCCGCCCGCTCATCCCGAACAACACCACGCACCGGCCGGCCACCATCCAGCGCATCCGGATCGGGGCGAATCCGGAGGGCATCATCACGGCGATCGCCCACGAGAGCACTTCGGGGAACCTGCCGGACGGCAAGCCCGAGACCGCGACCCAGCAGACGAAGCTGCTCTATGCCGGGGCGAACCGCCTCACCTCCATGAAGCTCGCGCATCTCGACCTGCCGGAAGGGAACGCCATGCGGGCGCCGGGCGAGGCGCCGGGCCTGATGGCGCTCGAGATCGCCATGGACGAGATGGCCGAGAAGCTCGGGCTCGATCCCGTCGAGTTCCGCATCCGCAACGACACGCAGGTCGATCCCGAGAAGCCGGACCGCGCCTTCTCGCACCGCAACCTCGTCGGCTGCCTGCGCCTTGGCGCCGACAAGTTCGGATGGGCGAAGCGCAACCCGCAGCCGGGCCAGGCCCGCGACGGCAAATGGCTCGTCGGCATGGGCATGGCGGCCGGATTCCGCAACAACCTGCTGACGAAGTCGGCCGCTCGCGTGCGTCTCGACGGCCGTGGGATCGTGACGGTCGAGACCGACATGACCGATATCGGCACCGGGAGCTACACGATTATCGCCCAGACGGCGGCCGAGATGATGGGCGTGCCGCTGGAGAAGGTCGTGGTCCGGCTCGGCGATTCCGACTTCCCGGCCGGGGCCGGCTCGGGAGGCCAGTGGGGCGCGAACAATTCGACCGCCGGCGTCTACGCGGCCTGCGTGAAGCTGCGGGAGGCCGTGGCGCAGAAGCTCGGCTTCAACTCGGCCGACGCGGCCTTCGCCGATGGCGAGGTCCGGGCCGGCAACCGCAACGTGCCGCTCGCCGAAGCTGCACGTTCGGGCGAGCTCGTGGCGGAAGACCTGATCGAGTACGGCGACCTGTCCAAGAAGCAGCAGCAATCGACCTTCGCGGGCCATTTCGTCGAGGTGGCGGTCGATGCCTACACGGCCGAGGTCCGGGTGCGGCGCATGCTGGCCGTCTGCGCCGCGGGGCGGATCATCAACCCGAAATCGGCCCGCAGCCAGGTCATCGGCGCCATGACGATGGGCGTCGGCGCGGCCCTGATGGAGGAACTCGCGGTCGACACGCGGCGGGGCTTCTTCGTCAATCACGACCTTGCCGGCTACGAGGTCCCGGTCCATGCCGACGTCCCGCACCAGGAGGTGATCTTCATGGACGAGACGGACCCGATGTCCTCGCCCATGAAGGCCAAGGGCGTCGGCGAACTCGGGCTATGCGGGGTCGGGGCCGCGATCGCGAACGCCGTCTACAACGCGACGGGCATCCGCGTGCGCGATTACCCGGTTACGCTCGACAAGCTCCTGACGCGGCTGCCCGAGGCGGCATGAGGAACGGGGCGCCTCGCAAGCGGTGCGCCGGGATGCGGGGTGGATAGGGCGAGCGGGGCCGTCCGGCCTCAGCTCGGGAGCGGCCCGCTGCCGTGACCTGATCGGATCCTGTCGGCGACCTCGCGGGCCGTCTGGGCCCGCTGCTGCCAATCCGTGCGGCGGTCTTCGAGCGCGGCCACGAGAGCGCCTGCGACCCAGTCCGGCACCGAGCGCGTCGCGGTCGTCCAATTGTGGATCACGGCCGGGTTGACCGGCCTGCCGCGGAAGTCGCCGAGATAGGTCGCGAGAGGCGTCTGCCAGCGCTCCCCGAACAGCAATTCCCCAACGAAGCGGAGGAAGCCGGGCGTCAGGAGTGGTGTCGAACCGGAAAGCGTCGTGTCCTCCGGCGCGGGCAGATTGGCCCGGTACCGTCGCCCCGTCATTTCCACGTGTCACCTTCGAGCGGTCATGCCTCCGCCGCTGGCGGCAGGCTGTGCGTCCGCGCATGCATCCGGCGGCCGGGCTGCTCGACAGCCGATGCGCGCCTTGCAAGCCGGCGCTCTTCGCGGCCGGCGAAAAGGCCCGGCGCGGGGCGTGCCCGCGCCGGGAGCAAGATCAGGCCGCGGCCGCGACCTTGGCGGTCGGAACCTCGGAGATCGTCTTCAGGACCTGCGAGGCGATCTGGTAGGGGTCGCCCATGGAGTTCGGGCGGCGATCCTCGAGATAGCCCTTGTAGCCGTTGTTCACGAAGGAATGCGGCACGCGGATCGAGGCGCCACGATCGGCGACGCCGTAGCTGAACTTGTTCCACGGCGCCGTCTCGTGCTTGCCGGTCAGACGCTTGTCGTTGTCCGGGCCGTAGACGGCGATGTGGTCCATCAGGTTCTTGTCGAACTGGGCCATCAGGGCCTCGAAATACTCCTTCCCGCCGACAGTACGCATGTACTCGGTCGAGAAGTTGCAGTGCATGCCCGAGCCGTTCCAGTCGGTGTCGCCGAGCGGCTTGCAGTGCCACTCGATGTCGATGCCGTAGCTCTCGCACAGGCGCATCATGAGGTAGCGCGCCATCCAGATCTGGTCGGCGGCGGTCCTGGAGCCCTTGCCGAAGATCTGGAACTCCCACTGGCCCTTCGCCACCTCGGCATTGATGCCCTCGTGGTTGATGCCGGCCGCGAGGCACAGGTCGAGATGCTTCTCGACGATCTCGCGCGCGACCGAGCCGACGTTCTTGTAGCCGACGCCCGTGTAGTAGGGGCCCTGCGGCGCCGGGTAGCCCTCGGTCGGGAAGCCGAGCGGGCGGCCGTCCTTGTAGAAGAAGTACTCCTGCTCGAAGCCGAACCAGGCGCCCTCGTCGTCGAGGATGGTGGCGCGCTTGTTCGACGGGTGCGGGGTGACGCCGTCCGGCATCATGACCTCGCACATGACGAGCACGCCGTTGACGCGCGTCGCGTCCGGATAGAGGGCGACCGGCTTCAGCACGCAATCGGACGAGTGGCCCTCGGCCTGCATCGTCGAGGAGCCGTCGAAGCCCCAGAGCGGCAGCTGCTCCAGCGTCGGGAAGCTCGAAAATTCCTTGATCTGCGTCTTGCCGCGCAGGTTCGGCGTCGGGGTGTACCCGTCCAGCCAAATGTACTCGAGTTTATACTTCGTCATCCGGGCTCTCTCGCCTGCGTTGCCGGCCCTGCCTCGTGCGAGCCGGTCATGCCACCCGGACGCTCCGTAGCAGCAAGCGTGCCAGGACCGCCTAAGCGGAAGGCTGCCCTGGGCAGCTGCGCCTAAATCCTAGGCTGCTCGATCCGGCGGCAATCCGTGCTGATGCGCGATCAGGCAAAAGAGCTACTGCGGAAATTGCCTGCAAATTGCGCAATATGCCGAAATCGCTGCTGATCCTGAGTGCATCGCGCGTTATACGAA